>NZ_JAWOUH010000170.1:0-946 GCF_033339295.1 Vibrio sp. 704 | reverse complement strand
TCACCTTTTCTGGTGAATCTTCCATTTGCTCTAGAATACGAGCCATTTCATACGTGGTTAACGACATTACTTTTTGAATTCCATTATGGTGTCAGGAAAAGTGTGAACGACAAATATACACGCGTTACATACATTGGAAAATACTAAATTACACTGATTTACGCATTAGCGAAGCGTGCGTGCCAGCTCTTACCGGCCTTTGAAAATAGAATCACCAATGCTGGTAGCAATACCCACATATGAATAGCAATCAATGTTTGTGGATCAAACGGCAAACGCTGTAAGGTACCCACTAACAAACCAGAACCGCTCATTTGGAACAAACCAAGTAGCGCCGCGGCTGTGCCCGCTTTATCACCGAATGGTTCCAACGCCTTGCCCGCGGCGCCGCCAAGAATCAAAGCAAAACCAACGGACGACATAAAGATTGGCAGCATGAACGACAGCGCCGTGTTTTGGCCATTCATCACCAGCATCACCACACCAGCCAGAGCCAACGTCGAGATACCAACCACAAGCGTGTTGTGTGTGCCAAAACGTTCCATGAACTTCGGTGCCAACATACAGCCAGCGATGTTAATGACCGCGTTAATGCCAAACCAGAATGTGAACTCATTCATTGAAAGGCCCATGCCTGTCATCAATACCGACGGTGCTGACGTCACGTAAGCTAAGATAACCGCCATGGCCATCAAACATAGTGATGCGTGGAAAATGAAAGATGGCGTGCTCAGTACCGACCAGTAACGACTTACTTTGAATACCGCTTGTTTCTCGGTTGCTGGGTTGGTTTCCTTCATCATCAAGAACATCAACGTTCCTGAGACAACCGCAAAACCAGCCATAAAGCTGAAGTTTGCACGCCAATCGAGTTGCTGAGTTAACCAGCTACCTAAGATTGGGGCCAGTGCCGGAATAAAGCAGATCGCACCATTAAGGTAGCTGA
>NZ_JAWOUH010000169.1:0-948 GCF_033339295.1 Vibrio sp. 704 | reverse complement strand
CCGTGGTTCTCGTGTGGCTGCTGTACTACTGCTATCGCCTTAAACAAAAGAACGAAGTGATCTTAGGTTCGTACCACGCGCCTTATATCGCCTATTCGACATGCATTATTATTTGGATTAGCAGTAACGCCTACTTCCATACCGATTTGCTACCTCTGCTTGGGCCAGAGGGCGGCATTTTCATGGCGAAATTAGCCAACTTAGCTTCCTTCTTCGCATTTGCTTTTGCTTTCTACTTTTCTTGCCAGCTCGCCGCCGAGCAGAAAAAAGGCAAAGTAAAACTGTGGCAACAAGGCATTTTTGTTGCGCTGACGGTTTATTCTCTGGTCATCAATTTACGCCCGAACCTAACCGTTGAGAATGTGCTGATTGATGGCCCTAGCCAATTTGTGATTGAGTTTGGCCCTCACACTTCTTATTTCTTCATAGGATTGGTGACCTTTGTCGTTATGACACTCACCAACCTCATTAGCATGCGCGCAAACAGCAGTAAGCTCTCTATAGCGAAGAACAATTACATGATCGCAGGGATCTTAGTATTCATGCTGTCTACGGCTGTCATACACCTAGGCATGACCTACTTCCTTGGGGATTTCTCACTAACGTGGCTGCCACCAGCGTTATCCATCAGTGAAATGCTGTTTGTTGGTTACGCGCTGCTTACATCGAGATTCTACAGCGCCAAATACCTTGCTTATCTGACGATCAGTGTGCTTTTTGTGTGCACCATTTTCGTCCTGCCATTAGGTGCGGTATTTATTCCAATGTCTGAAGACAATCAATGGCTCATCTCAATTCCGATTTGTGCCTTGATTGGCATCACTTGGCACTTGGTCTACAAACGCGTTAGCCGAATCGCATCGTTCTTTATATACGGCAATCGACAAACACCAGTTCAGCAGATCTTAGCGTTAGAAGAAGAGTTTAAGCGCTCAATCGACGATGCCG
>NZ_JAWOUH010000168.1:0-950 GCF_033339295.1 Vibrio sp. 704 | reverse complement strand
GTAGTGAATGAAAGGAGCCCCTGTGCTTAAAGCGATTTTTTTTGATATGGACGAGACGTTATGTGGCACATCCCAAGCAGACAAAGCTGCAGGGCAAAAATTTGCTGCCTGGATTCAACAAACGTATCCACAAGTCTCTGATCCTCAAGCATTCTTACAACGCTACTTGCAAGGGGTATATAAAAAGCTCAATGCAGAGTTTCCTCAGCTGGTTGCTCTTCTTCCAGACGAAAATGCTTTTCGCTGTGGTCTGATCCAAACGATTTTGGCAGAGAACGGCATCCACATCGATGCAGAGCAAGCTCAGCAAGCACAACACTATTTTGATTCAGCACGTATGGGCGCGTTCACTTTCTTCCCTGGCGTAAAAGAAATGCTGACGGATCTACGTAAGCACTACAAACTCGTCGTGATCACTAACGGTCCAATTTTCTCGCAGCACCCCAAATTGAAAGCAACACAAATGGATGAATGGGTGGACCATATTATTGTGGGTGGCGAAGAGCCAGAAGAAAAACCAGCGGCCAGCATATTCCAAAAAGCCTTGAATCTTGTCGACATCAAACCAGAAGAAGCCTTACACATCGGTGACTCTTTAGCGGCAGACATCGCAGGCGCAAACAACATTGGTATTTTGAGTGTGTGGGTGAATGCGACTGGCGCAAGTAATCCAACAGAGATAACGCCGAACTTTGAAATCCGAGAAACCGTCGAGCTAAAAGAAATCCTGAAAACACTCGCCCAATAACAACAGCGAATTAAGAAAACCACAACCCCAGACATTGAGCTGGGGTTTATTTTATCTGCGCGAAAAGCATTGGGATCATGGGTGGTCTAAAGCACCAAAATCTGCACCAACCTTACAATTCATACGCAAAGCGAGATTCTGCTGATAGAAATCTTCTGGCTAGCCATTCTCAGCTAATATGGAGGAAAATAGAGTGGATAAA
>NZ_JAWOUH010000167.1:0-951 GCF_033339295.1 Vibrio sp. 704 | reverse complement strand
AGGAACCTGACCTCTACAACCTCCTTGGTTTGGTCTGCGAAAATCAAATCCGCGCTTAGTCAGAGAACTAAAAAATGATTTTGCCTCAGGGGAGTACGGCCTAGTTAACACCGTACACGTTGGTTTTAATTACTGATACCAACGGTGCTTCTCAAAGCAGCGAAACACAAAAATCAGTACGCACTTCACTGGCGGAAAGTGAACGTGAAAAGGTGTGAACAGTCGGCCTTGCTATACGAAAAAAAGCAAAATTGGCGAACGGCAATGCCGTCTGGATATTTTTACGAAAATATTTAGCTAGTTCTTACGCCCACATCGAGATTTTTATGAGCTTTGATCCAGTAGCAGCGACCGAAGCTGCAAAAAAGACCCGTGCTTTACGCAAAGGCAAAAACTATAAGAAACGCACCTCTAAACTTGAACCGTTCCGTTCTGAAATCGCCAAAATGTACAAGCATGGCGCATCTTTAGAACTGATTGCTCTGCACCTCCAAACTGAACACAAGCAATATGCAGCTCGCAGTACCATCCTCCGATATATCCATTCCATCGGAGTAACACGCAATGGCTAAAGGGCACTTCGCAAAATCAGAAAAACAAGCCGCTTCTGTCATGAAAGAAATGCAGGGGAAAGGTAATGCCATAGAATCGGTGGGAACGGCGAGGAACTACGAACAAGCATTGAAAACCTGTTGCGATTATCTGAAAGAGTTCAAGCTTGGCTCTCTAAGAGAACTAACCCCAGAACAAGCAAAAAACTACATAGAGTTACGCGCTCACGAATGTAAACAAAGCACAATCGACATGGATCGTCAGGCAATACAAACAATGATGCAGCATGTCACACATAAGTTAGAACCCAATCAAACACTATACCCACCCAAAGAGCTTCCTACATCTAAAAAAGAAACTATTGAAAACTCTCGTTCTTACACGCCAGAACAGGTCAAT
>NZ_JAWOUH010000166.1:0-956 GCF_033339295.1 Vibrio sp. 704 | reverse complement strand
CATCAATGTGCGCTATTCCGTCCATTCTACTTTTGTCACTAATTGTCCAACTTCCCGTCATGTAGCTGTCACCTAAACCTCCTACTTTTCACACAAAGGCGTTGTCAAAGTAAGGGAAGGTCACATGCGAACCATTGAGACAATCACACAGCCAATAGCAACCATCGCTAAGTTTGATTTAGCATTCTCTAGCGTATGTCTTCAGCACCGTTTTAACCAACAAGTTGCCAACATCAGTAAAGGCGTTTCGCACAGTGGAGATGGGCATCTCTACGTCGTCTTAGGGCTGTTAGCTTGGTATTTAGATAAAGAACACGGATCTTGGTTTATGTTAGCCGGATTGCTGGCATTTGCCGTCGAGCTACCCATTTACTGGACGCTAAAAAACAGCTTTAAACGCCGTCGTCCTGAAGAACTGAGCGCTTTGTTACCTGCTTTTATCACCCCTTCTGATCGCTACAGTTTACCGTCTGGACATACTGCTGCTGCGTTTGTCATGGCAACACTTATCAACCATTACTACCCAGAACTCGGTTATGCCGCATTCTCTTGGGCGAGCTTAATTGGCACGGCGCGTATTTTGCTCGGTGTCCATTTCTTTACTGACGTCATCATCGGGGCGCTGTTGGGAAGTGCGTGTGGTGCTCTGGCTATTGCGATCGTAGGAGGTTAATGGATGAAAATTCTATACGGTGTTCAAGGTACGGGAAATGGCCATATCGCACGTGCACGTGCAATGAGCAAGGCATTTGAATCGCACGATGTGCAGGTCGACTTTCTTTTTTCTGGACGAGCACCGGAGAAATACTTTTCAATGGAAGCGTTTGGCGATTATCAGACTCGTCGCGGTTTTACGTTTGTGACGGAAAAAGGCTCGGTCAATTACGCCAAAACGGCCTTGAACAACAATTTGATTCATTTTTTCAAAGAAGTGAACCAACTCAACCTGGCGCCTT
>NZ_JAWOUH010000165.1:0-957 GCF_033339295.1 Vibrio sp. 704 | reverse complement strand
CACTTCAATAAAAAACCACTGGAAAATGGCTGTGCTTTCATAGCCATTGTGGCGTCGAAGTGTTTTTCACCTTTATGGCATTCAAGATGGATATTTAACTTGTCTGTAAGCGGCTTTATTTTCCAGCGGTACGATTGGTCTATCGGGTTGAACGGTGACACGTGGAATGCTTTGTCTTGCTCCCAACCAAAATCTTCATCCTTTGGGTCAGCCGCTATCGCGTAATAATGGCGCTCATTCCAAGGTGTATTGCTGACTTCGGCGAGAAGATATTGCCATTCACCTTTTTGGTCATACAGGTAGTAAAAATTCACTGGACTAAAATAAAGCCCGAGATAACGCAAGTGACAGACAGCCAGTACTTTGCCGCTGCAACGTACGCCCGTAAGTTCTGCGACTTTATCTTGCACCGCTTTTTTCAAACTCCCTTCACCGAGGTAATCATCACGTTTGAATCGAGCCCAATGCCACCAGCGAGTCCCAAAGCCCCAAACTTTTTTCTCAAGTAAGCCAATTTCATCCAAATCAATCGCTGGCATAAACATTGAATAATTCAGCTCGTGCTTAACGGGCGTAAAACGACGATGTCTTACATTGCCTATAAATAACTGGCTGTGAGAAGGGATACTCATATTACGCAGCACCTTGTTCATAAAGTGTGTCGTTTTTCTCGTTATGTTTAGCGGCAATTCCTTTCACAACATCCAAAGCACTGCGCACGCCATCTTCATGGAATCCGTTGTACCAATAAGCGCCACAAAACCACGTATGTTGAGTTCCTTGTATTTCTTCTTTGCGTTGCTGGGCAGCGATAGACTCCATCGTAAAGACAGGGTGATGGTAGGTGAACTGACGCAGAATCTTGTTCTCGTCGATATCTTCAGTACGGTTTAAGGTGACGCAGAATGTGTGTGAAGAGTCGATATGCTGCAAAATATTCATGTTGTACGTTAGGGA
>NZ_JAWOUH010000164.1:0-959 GCF_033339295.1 Vibrio sp. 704 | reverse complement strand
GTCGACTGGTAAAGCTTGCAGCACAATGAAAAAAGGGTTGGCACAATGCCAACCCTTTCACTTTCAACGCGTGGTTAGTTGAAAAGGTTCTTCAACAGACCATCGACCGCTTCTTTGGTTTTCTCGTCTTTGATTTTGTCCGTTAGCTTCTCTACGCCACGGTCAATTTCTTTCTGAGCTTTCTGTTTAAGAACATCATCGAATACGAGTTTGAATTTAGGGTCCGCCCACTTACCAGACACATTGATTGGAATCGTGATGTCCTTCAGCTCATCGATGTTTTTACCACCTTGGCCTTCTAGCGTACCCACAATTGAAGTACTGATAGTAAAGTCGACCGTCTCATTGATGTAGTTTGCACTGCCTTTACCACGCACACGTAGTAATGGTGACTGAGCATGCAAGTTGTCCGTTGATACCACACCTTTGTTTAGTTTCAACGTCGCGGTCATCGCACTGAAGTCTGTTTTCTTCACTTCGTTGGTACTTTCAACTTTTTGCCCTTTGAATCGCGCGTAGTTTTCACGAATCAATTGAGCAACGTTGATGCCATTTACCGCACCATCAGCAAAGTTAATCACTACCGTACCAGCAAGGTTCTGTTTGATACCTGTCGTCGTCAAACTGCTACCTTGGACATTCACGTCGATATTACCCGTACCTTCTAGCTTGTCGTTGTTAGCAACATCAATCAGTAGCGGTTGAACTTTCACACCTTTGATTGATTTTTTCACGCTGTAAGTCGCTGGCGTCTTACGTGCATCTAGCCTTGCTGTTGCTGAAATTGTGCCTTGGTACAACTTCGAGCTAAATGATGTGAGGTCAAACACACCACGATTGACAGTGAAGCTCGCTTTTACCGCTTCCATTTTTGCGTTAGCCGCTTTGAACTTATCGATGGTGATATCACCTTTGACATCCAGCGTTTTCAGTGCTGAAAGATCCGGCTCAACTTCAGG
>NZ_JAWOUH010000163.1:0-964 GCF_033339295.1 Vibrio sp. 704 | reverse complement strand
TATCTCACAGGCGTAGAATCAACCAATGTCGCTAGTATCGCTGAAATTTCGTGGCCTAATGCATTTGCATGTTCGTCTTGTCCGTAGCGGGAAGTTTGCCCTTCTTTTTCAAGAAGTAAGTTGACCGCTTCAGCCATACCATAAATGCCGTACATTGGCGCAAAGCGTGACTCTTCAATCAAGCCTTCTTGGGTTAAGAAGCCTTGGAAGAACTGTGATTGTTCATGCAAGTGCGAGCTTCTTGCGTCCATCAACTCCGTCATTAGTTGATGATACGTCGGTAATACATTACTGAAAAAATCGTCGCGACTTGCTGCACGTTTCGCCACTTCTTTTAGATTCATGCGTACAAGCGTGTTTGAACCACCAGCTAGCGGGAGTGAGTTGTAGCAACTGACGATACCAAACCGCGCTCCGTCATAAGCATTTGCGTGAATTGGGTAATTCGCAATATGAGGCTTGCTACAGTCACAAATATTTTTCGTCGCCTGACGTAACAAATCATCTGGTGTGATCGATTCGTCGTACATAAACGTGAGATTTGGTGCAATTTGCTTGAGCTCTGCGTCCACACGCAAAATAGTGCGACAGATAATGTTGTCTGTTGGCCCGATATTCACGTGCATGAAGGCATCCGGCAACGTGCGATCCAACATGATCCAGAAATGTCGAAGTTTTTTGTAAATCTGCGCTTCAGTTTGGTCGCCTACATAAGGCATCAGGACGTCGTCTAACTGCCCTAAATACACCGGAATATTGGTAACAGACGGCACATGATGATAGATGATGGTAAGCATATTTAGCGCATCATCAAAATCTTCTGCAGGTGACAACTCCAAATACTCAGAGCCTTGAGATAAAAACTTAGCATAGTCAGGTAAAACGTAACGCGGTTTAAAAGGCGCATGACCTTCAAACATGTCACAGATTACGCCATCGCTCATCGCTTCACGAAGTGCTTCAG
>NZ_JAWOUH010000162.1:0-964 GCF_033339295.1 Vibrio sp. 704 | reverse complement strand
TAATCTTTAACATTGCTTGGGCTCACGCCACCGGTTGGCATGAATTTTACAGGGTAAACCGCAGACAATGCTTTTAGCATCGCGACGCCGCCTGACGGTTCTGCTGGGAAAAACTTCAGCGTACGCAGACCCATTTCCATTGCTTGTTCAACCAAGCTTGGGTTGTTGACACCAGGGACGATGGTCACGTTACGCTGTTGGCAGTATTTCACTGTAGTTGGGTTGAAACCTGGGCTCACAATAAAGTCCACGCCCGCATCAATCGCTTCATCCACTTGCGCGCTTGTCAGCACAGTTCCCGCGCCAATCAACATCTCTGGGTACGCTTCGCGCATGTTTTTGATCGCTAAAGCGGCATCTTCAGTACGGAACGTCACTTCAGCACATGGCAGGCCATTTTCAATCAGCACTTGTGCCAGTTTCACTGCCTTGCCTGCGTCTTTGATCGCGATAACAGGGACTACTTTAATTTCTGAAAGTTGTTGGTTCAGATCTTTCATTTCATCGTTCCTTAAATAGTTGGCATCGCTTGGCTTGGAATGATCGCGCCGCGATGTTGAATAACCGTGCCAGCCACTTTGTGGCCAGCAAGCGCAGACTCAGCAACGTCTCCGCCTAAAATTCGTTTTGCAAGATAACCCGCACTAAAAGAATCACCCGCCGCCGTGGTATCCACCACAGCATCAACCTTCAAGGCCGCAACGGTGTGTTGTTGATCTTGTGTTACAACAAAACAGTCGTCCGCGCCACGTTTCACGATGATCTCTTTCACGCCAAAGTTTTTCGTACGGCTGATCGCTTCATCTTCGTGCTTATCTCCCCACAGCATGACCTCGTCATCGAAGGTCAAAAATGCCATGTCGGTGACGCTGAGGATCTTTGAGTAAAAATCACGAGCTTGTTCGATGTTAGGCCAGAGCTTAGGGCGGAAGTTGTTATCGAATGCGATTTTCACACCTTCTTT
>NZ_JAWOUH010000161.1:0-965 GCF_033339295.1 Vibrio sp. 704 | reverse complement strand
ATTTGGCGTTTCTCGACTCTCACGACATTTCCTGCATTGTTGATGTTACGGCGGAGTTCGCAGGTTTAGAAAGCGCCATGACTGACAAGCAATTCAACTACCTTTCTATTCCCGTGCTGGATCATAAAGCGCCGACCTTGGAGCGTTTACGTCATGCGATTAATTGGATTGATACCCAAATCGCCTGTGGGCGCTCTGTGGTTGTGCATTGCGCACTTGGGCGTGGCCGTTCGGTGTTTGTGGTGGCGGCTTATTTACTGAGTAAAGACCCATCGCTCTCGGTGGAATCGGTGATGCGGAAAATAAACAGCGTGCGCAGTACTGCAAGGCTCAATAATCTGCAGATCAAAACTCTGCGCGCGATCAGTGAGAAAGGCGTGCTAACACTCGATGAGCTGACCTGGATGGTGGTGAACCCTGTCGCGGGCGGTGGGAAATGGCTGCAATACGAACAGCGTGTGATTCGTGAGTTGACCAAAAAATATCGTCTCAGCATTCGCCAAACGGACGAAACCACCAGTGCAGAAAGCCTCGCACTGCAAGCTAAACAAAGTGGTGTGAATCAGGTGATTGTTTCTGGTGGCGATGGCACGGTGACTGAAGTGGCGAGCCAGTTGGTCGGCACTGACATCAAGCTCGGCATCATACCGTTGGGCACGGCGAATGCGCTTTGCCATGTACTGTATGGCATCGGCGTGAAGTTATCACCGGTGGAAAAAGCGTGTGAAGCCATTCTCGCAGGTCATTGCCAACGCATAGACACCGCAGAATGTAATCAGCGTTTGATTCTGTTGGTGCTGGGTATTGGCTTGGAACAGAAGATGATTGAACACGCGCATCGTGAAGAGAAAAATGCTTTTGGGCAACTGGCGTATTTAACGGGCTTTTTTAACGCTGTTATTTCCGAAGAGGTGCAAACTCTGCAAGTAACCCTCGAAGGGCAGGCGGCGAGTGAACAAGGATGG
>NZ_JAWOUH010000160.1:0-966 GCF_033339295.1 Vibrio sp. 704 | reverse complement strand
CGAACTGCTTTTGATAGGTCTTAAGCAAATCTTCATCGAAGCTTCGCTCACCCACTTGATCTTCAGGTAACTGAGAGAATGGCGTTAGTTTGCGAACGTTGTTCTCCATCCATTCGCGGTATGGGTGACGAGATTTGAGATCGTTATCGATCTCGCTTGATTGCCACAGTTTACCTTTACGAGTATCGACAACTAACAACTCACCAGGGCCAACACGACCTTTTTTCGCAACTTCGTCTGGTGCGTAATCCCAAATACCGATTTCAGAAGCCAGCGTGATCAACTTGTCTTTTGTGATCACGTAGCGAGCTGGGCGCAGACCGTTTCGGTCGAGGTTACATGCTGCGTAGCGGCCATCGGAAAGTACGATCCCTGCTGGGCCATCCCAAGGCTCCATGTGTTTGGAGTTGAAATCGTAGAAGGCTCGTAGATCGGGATCCATATCTGGGTGATTTTGCCATGCTGGTGGAACAAGCATTCGCATGGCTCGGAAGATATCCATGCCGCCGGCCAAGAATAGATCCAACATGTTATCCAGACTTGAAGAATCCGAACCAGTCTCATTTACAAACGGAGCTGCGGTTTGTAAATCGGGCAGCAATGGGGAAGAGAATTTATAAGCACGCGCTCGGGCCCATTGGCGGTTGCCTTCAATGGTATTGATCTCACCGTTGTGAGCAAGATAACGGAACGGCTGCGCCAGTGGCCAGCGAGGTTGAGTGTTGGTTGAAAAACGCTGGTGGAACAGACAGATAGCGGATTCCATGCGTAGATCAGCAAGATCAAGGTAGAAGCGAGGCAAATCCGCAGGCATGCACAAACCTTTGTACACCAGCACTTGCGTCGATAAGCTACAGATGTAGAAATCAGGATCTTCGGTGATCTGTTTTTCAATACGGCGACGGGCAATATAGAGACGGCGTTCAATGTCGCGCTCACGCCAGCCCGCTGGAGCTGAGATAAAGA
>NZ_JAWOUH010000159.1:0-968 GCF_033339295.1 Vibrio sp. 704 | reverse complement strand
TAAGAAAGAAATTAAAGCCGACGCAGAGAAATACGGCGATGACCGTCGTTCTCCTTTAGTTGAACGTGCTGAAGCAAAAGCACTGACTGAGCGTGACCTAGTTCCAAGTGAACCAATTACCGTTGTACTGTCTGAAAAAGGTTGGGTTCGTCATGCGAAAGGACACGATGTTGATGCGGAAAGCTTGAACTACAAATCAGGCGATAAATACTTGGCGCATGCGCGCGGTAAGAGCAGTCAGCCTGCGGTCTTCCTTGGCAGTGATGGTCGAAGTTACTCGCTTGAGTCGCACTCGTTGCCATCAGCACGTAGTCAAGGTGAGCCGATTACTGGTCGCTTGAATATCACGGCGGGTAGCAGTATTCGTCAGGTGATCATGAGCGAAGAAGATCAGCTATGGCTGGTGGGCTCCGATGCTGGTTACGGCTTTGTGTGTAAAGGCGCTGATTTGCTATCGAAGAACCGCAGCGGTAAAGCGTTGGTTACGTTGCCTGCAAATTCTGAAGTGATGACGCCGAAAGAAGTCGGCGATCTGGATTCGGATGAGATTCTAGCGATTACCAACCAAGGGCGTATGTTGTTGTTCCCAATTAAAGACTTGCCGCAATTAGCGAAAGGTAAAGGTAACAAGATTATCAACATCCCAGCAGCTAAAGCGAAAGAGCGTGAAGAAGTGTTGTCCCACTTAATCGCGTTGCCGCAAGGTGCTTCTTTAACCTTGTACGCTGGTAAGCGCAAGCTAGGTTTGAAACCTGCTGATCTTGAGAACTTCCGTGGTGAGCGTGGTCGCAGAGGTAGTCTGCTGCCAAGAGGCTTACAGAGAGTGACGCGAATTGACGTTGAGCTTGGTGAGTCGAGCAGTACTGAAGAATCGAGCGAAAGCGAATAAAACGAATATAAACAAAAATCCCAGCCATTGGCTGGGATTTTTTTATGCTTCTTGTTTGTCTTCGGCGATGGTGACTTTT
>NZ_JAWOUH010000158.1:0-971 GCF_033339295.1 Vibrio sp. 704 | reverse complement strand
AAATTGGTCAGCATGTCTTTCCGTTGCATCGCTTGGATCGTCCGACTTCTGGCGTTTTGGTGTTTGCGCTCTCCAGTGAAGTGGCTTCTCAAGTGATGCCAATGTTTGCTGAGCACAAAATGGAGAAGACCTATCACGCGATTGTCCGTGGTTGGATTGAGGAAGAGGGCGTTTTAGATTACGCGTTAAAAGTCGAACTAGACAAAATTGCAGATAAGTTCGCCTCCCAAGAGAAAGAAGCTCAAGAGGCAGTAACCGCTTACAAACCACTGGCGAAAGTGGAAGTGCCTTATTCGACGGGCAAGTTCCCAACAACGCGCTACTGTTTGATGGAAATGAAGCCCAAGACTGGTCGCAAGCACCAATTGCGTCGTCACATGGCCCACCTACGTCACCCAATTGTGGGGGACACATCGCATGGTGATGGTAAACACAACAAATTGTTCCGTAACGAATTTGATTCACACCGCTTGCTGTTACATGCTTCGGAGCTGCGTTTTGTGCATCCGTTTACAAATGAAGAGCTGGTGATGAAAGCGAGTATCGACGATACGTGGCAGCAATTGTTTACTCGATTTGAGTGGGACGAAGAGCTCGTTAAGTAAAGAGGCTGTGCTCTAGCGAAGAGAAATAGAAAAGGGTTGGCATGTTTGCCAACCCTTTTTGTTGTTTACCGATTCTCAAAGGCTATTTGAGTTTTTCTAGATCCGCTTCGATCTCGGCGATCTTGCTAGAAACGACTTTTTCTAAATGGCGAAGATCAGAAAGAATCTTTTGTTTTACATCCAATTCAGACACTTTCGCTGGTTTTGTGATCTTGTTGAGTTCGTCGATAACCAAAGTAAGGTTACGGTTGATTTCCGTTACTTCCTTGTATTTATGACTACCGCTATCAACTAAGACATTTTTTACTTGGCGTGGGTATTTGAATTTGACGCTTTTGGCAAAGAACTCGCCTTTTTGCTTATGGA
>NZ_JAWOUH010000157.1:0-971 GCF_033339295.1 Vibrio sp. 704 | reverse complement strand
GTAACGGCTAGACCAGCTTGCGCTTCTTCAATGTCGCCATCGAAGGTCACAATGCGAGCTACAGTCGACGTTTTACCTGACGGTAATGCTTTGATGGCATCACCGACTTTCACAGAGCCAGACGACACCGTGCCCGCAAAGCCACGGAAATCAAGGTTAGGACGATTCACGTACTGAACAGGGAAACGGAATTCACCCGCACCTTTTTCGTAGTCCACATCCACCGTTTCTAGCAACTCAAGCAACGATGGACCTTCAAACCAGTTCAGGTTCTGTCCTTTATCCACTACGTTGTCGCCTTCCAGCGCTGAAATCGGGATAATTTGAATATCAATATCGCCAGTTAGATTTTCAGAAAACTTCAGGTATTCATCACGAATTTCTTCGAAGCGCGCTTGTGAGTAATCCACCAAATCCATCTTGTTGATTGCGACAACAAAATGTTTCAAGCCCAATAGGTTTGAAATGAAAGAGTGACGACGCGTTTGATCCAAAATGCCTTTACGGGCATCCACTAAGATCACCGCTAAATCACACGTCGATGCGCCTGTCGCCATGTTGCGCGTGTACTGCTCATGTCCAGGGGTATCAGCAATGATGAACTTACGCTTTTGCGTCGAGAAATAACGGTAAGCAACATCGATTGTGATGCCTTGTTCACGCTCAGCCTGCAGACCATCGACAAGCAACGCCAAATCTGGCTTTTCACCCGTCGTACCAACGCGTTGGCTATCTGAGTGAACCGCTGCTAGTTGGTCTTCATAAATTTGTTTTGAGTCATGGAGTAAGCGACCAATCAGGGTGCTTTTCCCATCATCCACAGAACCACAAGTCAGAAATCTAAGCAGAGACTTGTACTGATGTTGTTTTAAATAGCCTTCGATACCAAGCTCGGCTAATTGAGCTTCAACTGCACTGTTCATTCTCTTTCCTTAGATCTTTTAGAAGTAACCTTGACGTTTCTTGAGTTC
>NZ_JAWOUH010000156.1:0-973 GCF_033339295.1 Vibrio sp. 704 | reverse complement strand
GGGTGTTCTAAAGCTCCAAGCACTGTACATTGGAATGCCAAATAACAAAAAGGCTCCATAAGGAGCCTTTTTACTCGATAACAATCATTAGCAAGCGGTAATCGTTAATGGCCAACCAATGTCTGTTTGACGGTTCGATTCTATTTCTAACTCAGCAGCCGTAAGCGGGTTAGCTTCTAGCCATTTCGCATCAATGCTCAACGTCAGTTTATCACCTTCAGCCAATAGCTCGACTTGTGGTTCTAAGCTTGGGTTGCGGCGGTGGGTCAGTAGAACTGCAAGACGCAGCAAGCGCAGCACGCGTTTGGCACTTGTTCCAGATATAGCATGTTGCTCTGGTAGTGAGCTTAGCTGCTCGCGGTAACGGCGCGCAATTTCACCAATAAAGAACTTCTGCGCACGTGTATAGCCTGGCAAATCGAGGTTTTGCAGTAAGTAAGCACTATGTTCACCGCCTTTTTTAAAGTCGATGGTTAGGCCAATTTCGTGCAATTTTGCTGTGGTTTCGAGCAGAACTTTACCTTGAGGCTCAGCAATCCACTCATCGCCACCGGCTTGCTCTAAAAGCTTACCTGCCAGCGTTGCCACTTGTTCACCATATTGGCAATCAAGCTGATAACGGCTTTGTACGCTACAAATGGTGCGAGCACGAATGTCATTTTGACGCAGCTCGTCGACCATTTCATAAACCAAGCCTTCACGCAGTGCGCCGCCCGCGAGTGTCATCGCATCGATTTCAAGTAACTCGAAAATCGCGATAAGAATAGACAGGCCGCTAGGGAAGACCAAGGCACGCTCAAGCGTTAAACCTTCGATGTCGATCTCCTCCAAATGATCGGCTAGCATGGCTTGCTTTTGTAAACGCTTAAGTTTGGAGTGAGTAATTACTTCGTCCATGCCCTGCCATGTCATCCAGCGAATCGCACAAGTCTTCTGCTTGTTGTTCTACCTCTTTTGAATGCTCGGCTAAACG
>NZ_JAWOUH010000155.1:0-977 GCF_033339295.1 Vibrio sp. 704 | reverse complement strand
GAAATTACTCTGGTTAGCGAACCGATTTCAGCGTTCAGTATTTCTGAACGCTGATTAAAAAATATCAAATTGACTCTCTGACCGCGAGAACTAACATTCACGCACTTTGTTCATATCGTTTCAAGATAGCGTTGACACTCATTTTGGAAATGTAAATGAAGGCTTTGATTGAGGTTCTTGACGGGCAGGTGCAACACTGTCCGATAAATCAAAAGTTTGATATTAGCTCGACGGATTTTTACATTGTATTAAACCATAACTGTGCTTTGGAGTTATGTGATTCTAAAGGTATTAAACAGCTTATCGACCCACCTTGTTTGGTCGCTATTGGCGCGGATTTCAAAGGGCAAATCGCCATCAATTCGTTCGTAGAAAATGCCAATATTTCGGGTTTCAGACTGGCTGCGTGTTTCATTGAAAAACTCAATCAACAGTTGAACTTCCGCGAGCTTTGCGATGGCGTGTTCTCGGGGAATGTAGCGGTGAGTTTCACTTTACGTCCGGGAATCGTGGATATTTACTCAGCATTCAAAGCAATGGTGAAAAAGGGCTGTGGTAACCGTTCAAATGATGAATTGCTCGATATCAACAGCATGCTTTTGTATTTGTTGATGCACTTTGAGCAGAGCGCCAGTCAGGCAGAAACTCGTTCATATTCTTCGTTGTCTTCACGTATTCGCGCGCTTATTTCTAAAGATCTAACGAAGCCGTGGACGCTCAAAGAAATTGCGAAACTGGTTTACATGAGTGAGTCGACGGTAAAAAGAAAGTTGAACAAGGAAGGGACGACGTTTACTGACGTGCTGCAGGCTGCACGACTAGATACAGCACAAAAAATGGTGTGCAATAGCGATGCGAGTGTCAGTGCAATAGCTGAGCTATGTGGTTTTAAGCATGCCTCTTATTTTGGTGCCTGTTTCAGAAAAGAATATGGTGCCACACCGCTTGCTTATCGAAAACAAGCCCAGCTCAGAGCG
>NZ_JAWOUH010000154.1:0-978 GCF_033339295.1 Vibrio sp. 704 | reverse complement strand
AATCTGGTTACAATTTGCAAAAAATCTATCATCCGTTCAGTACCGTTTAGGTAAGCAACGTTTGTAGGGACACAAACGGAAGTCGAAGAACCATAATGAAATTAAGCAATCGAGTTATCTTGCTTGTCGCACCCGTGATCATTTTGAGTGCGCTGGTATCGAGTTACATCATCTATAGCATTCAAAAAGTAACACTCATCAAGCGCGAAGATAGCTACATACAACTTCAGATGGAAAAACTGGCGGGGCAATTTCGACAAGCCAATATTTTTCTTAACAGCTATGCGTACACGCTGAGTAAAAGTGATGTGCTGCAGGACTATTTTATCAATCACGACAATCCCTACCGTGAGCGAGTGCTTTTTAGCCGCTTGGATGAAACCGCTGATGTCCTGAGCCATGGTTATAAAGGGGATGCGAGCATGGCGATCCTCGACGGCAAGCAAAATCTGCTTTATTACACCGAAAACCAATATTACGAATCGTCCGGCGTTGTTGACCAAAAGGTGCTGGAGTACATAGCAACCAGTTTCGCGGCTCGTGGTGAATACAGCCACACAGGGTTCATTTATAACTCCAGTGGACAAAGCATCTTGTTGCGATACGAACTCATTGATAAACGAACGGGCGCACCGCCAGTTAGCTTCGATCCTAGCAACGTGTTTTTTGTTGTCGTGTCCGTATCTTTAGAAGTGTTTCACGACATCAAACACGACGTCGAATTCGATACTCATAGTGTGATTACGTTTGCCGATAGACCCATTTATCTAGACATCCCTCTTGCGCAAACCATTGAACTTCTGCCCCACTTTTATGCGGTGCTCTCCCCTGCGGAGTATCTGATGTGGAACAAAGTGGACAAAGTATGGCTAGAGCTTGCACTTTCTTTTGGTATCGCGGCATTTTGTACCATCACGCTGATCGTCTTAGTGCTCTATCGTTACGTTTTGCATCCAGTCTCTCGCCTCGATAAACAAC
>NZ_JAWOUH010000153.1:0-980 GCF_033339295.1 Vibrio sp. 704 | reverse complement strand
GTTAGTTACGCGGAGTCTGTCTCTCTGTCTGCACTAAAAAACGCAGAGATGTGGGTAACGATGGACAGCGAACCAAGCAAACGTATTCCGGGTAAGTTCAAAGAAATCTCAACGCAGCCAAACATCGATACCAACAGCTATGAAGCGATTGTGACGATCACTCGGCCAACTGAGCGCAACTTGCTCACTGGGATGACAGGACAAGTACACATTGCTAAGCAAAACAAGTCTAAGGCCATGACGTTGCCGACATCGGCTTGGGTAAACAAGCAAGAGAGCCAAGGTGAAGTTTGGGTGATGGATAGCTCAACGCAACAAGTGAATAAGGTGACATTGTCACTAAATGAAAGTGGCGCGATTGAGTCAGGTTTGGACAACAACGACTACGTGGTTATTGCTGGCGTAGAACGATTAGTCGAAGGGCAAGTGGTGAAAGCTTGGATTCGTGAGGAAGGCATTTAATGAAGCATTCTCTATTCGCAGTATCGGCCATCGCCTTGGCCGTTCTTACTGGTTGTCAAAGTGATAGCCAAAACGTAGCCGAACAACCGTTGTATGTTTCGACTATTTCAGTTGACGCGCCAGTGAAAAGCCAATATCGCGCGTTTAAAGGGCTAGTCGTTCCTGCTGAACAAACACCAATGGCATTTCGTCGCGCCGGTGAAATTCAACACGTACTAGTGAAAGCTGGTGACGTAGTGAAAGAAGGGCAAATGATCGCCAAGCTGGATGACAGCAAAGAAAAGCAAGCGGTAAATGATGCTGAAGCGCAATACACGCTTGCGATTCGCCAGCTTAAACGAGGTGAAGAGCTGCACGGCCGCCAAATGATATCCAAAGCAGAACTGGATGAGCTGACCGCAAACAAGGAACTGGCAGAGGCAAACTTCTATAACGCCACCAACCAGTTGAACTATACGCGTTTATTTGCCCCGTTTGCAGGAAAAGTCTCAGACGTTTTCAAAGAGCGTTTTGAGCGC
>NZ_JAWOUH010000152.1:0-981 GCF_033339295.1 Vibrio sp. 704 | reverse complement strand
GGCAGAAAAACCTAACATTCTCGTCATCTGGGGTGATGATATTGGCCAGTCCAATCTCAGTGCTTACACGTTTGGCTTGATGGGGTACAAAACACCAAACATCGACAGCATCGCGAAAGAGGGCATGATGTTCACAGATTACTACGGTGAACAATCTTGTACTGCGGGTCGTAGTACTTTCATTACCGGTCAAATGCCAATCCGTACCGGTTTGACGAAAGTAGGCCTACCGGGTGCAGAACAAGGTCTTCAACCGCAAGACATTACAATGGCGACGGCACTTAAAGATATGGGCTACGCGACAGGCCAATTTGGTAAAAACCACCTTGGTGACAAAGATGAAATGTTGCCAACAAACCACGGTTTTGATGAGTTCATGGGTAACCTTTACCACTTGAACGCGGAAGAAGAGCCTGAAAACCCTGATTACCCGAAAGATCCTGCGTTCCGCAAAAACTTTGGCCCGCGTGGCGTAATCCATTCTTATGCCGATGGCAAAATTGAAGACACAGGTCCTTTGACGCGTAAGCGCATGGAAACGGTCGACCAAG
Source organism: Vibrio sp. 704 (assembly GCF_033339295.1). Taxonomy (NCBI): domain Bacteria; kingdom Pseudomonadati; phylum Pseudomonadota; class Gammaproteobacteria; order Vibrionales; family Vibrionaceae; genus Vibrio; species Vibrio sp. 704. The sequence continues at coordinate 430 of NZ_JAWOUH010000152.1, read as the reverse complement.
AAACGCTAGACGCGGCAATGAACTTCATGGAGCGTCAAGTTAAAGCGAACAAGCCGTTCTTCTTGTGGTACAACGCAACGCGCATGCACATTTGGACGCATGTGAAAGAAGAAAACCGTACAACAGGTTTGGGTGAATACGCAGATGGTATGGTAGAGCACGACAACATGGTTGGTGAGTTGCTAGATAAACTGGATGATCTGAAAGTGGCCGACAACACCATCGTGATTTACACAACCGATAACGGCCCGATGAACGCGACCTGGCCTGATGCAGCATTTGGTCCTTTCCGTGGTGAGAAAAACACAGGTTGGGAAGGTGGCTTCCGCGTACCAGCAATGGTTCGTTGGCCTGGGCACATTGCACCTAATACGATGATACGCCAACCACCTAGAGCTAAACTCTTGTCCCCAACAATGCTCTTTGGATC
>NZ_JAWOUH010000151.1:0-983 GCF_033339295.1 Vibrio sp. 704 | reverse complement strand
AAAGCACAGGAGAGCTTCGCTTTACTCAATATTGATGGATTGCAATTGGCGCAAGACCAAGATTGGCAAGACGTCGTCCAATTGGGCATTTCGAGATAAGTGGGCGCTTTATGACGCTGCGTTCAAAAACGATAATCGGCATTGCACTCATCGAAGCACTCGCGCTCGGTGTACTTATCATCAGCGGCCTCAACTGGTTTAAAAGCTCGAACGAGACCAGTCTCGAAGTTGGTAGCCAGAATTTGGTGAGTGTGTTTGCTCAAGCTTCGAGAGACGCGGTAATCGCGACGGATCTGGCGTACTTAGACAGCTTTGCACGCTCTGTCGTAAGTGAGCACAAGTTGGCTTACATCCGTATCGTCAATCAAGATGGCATCGAACTTACGCTTCAAGGTGATTACACAGGCGTTGACACCAATGTTCGTCCTTTCGATGCAAGCGACGGTGTTTATGACGTGGCGAAAGCAATCACGTTAGGCGATCAGACTTTTGGCGTGGTAGAAATGGGTGTTCACGTCGAGCATGTTCATCAAATGCTTTCGTTTGCGACTCATGCGAGTTTGGTGATTGCCTTTGTCGAAATGTCGCTGGTGGCGCTGTTTTCATTTGCGCTAGGCAGCTACTTGATGAAGCGTCTGGATCTTCTCCGCACTGGGGTAATTAAGGTTTCACAGCAAGGGCCGGGTTCGCAAATTTCTATTTCAGGCAATGACGAAGTCACGCGCGTTGGAGAGGCGTTTAACCAAATGTCGCGCTCTTTAGCGCAAGCGCAAAACAAACTTCAGCAAGAACATCAAACCCAGCAGCAGTTATCCGCCAAAATATCGCAGCTTGCCGAGGTGGCGGAACACGCTCGCGATACCATCATCATTACGCATCCTGACGGCACGATTGCTTGGGTAAACTCTGCGTTTGAGCAGTTAACCGAATATTCGTTAGAGGAAGTGGTTGGCAAATCACCGGGCGAACTGCTGCAAGGTGAA
>NZ_JAWOUH010000150.1:0-984 GCF_033339295.1 Vibrio sp. 704 | reverse complement strand
GTTTTAATGTTGTTAAATAGTGAGAAAATAGGTGATCTGAAAGGTTGGTTAGGCGGTTTAGTGAAATAAATGACTGCTATATTGCTATTTGAAAGGTCTTATGGACTATTTTTATCATTTAGGGCGTACGACTATCTTTTGCACACCCTATAGATAATGTTCCGGTTAATTTGCCTCAGTTAAAAGCGAAAACTAAAGCCTACGTTTGACTGAAATTGGTTCATCCAATCAGTATCGAATTTGATGATGCAGCTTGAACCATCAGATGGCAAAGTACATGCACCAGATGTGTCATTATCTACGACCGTACCTAACCAGCGTACTTGTGCCGTTAGAGCAAAGTTTTTTGAAAATGCGTACTCTAACCCGGCAAAAGCACTGGCAGAAAAACCGTATTTTTTATCAGCCCAGTCGACGTCGGTGTAAGACCCGCCAACCCCCAACCCTACATAGCTTTGCCAACCTTCAGCGAGGGGATAGTAAATACTGCTTTGGAATTGTAAATAATGGATATCGGCGGAGTTTGACAACTCTTTGAGCTCTGTCGGTTGTGCAGAATAGAAAAGGCCGATTGTTCCCATTTCAAAAGGTGTTTCTATTGATAAGGCGTAACTGAGGGCAGGGTCTATGTCATAGGTGTTTTTGTTTTCATCTTCGACTTGCCCGCCGCCAGTAAAGCCAATAAATGGGGTTACGATAACATTTGCTTGTGCGCTCAATGCGCAGCTCATTAACATGCCCCCAACTAGCCAACTGAGTTTATTCTTCATGTCCTATCTCCTTATTATGACTAAGCTAATTGTGATGGCTTAGTCAAAATCGCGCGACTAAATTAACCAAATCTTGAACATGTTTCACACTGGTGTTATTAATTTGTTACAGGTCAAGGAGGCGTTTATGGAACACGATCTAAAATCCGCACTAATCATTGTCGTCAGTGTTTTCGCAGTGCTTTTGTCGTTCGGAATTATTGCGATTACGACG
>NZ_JAWOUH010000149.1:0-988 GCF_033339295.1 Vibrio sp. 704 | reverse complement strand
ATTCGACAATATAATCGCTTTAAAACCACTGAAATATTTAAAAGTTACAGGAGTCACTTTTACATACGTTCCAAGCAATTTTTCATAGGAAGAACCCTTACGGGAATTTGCCGTTTAGATAAACATATCTCGTTTAAGTACTACTTGAAGAAAATGCTGATTCGTTATGATAGCCTCAATAGCATCAACTTTAAAAAGCTCGCAAGTCAGCAAAAATCTATTCAGATGAAAATGAAATACTGGCCCTTGCTCAATTCAAAGATGGGCACTCACGCACACAAATCGCCAAGTTTCTCAAGGTAAGCCGAACCAGTGTCAATAAGTGGGTTCAGACCTTTCTTTAAGAAGGGACGAAAGGACGGCAAAGAAAAGCCAAGAAGAGGAAGACCACCACTCTTAACTTCCGAGCAAAGAGAACAATTGAGCCAATATATAAAAGATAAAGCCAATGATACACAGGGCGGACGACTGACTTGTGCCGACATCCAGGCTTATATCGTGAAAGAATTTGGTCAGTACTACCACTCTAATTCTATCTATTACCTGCTCGACCACATGGGCTTTTCATGGATAACTTCCCGTTCAAAACACCCCAAACAATCTCAACTAACACAAGAGGATTTGAAAAAATTCAAAATCGAAACGATCCTTAAAATCCCAGAAAATATAGCTTTAGAGTAAAACCAGATTTGGGCAACAAAACACGACAACACGCTTATAGGCTAAAAAAGGAACTCGCCCAAGAGCCGTGAAGCAATAACAATTTGTGTATGCTTATCTGTTCGGTTCAGTCTGTCCCAGAAAAGGAATTAGTGAGGCTATCATTGTCCCTGGGTTAATAAAGACATCTGATAGAGCACTTAAAACAAATATTGGCAGTCACGGAGGAGGGATGTCGTGCCGTCGTTGTTATGGATGGTGCAGGATGACATACAGAAGAAATTGCCAATGACTTTAAAATGTCAGTGTCATCAAACTTTCACCCTAT
>NZ_JAWOUH010000148.1:0-988 GCF_033339295.1 Vibrio sp. 704 | reverse complement strand
ACTACTAGGTAAATGTAAAGATGTATCCGGACAAAGTTCTGCGGGGTCTATGTTTCAGAGGTCGTTGGATACAACATGATTTTGTGTTGTATCCAGGACAGCGCCAGATAAGCTCTTGGTTTAACGCACTAGCTGGATACTGCGTAAGGTGTGAAAAAATAAGCGTATGACTAGCCATCCCATTTGAAACAAAACAGAACGACAAACGAATAGAACCTAGAACCGACAAAATAAAAACAAGTGGGTGTGAAATTGCCCGTTCGCTTACCAATTTCGAAAGAGCAGAGAATGAAGTACCTTTTGCTAGCACTTTGCGAATCCTGCCCTAACCTCAAAAACACCGTTTTTTTTTCGTGTGCACGAAAATGTTGGGAAGTTACCGATCAAACGCTCACTGTGGAAAAGCTCGGACAGACAAGCTGCCCAATGCTTTACACACAGCCGCTAGTAAGATCGAGAAAGCAACAACAATGCGCTCCGCGCTCAATAAGATATTTTGCTGTGATGAAAAGGGCAGAAGATAAGGACGTCGCCAAGGCTCCCCCGAGTCTGCCCTTTCGGCTACGCCGAACCCCTACCTCGTAACCCATTGAGTAGGTTGAAGTATCGGGGTTCATTTCACGCTTTCCTGGGGGTTGTCTCTCCCTTTCGGGCTGCCCTACGCTCTCCCTTCAGCGCTCTGAGTTCATTTGCAGACTCTCAGAACGTCCACCTCAGTGGGAGACACCAGACCGTATTATCATTTGGCCTTACTCGATGCCTGGCAGCTGTAGCATCGTGACCTATTTCGTCATTTCGGGGCTGGTTCGTTCGCTGGTTGGCTCAGGTTGTCCTTGATCGCCAACGGGATGTCATCGCCTATCCAAAACATCTTGATTCCAAATAGGCCGCGGGAATACTTGAAGTGCTTAAACGATATGGGCTATCATGAAAGGACTTACACAGGCCGTCAAACCAGTAAGTATTCCGAAAAGAACCGACCCTGCAA
>NZ_JAWOUH010000147.1:0-997 GCF_033339295.1 Vibrio sp. 704 | reverse complement strand
TTTCCGCTGCCGGCGTCCAGTTTAGACTGCTTAAGCCCTGACGGCGGACATAAGTGAGTAAAGCTTGTGTCATTTTTTCTTTACCCGGATTAGGTAATGACACCCTTTCAATCACCAATTGACCGAGTTTTCGTTGTTTCTCGGCCACTAAACGCCCTTTCTTTTCATCCCAATCCACTACTTCTTCAGTAGAAAATAGCGAATCAAAAGTCGTTTGCAATATATTGACGTCCAATTCACACGCTAAATGTATTTGGCTCGAATTGGAATGAGACCGCATCAGGTCAATCGCGACCAAGTACTCACAGCCGCCTAACATATCGTCAGGACGACATTCTGCACCATGACCATTCGCTAGTGCAAAGCGACCAAATTGATTGGCGCGTTGCTGAGCGATCCTGTCGAGAAACGCCAAGCTCAACACCAACGGTAATGCATCTTCATCCACTTCTCTAAGGCTAAACGTGGTATCGAGTTTATGCGCAAGAGATTGTGCGCGCTTCAATAACAACGATTTTTTCGGATGAGAACCGGACATCCAACGATCCAAGCTATGTGCGATATTCGTTATATTACGCTCTGGCTCTTCAATTAGGGCGACCGCCGCCAAAGCGACATTTACCATCTTATCGCTGTGGGATTGCGATTTAATTAACATCGCTGCCGCGCGAGGTTCTACGCCCAAGTCATGAGCCTGCTTTCCTTCCGCAGTCAGTTGTCCTTGCTCGGTAATAAGCCCTAATGAAAATAACAACTGCTTAGCTTGTCGCAGCGCAGCAGCAGAAGGAATATCGAGCCATTTTAGCTCATGAATATCGGTCGTCCCCCAAAACGCCAGCTCCATTACCAAGCTCGCAAGATCGGAATGCAAAATCTCAGGTTGTGGCACTTGTGGCTGTTGCTTGAGTTGGCTTTCTGAATAGAGGCGAACGCAAATCCCCTCTTCAATTCGCCCAGCACGACCAGCTCGCTGGATGGCTGACGATTGAGCAATACG
>NZ_JAWOUH010000146.1:0-999 GCF_033339295.1 Vibrio sp. 704 | reverse complement strand
TCGAAAAGTAACGCACATCGTTGCTAAAAAAGGCGACGCGATATTTATTCCACCTAACTGTTGGAATAAACCAGACTGGGATACCGATTGCTCAGTGTTAAGTATTTTGTTTGGGCGTCGACAACTTGGGTTAAGTTTGGTGAGCAAACGCAAAGGTGAGGCAAACTTTTACGATATTCAAAAGCATAGCATCCAAACACGCTCAGGCTTTGCGATAGATAACATCTTAGAAGCGTCGAGCTCACTGGCTCGTGAGAATACTAAAAAACCAATGGATGAGCTTTTACTGCAAGCATTACTGCAATACGCGAAGACGATGTTGGATGCACCAGTCGAGCAGCAGTCACATAGCCGTGTGCAAGATCTCTATCAAGGGATTTGTATCTACATTCAAGAGAACTTCCATCGCCCAATCACACGTGACAGCATTGCGTCGAGATTCAGTATTTCCTCGAACCATTTGTCGCGCTTGTTCCGTCAGCAGGGGCACATGACCTTGGCAGACTACATTACTTGGGTACGAGTGGATCGTGCGAAGTTTATGCTCAAAAAATACAACTTCAAACTCAATGACGTGTCAGTGCGCTGTGGATTTAAAGACGTGAACTATTTCTGCCGAGTATTTAAGAACCGTACAGGCAGAACGCCGACGGAATATCGTGGTTCGATTTAAGCCTTCAGTCAGAGTGCGTAAATCATAGAGAAGTTTAGGCGAGCAGCCTCGACATGGCGTACATCAGCAGCGCTTGTAAGTCGACGCTGCTTTTTGTTAGTAGTAGGCGTTCCGCCATTTGATCGGTAAGCAGATTTCGTGTGAGGTTAGTGGCCGCAATGATCTGTTCTCGGGTCGGCTTTTCTGGCATCACCAGTGCTATAGCCAGATGAACATCACCCATCTTTGAAGCCCAATCCATCGATTTTTCATTTGCAATAACGGCAATAGAAATATGGTCAACACCTGAAAACATCACATGCGGTAGAGCGATCCCTGGAGTCACG
>NZ_JAWOUH010000145.1:0-1000 GCF_033339295.1 Vibrio sp. 704 | reverse complement strand
GACACCACCATCGCGGCAACGCGCTCTCAGGGCTGTGAAATGAAGGACAAGTTCAAAGAAAACATCCGCATTGCACTGCCAGCAGCACTGGTTGCTATGGGTATTTTTGCCTTCAACAGCACTGCGACTCAAGTGCCAGAGACTGGCCCAATTGAATGGTTAAAAGTGCTACCGTACGTCACCATTTTGATTTTGGCGGTTTCAGGGCTTAACGTATTTGTTGTGCTGACTATCGGTATTTTACTGGCAGGTGGCGTAAGTTTGGTTTCGATTGACGACTACGGTCTAACGAACCTAGCGCAAGACGTGTACAGCGGTTTTGGCAACATGCAGGAAATCTTCCTACTATCGATGCTGATTGGTGGTCTGAGTGAGTTGATGCGTCGTCAAGGCGGTCTTGCTTTCCTAACCAACTTAGTGAGCAGCATGATCCACGCGTTTGGCTCTAGCCATTCAAAACACGCGAACAGCCGCGCAAGTGAGCTAGGTATCGCGGGCTTGGTTTCTATGGTGAATGGTTGCACGGCAAATAATACGGTCGCCATCATCGTATCGGGTAGCGTGGCGCGTCAGTTGGCGGAAGAGAACAATGTCTCTCCTCGTCGCTCAGCAAGCTTGTTGGATATTTTCTCGTGCGTGGTACAAGGCATTTTGCCTTACGGCGCGCAAGTATTGTTGCTAGGCTCAGTATTTAACCTTTCTCCATTAGAAGTGGTTGCCAACTCTTACTACTGTTTCGCGCTGGCAATTGCAGCTATTGTGGCGGTGTTTATCAAACACCCAGCTCGCCAACCCGCAGTGCAAACCGAAAACTAACGACAAATACCGAAAAGGCTCCGATGGAGCCTTTTTGCTTTCCGTTCTTCTTTATTTTCCTGGCTTCAAACAGATTCACTTTAAAACTGAACGCAAACTTTGCGCACTGCGTAAAGGAATCGCGAAGCAATGCGCCACATCGCGTAGAGCTTCCACCTGAGCCGCGTTACTGATTGCTAATTCG
>NZ_JAWOUH010000144.1:0-1000 GCF_033339295.1 Vibrio sp. 704 | reverse complement strand
TCTTCCGTGGTACCCCACTGTTAGTACAACTTTTCCTGCTTTATTACGGCTTGCCACAAATCTTCCCTGTGATGGTGGGTATCGATGCATTTTCTGCCGCAGTGATTGGTTTAACATTGCACTTTGCCGCTTATATGGCCGAGAGTATTCGTGCTGCAATCATCGGTATTGATCGTAGCCAAATGGAAGCGAGCCTATCGGTCGGCATGACAACGCCACAAGCGATGCGTCGCGTGATTCTGCCACAAGCAACACGAGTAGCACTGCCCTCATTGATGAACTACTTCATTGATATGATTAAGTCGACTTCCCTAGCCTTTACGCTTGGCGTGGCAGAAATCATGGCTAAAGCTCAGATGGAAGCCTCTTCAAGCTTTCGTTTCTTTGAAGCATTCCTAGCCGTCGCTCTGATTTACTGGGGCGTGGTGGTGATTCTGACTCGAGTACAAATTTGGGCTGAAGCGAAACTGAATAAGGCGTACGTACGATGATCAAATTAGAAAATATCCACAAGCGCTTTGGCGATACTGAAGTCCTGAAAGGCATTGATCTCGATATCAAACAGGGTGAGATCATCGTGATTATCGGCTCTAGCGGTACGGGTAAGTCGACCCTGTTGCGCACCGTTAACTTCCTTGAGCAGGCCGACGAAGGTCGTATCACTATCGACGACATCTCTGTCGATACACAAAAGCACACGAAAGCCGAAGTCTTGGCGCTGCGTCGCCGTACTGGGTTTGTTTTCCAAAACTATGCCCTTTTTGCGCACATGACGGCTCGCCAGAATATTGCCGAAGGTTTGATTACCGTGCGTGGCTGGAAGAAACAGGAAGCTCTGACTCGTGCACAGCAGATTCTGGATGATATTGGCCTTGGCGAGAAAGGTGACAGCTACCCGGCAGCTCTATCTGGTGGCCAGCAGCAGCGTGTCGGCATCGGCCGCGCTATGGCGTTACAGCCAGAACTGTTACTTTTTGATGAGCCAACTTCCGCGCTGGAT
>NZ_JAWOUH010000143.1:0-1000 GCF_033339295.1 Vibrio sp. 704 | reverse complement strand
TTCGAGGGTCTTTGTTCTAAATTGCTCATGCGCTTTTATCACGCCATAACTTTCCCCATGAAGTTCCATTCTCTGCTCAATGAGTATTGCACCATCATTCAACTGCTGATATGTACTGTCGACAAAGGCGAGGTATGGCTGTACTTCTTCAACATAAATTGACTGGAAAACATTTTTCAAATAGCGAAATTGTGTGGTGTCTCGATTCTTTCCACACACAATGCGCTCCTGATTTTCTTCTAGCAATTTTGTGGTGACATCAAGCCACTCAGAAGTGCTGTTCAAAGTGAAGTAAACCTTACCCATCAAGCGAGACTTTTCCATTTCCTCTTGATATTGCACGAAGGAGAAAGAGGGTAAGCGCGAAATGACCCCTTTAGGCGTCTCATACATGGCATCTAACGCAGGAAAGGTTTTACTGACATGAGCAGTTTGATTGCGGCTTTTGGCTGATAACCAACTTGAAGCAGTGAGTTGCTTGCGCATGGTTTCGCTTGTGAGGAGAACGTTATCAAGATGAACGGGAAGATGCTGCCATTTTTGTTCATACAGGCGAGTTAACGTCGTGCGTTCGTCTTCGCTCAAGGGGTATTCAGTCAAACAACCATTGAGCGTGTTGAGCAAAGTGGTTTGGTAATCCAGGTCATGGAAAGGGTCTTGTACTTTGCCCAATTGGGAGTTCTTTTCCGCAATCAGGTTGAACAGGCCGCATTGACGCAGCTGGTAACTCTCTAGTAACCCTAGCGACAATCTTGGCAGCTCTTGATACAAAGCCCTTTTATCAGGAATCGTGATAGCGGAAACCTCGTTAAGCTCTCTCGGGGGAACGTCGAGTACGTTCGCTAAACGTTGATGGTACTTTTCAAAGATTGCGCGCTCTGGATTCATCCAACCGTTGCAACCGCTGAGCAAAGCGAGTAATGCGAAGAATAGGATTTTCACGAACTTCCTTGTCTGTTTGCTTGTGTTACTCAATTAATACGTTGTCAAAAAGTATACC
>NZ_JAWOUH010000142.1:0-1003 GCF_033339295.1 Vibrio sp. 704 | reverse complement strand
TGGCCGCCAAGTCGTCATTAAGCTCTGTGCCAGAATCCCCCACGTTCATGTTCATCTCGTAACTCTCACCCACTGCGAGTGACTTGAGCGATAATCCCGTTTCGCCAACAAAGGCATCATTAGTGTTCACAAGCATCGAAGCCAGCGACAAATAGCCATAACGATGAGGATTGACCGTGATGGTGACTTCGTCCGATGAGCCTGGCAGCAGCAAACCGTTGCCAGAGACTCCTTGGTAGACGTTGTCGTCACTGTTCATCAGAGCAATCAGCTCGGCATTGCTGCCGCCCTCGGCTAAGTGTTCTAACTCAACCGACGCACTTTGACCAATTTCGAATAGCTGAAAATTGCTATTGTGAGTCAGCACCGCCAGCGGAGACATCGGTTGATTCGCCGTTAAGTTCTCGACATTCACCGTATATCGGTATGACTTCGCGAAATCATTATCGTCATCATTCGGACAACCAGCGAGCACTCCGACAGAGGCAGCTACCAGTAAGATTTTGTATTTCATACCTCCTCCTTACTTCACAACAATTGTGATGGTTGCGACTGGGTTTAACCAACGATGATGACTGCTATCGAGATCACTCTTGCCACCAGCTGGATCGCTGTCACCCAAATTACCCGGATGAATGTGAACCTTGTCGTTGCTCACCGCCGTTTCTACGCCAGTACCACCGCTACCGAAGGTAATAAAAGGAGGATTAGGAATGCTGGACGCTAACTCATCGTTCGCTTCAGTGCCCGCGTCGTAACTGTTCAAGGTCGCTTTGTAAGTGCCCACTTCGGTTGGAATTTTCCAACTGTCTAAACCGACAAAACCATCATTGGTTGGCAATAACATCGCGCTAAGTGAGAGGTAACCGTGATCGCCACTATCCAAAGTAAACGTGGTCGCAGCGCCCGGATTGAGAATACCGCCCGCAGGGTTTTCTACAACTGCACCGCCTGCGTTGCCAATCACGGTCGATAATCCAGAAATATCCCCACCTTCAGCCAT
>NZ_JAWOUH010000141.1:0-1005 GCF_033339295.1 Vibrio sp. 704 | reverse complement strand
CTCTGCAGTTAGCATCATTTCACCCACGACCGCACCAAAGAATGGCGTGATAAAGATGTCCTGCCAAGAAGGGACTTCTGCAAACGCTTCAACACCGTATTCCCAGAAGAAAGTAGACATGGTGGCAGAGTACAAGAATGATTCAAATTCGTTGTAACCTGCATGTCTTGCCGCTGTGTAGTAAACACCGCCAAAGTATGGGTGCATGATGTAGTTTAGGAAGTGTTCGTCACGGTCCCATACCGGGCCATCAGAAACGTTATCTTTCCATTTGCTACCCAGCTTGCTCATGTCGCGGTCTTCTTCGTCCCACTTCGTAATGCTTTCAGGAAGAAACGTCATCAAACCAACAGTAGCCACACTCAGGCCAAGAATGGTGTACGTCTGGCCCATTAGGTAATCCCAGTCCTTATCTTGAGGAACGATAAGGTGTCTAGGCTGAAGGCCTGCGTCAAGATTTAAAGAATCATCGTTATTCTGTTCAAAAGCAAGACTGCGATTTTGAGATTCGAAGGTGTACAGATTGGTTGTTTCGCAGTAACCTGACATACAATCAGGCGTGTAAGAAAACTCTGAGTGGCGGCTCATATCGTACTGGCTCGCGTTAGCAACGGCCGACGTCGTCAGTAAGAGTCCTGCGAGAGTCTTCTTGAACATGGATGATTTTGACACAAAGGTCTCCGAGTTAATGGTTTGATGATCGGGCTCACAATTATCCCTTAAAAGAAAACCCATTTAAATACTTGACCTTAATTTAATCCCAACAAATTGACTAAGCGATTAGTCTGATAAAAAGAAAACGATATAAGTGCTCCGTATAGAAATAGAATTGTGCTTATGTTCAGGAGTCAGTTGTGAAAATTGCAATGCTAAGTACTGGTGAGGAAGTGCTTCACGGAGATATTGTTGATACTAACGCGGCGTGGCTGTCGAGTTTGTTTTATCAGCATGGGTTTGGCTTAACCAAACGATCCACTGTGGGAGACAAGCAGTCGAGCTTAATCG
>NZ_JAWOUH010000140.1:0-1011 GCF_033339295.1 Vibrio sp. 704 | reverse complement strand
AACGCGCGCTTGAGCAGTTTGGGGTCGGTCTTAATTTGGGCTTCTTTGCAATCCGTATCTTTAACGGTGATTGGCAATGGCGTCTCTTGCTGCCATTTGTCTTTTAGGTCAGAAAGCAGGGAGTTAAGCTCAAGACTTTCGGTCCGAAGCTCGGTTTCTGGGCGTTCCATTTTCGCGTAGGAAAGGAGTTCTTCGACCATTTCTTCCATCTCATCAATGTCTTCAACGATGCTATTTACGTACTTTGTCTGTTGTTCATTTAGAGAGGAGTCGGCGAGTAAATCAGCCTGCCATTGCAAGCGAAAAATTGGTGTGCGTAGCTCGTGAGCAACCGCATTGGTGAGCATTTTATTGCTGGTAATGAGTCGAGAGACTTTATCGGCCATGTTATTGAAGCTTTTGTTCAATGTGCCAACCGATTTGGCGCTGGCCGTGCTTGCGCGCGCTTTGAAATTACCAGACGCAAATTCGACGGTGACTCTTTCTAGTTCACGAATTCTGCGGCTTAAAAACCAGATCAGCAAAACACAGTAAAGCGCGAAACCAGCGATGAAGAATATCCACACCATGTTGTCGTCGAAATTGACGGCTTGAATGATAGGACTATTCGGGTTATCGCTAATTTTGAAAAAGGGAGTGCTCTCGTCGAAGCGAAACCAAAAATCCCGTTCATCATCAAAGGCGATGTTAGCGGTAGGATCTTCATCGAACACTTCCTTCACCTCGGGTGGGAGCTCATCCATGGTGTGAGGTTGCAACAATCGATGGCTTGCCGTGGCAAACTTTTCTAGCTCGCTTTTGGTGTATTCAAGCCCTTTTTCTTCATAGATAGGAGAGAGTAAATCGTAGAAAGCTTGCGAACTGTGTTCTTGAAGTAGGTAGTCATAATCAGTATTGAGCTCATACACGATGAGCTCATAACCTTTCAGACTGGCGAGAAAAAGAATGATCAGACCTAAAAAGCTCTCTAGATATATCCTTCTCATTTATGCGTTCCATGCATCCGGCATT
>NZ_JAWOUH010000139.1:0-1015 GCF_033339295.1 Vibrio sp. 704 | reverse complement strand
GCCCGGTAAGAACAACGAGCTCAACAGAATGAGAAACGCAAAAGGCAGAATCCAAAAGCTCAAGTTATTCATACGTGGCAGCGCCATATCAGGTGCGCCGATCATCATCGGGATCATCCAGTTTGCTAATCCAGTGAACGCGGGCATGACCGCACCAAACACCATCACCAAACCGTGAACCGTTGTCATCTGATTAAAAAATTGCGGATCGACAAGCTGCAAACCCGGCTGAAACAGCTCCGCACGAATGACCATTGCCATCGCACCACCCGTTAGGAACATGGTGAAACTAAACCAAAGATACAACGTGCCGATGTCTTTATGGTTGGTGGAATACAACCAACGAGCAATACCTTTTGGCGCGTCGTGCGAATCGTGGTCGTCTAGTGCAATTGTTGCGTTTGCTGCGGTATGCGCTTCAACGGGAGCCGATTTTACGGCTTTGTCTGCTGGCTTACTCATATTTCCTCCTTGGCACTTTTTTGTGCCTTAAAGGCATTGACGTCGGCCGCTTGAACCGTATCGCCAGTATCATTTCCCCAAGCATTGCGTTGGTAGGTAATTACCGCAGCAATTTCTTGATCACTAAGTTGGTTAGCAAAAGACTGCATCGCCGTCCCTGCGCGGCCATCAACAACCACACCGATGTGTTCGGTGACATCACCTGTCGCGACAGGACTGCCTTTAATTGAAGGGAACGCCCCCGGAATACCCTCACCATTAGCTTGGTGACAAACCGCACAACGCGCCGAGTAAATCGCTTCGCCTTGCGCCATGAGCTCATCCATAGACAAGTCTTGAGTTAGCGCCTCTTGCGCCGCAGCTTTTTGCATCGCGATTTCCTCTTTCTTACCCGAGAGCCACTGATCGAATTCATCTTCCGACATGGCATGGACTACGATTGGCATAAAGCCATGAGCTCGTCCACAAAGCTCTGCACACTGACCACGATAAACACCCGGCTCATCAATTCGCGTCCAAGCCTCGTTGATGAAACCCGGGATGGTGTCTTTTT
>NZ_JAWOUH010000138.1:0-1016 GCF_033339295.1 Vibrio sp. 704 | reverse complement strand
GTATGGCTTGTTTCGAAGATCTAGATTGCCATAGTTGTCGATATGGCCAAATTTGGAATAGTAATCGAGCTCGTAAGCACTAGGAGACGAGCTAAATGCAATTAACGCGAGGGCGAAAGGGATGAAACGCATAACGATTACTTTCCAATAAAAAACGATAAAAGCATAACCTAAAGAGTCAGTGACGGCTATATCGGCCTGAGCTTAACTCGCCGTTGTTCGTAACGACGTGGAGGAATATCTGGGAATGAGAAGTAAGAACAAATTGCTAGAATATGAGATTCTGCCAAGAACCTGAAATACTTCCTTGCTAGTATTGTTCGGGCATAAGGGGATATTCATGAAGTTTAAAAGAGTTTCTATTTTTACTCTGAGCGCCATGGTCGCGCTATTGTCTGGTTCAGTTTTTGCCAAATCTTACAGTACGCCGGAGTCAAAGGCTTTGGTGGTTGCTGATGGTAAAATAGGCCAGCGAATTTGTTACTACGAAGATAAAGCCTATACCGCTGGTGCGGTAATCAAAGTCGATGATGTGCTTTTGGTGTGCTCTGATGAAAACGACTACGAAACCAATGGGTCGTTAAAGTGGGTTGTGTTGAAGCAAAAGAAGTGATTTAGATAAGAATAAAGCGAGCTCGTTGCTCGCTTTAAATTGAATTAACGCGCTAGAGAGCGAGTTTTCAGTTCAAAAATAAGCTTTTCTGCACTTACTTCAAACTTGAATCGAGCGGTTAGCTCTTTAGATTCTTCTGTCAGCTCTGACACATTGTATTCAACGCCAGCGCAGACTGATTTAGCTAGTTCGATGTATTTCGCTAACTCAGACTCTAATGCATCTTTAGTCTCTGCGAAAATCGTTACGTCAGCAACCTCGTCGCCTTCTTTGATGATGAAACCAATCTCACCAGCACAGCCACAAGCTTCACATACTTGGCTTTCTTCTAATTCGACACTCATAACGAATCCTCTTGTAAATACTAAGGGTATTCTATCAGGTATTTGATCTGTATCTACAA
>NZ_JAWOUH010000137.1:0-1025 GCF_033339295.1 Vibrio sp. 704 | reverse complement strand
TAAAGCTTCTCGGGTTTTTGCTTTGGTCGAGATGTCTGGAATTTGAACAGGTTCAGTAATGCCTTTTGTTGCCAGTAAGCGTACCAATTTAGTACGAGCATCGGCGGCGCGATCAACTGCGGTACCGAGAACTTCCAGCGCCACTTCTGGTGCGTGCATGTGAACACCGTGAGAGGCGATCGCATAATCCCAACGCCATTGCGCATGGCGAATATCTTGGAGAATCGGCTTCATTTCTTCTTCCGTTGCTCCTGCTTTCCATGCTTCTCCAGCTTCAAAATGCGCCGCGACAATTTGCTTCTCGGCGGTCAATTTCATGTTCAACACCTGCGCTTTGCGTGACGACACGATGTTACGTAGCTGCTCTTTGGTTTGAGTATGGCACTGCGCACATGTGTCTTCGAAGCGGTCGAAAGGATTGCCTACTTTATGATCGGTATAAACGGTACCATCTTCTTTTGTCACCTTCGGCATATGGCAGTCGACGCAAACCACTTTGTTTTTGCCGTGAATCCCTTCACGCCAAGTCTCGAAGCCAGGGTGCTGTGCTTTTAGCATCGGTGCTTTAGAAACGGCGTGAGTCCAATCTTTAAAGTCCAACGCATCGTAATACTTCTCCATGTCACCGACAGTCGTACCCATATCCCAAGGGAATTTCACCGCTTTCGTTGGTCCTGTAAAGTAGTATTCGACATGGCACTGAGCACACACAGACGCTTGTTTATCAAGGCGTGACTGCTCATCAAAGTTTTTTCCAATTACATCGAATGCTCGCTCAACATAAGGTCTGGTTAGTGCTAATTCTGGCTCGCCTTGGTTGAATTTTTCTGAGCGAGTGTCGTGACAATCAGAACAGCCGATAGGATTGACGATTTCTGAGCCTAGACGCGCCCATTTACCAGAGAAGTAGCCATCCTCGCCACGCTCTTCTATCACGCGAGCGACATCAGGACTTTTACAACTCCAACACGCCATTGGCATTGGCCCGGAGTTTTCATCTGCTGGTGCGCCTGTCCTTAAGGTTT
>NZ_JAWOUH010000136.1:0-1027 GCF_033339295.1 Vibrio sp. 704 | reverse complement strand
TAGCGATACAAAATGCCTTGCTCCCAGTTGGCTCCCGCCGGTAAGTATTCCCAAGTGGTGTAGTTGATTTCTGCCGGAGTGGTTGACCAGCGCACCATGATGTTCATTTGCGCCAAATTGGCTTTCGGTTCGTCATTGTTTACCCACCACATATCGGCAAACTCGCGGGTGACATCTTGGGTGTATAGGCTTGCATCGGTTGGGCAGGTCTCGGCGCTGCGTGGCAATCGCATCACTTGTTGGTGGCGCATTAACAGACACGATTGTGTCATGGATTGCTGGTGGTATTGGGTTTGCTGCCACACTCCGAGGTAGTCGATGTCGTGCTCGCTGGTGTTAGGGTAGGAAAACCACAGCATTTCAGTGCGGTTGCTGTGTTGGATGTGTTTGTTGCGCCCGAGACCTTGTACTTTCTCCATAAAGAGCTCAGTGCTTGGGTCAAAATTCATCGCGACTGAGCGATATTTCCAGTCGCCTTCATCGTCAAAGTCTTCGAGAGAGAAGCCATTCAAGTCGTTGCGGGTGCATCCTGTGATAGAGCAACCAACAAGGTTAAACCAATCCGCAAATTTGCTAATCGGCTCGACAATATCTTCCGTAATTTGGTGATTCGGCGATATGAAGCAACCTTGAAAATGGTCGCCAACACTCGGGTGTTCAATTAACGAATCTTTGGTGATGGTGAATCGGGTCTCACCAAAAGGGGGGCGATATTTGGGGTGATGTTTATAGCGCAGATCGTAGGCACAAGCGCGGCCCTGCCAATCTTTCTTTTTGATCACGATGTTTTTGAACGTGATGCCGCGAGGTTCAAAGATGATCTCATCAGAGGCAAAGTTTTCCTCAATGTACTGCTGGCTTTCGTTCAAGTGATCAATCGCCTCATCGACAGAAACCCAGTCGAGGTTGAGATGTCGTTTAGCGTCATCCAGATAATTGAGATCGAGACTCTTTAGTTGGCTTTGAAAGCGAGGATCAGACAACACACGGTTGGCTAAGACAATTTCCTCACGATTCTCAGGCGTGC
>NZ_JAWOUH010000135.1:0-1030 GCF_033339295.1 Vibrio sp. 704 | reverse complement strand
GTGAAGCAGGCGTGAAATCACTGGTATTTAGCTCATCTGCGACAGTTTATGGTGATCCTGCATCAGTGCCAATTACTGAGGACTTCCCAACTAGTGCGACTAACCCATACGGTCGTAGCAAGTTAATGGTAGAAGAGTGCTTAACTGACTTCCAAAAAGCGAATCCAGACTGGAGCATCACACTTCTTCGTTACTTCAACCCTGTTGGTTCGCACCCAACTGGTGAGTTAGGTGAGGACCCGCAAGGTATTCCGAACAACCTAATGCCATTTATTTCTCAAGTAGCGGTTGGTCGTCGCGAGTTTCTATCTGTATTCGGTAGTGATTACCCAACCAAAGATGGTACTGGTGTTCGTGATTACATTCACGTAATGGATCTATCAGATGGCCACGTTGCTGCGCTAGAAAAAGTCGGCAGTAAAGCTGGTTTGCACATCTACAACCTTGGTACCGGTAATGGTTACAGCGTTCTTGAAATGGTAAAAGCATTTGAAAGCGCGTGCGGTAAAAATGTGCCATACCAACTGGTTGAACGTCGACCTGGTGACATTGCAGAATGTTGGGCAGATCCTTCAAAAGCAATGAATGAACTAGGCTGGAAAGCATCACGTACTCTTGAAGAGATGACAGGGGACACATGGCGCTGGCAATCAAATAACCCACAAGGTTACCCAGACGCATAGTTTCATTTAACACAATAATAACAAAAGGCGCATTCCAGCGCCTTTTTTGATCTAAATCGGAAAAAATCGTAAATTACTGGTTAAAAGGTAGCAACCAAATAGATAAGTGCTAAACTACCCATGACTCTTAATTTAGGTCGTAAATTTTCTTGTAGCTATTGGGGTAGTTCATGGAGCTTGGTCTGATCATCGCATTCATCGTTGCAGCAGCAGTGATGGTGAAGAAAGAGATGGCAAAACAGTAAACTTTCATTTTTCATACTTTTCTTTACATTTTTGAAATGAAAGCCAATTAAAAAAGCCAGCATTAAGCTGGCTTTTGTGTTTTCGGAGGCTTTAGAACTCGT
>NZ_JAWOUH010000134.1:0-1033 GCF_033339295.1 Vibrio sp. 704 | reverse complement strand
GTTGAAGCCAACACTTTAAACGTCAAAGGCGAGATCGATCTTCCGCCTTCCTCTGATCAACATCTTGATTGGGTAATTGCTAGCTTTCATGAGCCCGTTTTTAGACCCGCAACCGAAGCGGAGCACACTGCCGCGCTGATTAACGTCATTAAAAGTGGCAGAGTGGACGTGTTAGGGCACTTAGGTAATCCCAATTACCCATTTGATATGGAGCAAGTGTTGCGTTGCGCTAAATCACACAATGTGGCGATTGAGGTGAACAATACGTCTCTCACAGGCAAGAGCCGAAAGGGCAGTGATGCG
Organism: Vibrio sp. 704; assembly: GCF_033339295.1. Classification (NCBI taxonomy): domain Bacteria; kingdom Pseudomonadati; phylum Pseudomonadota; class Gammaproteobacteria; order Vibrionales; family Vibrionaceae; genus Vibrio; species Vibrio sp. 704. The sequence continues at coordinate 730 of NZ_JAWOUH010000134.1, read as the reverse complement.
CGCTGTGATCAAATTGTTGCCTTAGGAAAAGAGATTGGCGTGTATTTCAGTACCGGCTCTGATGCGCACTTTTGCGAAGAGATTTCAAAACTGGATCTCGCCATCGAATTGCTGGAAAAACATGGCGTGGAGAAGGACAAAATCCTAACGACTTCAACCTGTCGTTTCTTGAAGTTCTTACTACTCAGAGGTAAACCACGCATTCCTGAGTTCGACGCGTTTTACTGATGTATGTGCATGAATAATCAAAAGTAGACCCCGCCAATCGGCGGGGTTTGTATTAGTTATGTACAAACTTGATTACTTACAAAGGTGACTCAACGACTACATATTTACGATCTGCCCTAAGTGGCGCAAACCATGTGTCTTGGTATTTGAAATAGCTTTGCCCGTCTATCACTATCGTCTGCTTGGTGTGGGGAAGTGAGTCAACAATTTCGCCAAGCTTATAAGGACTTGGGTTTTTCTTAGTGATCGTTTTGCTTGTCTCTGTTGTCGTGGTACTCACTTGGTTAGGAGAGGCAGAATAAGAGTTGGGTGAGGTTGTCACAGTACTTAAGCTCGTTGTTGTTGACGCTGAGTTAGGTAAAACATCACTACCGCTGATGACTGTGTAATTTCCGGCTGGTGGGTTTTGGACATACACGTAACGACTGCCGCGCTGTTGATAATAGGCGTCTTGCACAATGGCATAGGTCACTCCAGCGAAAATCGCAAACGTAGCGATGCC
>NZ_JAWOUH010000133.1:0-1035 GCF_033339295.1 Vibrio sp. 704 | reverse complement strand
GTGCCATCAGTTTCGCGCCGAATAGCATAGATAGAGCACCTGTTAGAGCGCCACCAGCCATACAAGATGGGATTACACGCATTGGGTCTTTCGCTGCGAATGGGATTGCACCTTCAGAGATAAAGCACAGACCTAGCACGAATGATGCTTTGCCCGCTTCACGCTCGTTTGGTTCAAACTTGTTCTTCGCTAGGAAAGTGGCCAGACCCATACCTAGCGCCGGCACCATACCTGCCGCCATGATTGCAGCCATTGGTGCGTAAGTTTGAGAAGCCAATAGACCTACACCGAATGCGTAAGCTGCTTTGTTTACCGGGCCACCCAAGTCGAAGCACATCATTGCGCCAAGGATAATACCAAGTAGAACGGCGCTGTCTGAACCCATGTTGTTTAGGAAGTCAGTCAGACCATTCATGATGCCAGAAACCGGACCACCAACGATGTAGATCATCACAAGGCCCGTAAATAGCGTCGCAACAAACGGGATGATCAGAATCGGTTTCAATGCTTCCATTGATTGAGGAAGTTTTACTTTATCTGCTAAGAGCTTCGCTGCGTAACCTGCGATGAAACCAGCCGCGATACCACCAAGGAAACCAGCGCCAGTAGAGCTTGCCAACATACCACCAACAAGACCCGGAGCCAGACCCGGACGGTCAGCAATTGAGAAGGCAATGTAACCAGCAAGCACAGGGATCATCAGTGCAAACGCAGAGCCGCCGCCGATGGTCATTAGTGCGGCTGCCAATGTACCTTCTTCTTTAAATGCTTCAATGCCGAATACGAACGATAGGGCGATGATCAAACCACCTGCGACGACGACAGGAAGCATGTGCGAAACACCCGTCATTAGGTGTTTGTATGCGCCTTTCTTCTCGTCTGCTGCCGAAGCAGAACTTGCAGCGCCTGAATGTTGGTAAATCGTGGCTTGTTCGAACGCTTTGTCCATCTCTTCAGCGGTTTTCTTCAGAGCTGGGCCAGTCTTTGTACGGTACATTTTTTTGCCGTTGAAGCGATCAAGTGGCACTTCGATGT
>NZ_JAWOUH010000132.1:0-1036 GCF_033339295.1 Vibrio sp. 704 | reverse complement strand
CAACTTACAGCCTGCCGAAGTTGCGAAGCTATCGCTGTTCATCTTCATGTCCGGTTATTTAGTCCGTAAGCAAGATGAAGTGCGCCAGACCTTCTTTGGCGGCTTTATGAAGCCAATCATGGTGTTTGCTTTCTTCGCCGTCTTGTTACTTGGTCAGCCGGACTTGGGTACCGTCGTTGTAATGCTGGTTACTCTGTTTGGCATGTTATTTATCGCGGGCGCGAAGCTAACCCAGTTTCTGGCCCTGATGATTGCAGGCATTGGCGCTGTCGTCGGTTTGATCTTGGTAGAACCGTACCGTATGCGCCGTGTTACTTCGTTTCTTGACCCATGGGAAGACCCGTTCGGTAGCGGCTATCAGTTGACTCAATCTTTGATGGCGTTTGGGCGCGGAGAATGGTTTGGTCAAGGGTTAGGGAACTCAATTCAAAAACTAGAATACCTACCAGAAGCGCACACCGACTTTGTATTTGCGGTATTGGCTGAAGAGCTTGGTTTCGTCGGTGTTGTTTTAGTGCTGATGTTGATTTTTAGCTTGGTACTTAAAGCTGTGTATATCGGCAAACGCGCTTTTGAAGAAGGCGAGATGTTTGGTGGTTACTTAGCGTTTGGTATTGGTATTTGGTTTGCGTTTCAAACCATGGTCAATGTGGGCGCAGCCGCTGGTATTGTTCCAACCAAAGGTTTGACGCTTCCACTAATCAGTTATGGTGGTTCCAGTCTGATTATTATGTCCGTTGCAGTGTCCATATTGCTGCGTATCGATCACGAATGCCGCTTGAAACGCGCGCAACAACAATCAGAACAACAGACGAATGAAACAGAATAAACGTTTGATGGTGATGGCTGGTGGTACTGGCGGTCACGTATTCCCAGGTTTGGCGGTGGCAAAGCAGCTTCAAGAACAAGGTTGGGAGATCCGTTGGTTAGGTACAGCGGATCGAATGGAAGCCGATTTGGTGCCAAAGCATGGTATTGAGATCGACTTTATCAAAGTAAAAGGTCTGCGAGGCCAAGGCGTTAAACGTCTTTTAGC
>NZ_JAWOUH010000131.1:0-1045 GCF_033339295.1 Vibrio sp. 704 | reverse complement strand
TTTCATAAAACTTCCCTTTTTTATGTTTTGCTCACAATGCTCGCTTAAACATAGCGTGTGAATTTTTTCGGGTCGAAAGCCGCTCGAATCGCTTCACCGATAAAGGTGACCATCACCAGTACCAGTACAATGGAAGTCACAACAGACGCCACAATCCATGGCGAGTCCAAGTTGGACTTACCTTGCTGCAGTAACTCACCCCAGCTTGGTGTTGGTGGCATCAAGCCTAAACCAAGATAATCAAGTGCTGTCAGTGCGGTGATGTTGGCGGCAATAGTAAATGGCGCCAAGGTAACAATCATGACCATGGTATTTGGCAGAATATGGTTAAACAGGATTCGGCCTGTCGAGGCGCCCAACGCACGAGCTGCCATTACGTATTCGCGTGCAGATTCTTTGTAAGTCATGGTACGCATGTACCATGTCATCCCCATCCATCCAAACAACACGTTGATGGCGACAAAGAGCGTGAAAGTCGGTTGAACGATGGACACCAAAATCATAATGACGTACAGGAATGGCACCATTGACCAAACCTCAATCAAACGTTGGACAAATAGGTCGAACTTGCCGCCCCAAAAGCCCATGGCACAGCCTACAGCGGTACCAATAGCGTAGGATACCGCCATCGTTAGCAACGCAAATCCCATCGCGGTACGGAAGCCATACACCAAGCGCGCTAAAATATCGCGACCAATAACGTCAGTACCTAGATAGTGTTTATTCTCAGCGCTTGGCGCGGTCGGAGGGAAATCGCCAGTGAAGTCTTGTTCGTATGGGTTCCAAGGAACGATAGGTAGAATCACAAAGTTATCCCCCCCCTCTTCCTCAAAGACTTGTTGGAGAACTCGGTAATCAGCTTCACTTGAAGAATCTTGACCAAACTCGCTACCTAAACGAACGTCACTGACAACCGGAAAGTAGTAACTACCATCGTACTTCACGATCAACGCTTTACTGTTGATTAACAGCTCGGCAAATAGTGAAAGAATCAACATGATAGATAAGATAACAAACGACCAATAACCACGTTTAATTTCTTTAA
>NZ_JAWOUH010000130.1:0-1047 GCF_033339295.1 Vibrio sp. 704 | reverse complement strand
CTTAAACAAGATGCTCTCGCTAAACGAGACTATTGCCGAGGTCATTGCTAGGCTAAAAGTCTTCACCCGTAAAACTTCTCACGAACCTCATAATGAAGTGTCGATACTTCACGATGCGGTGCACAATGCCACCAGCATATTGAGCAATAAGTTGATCAAACAAGGCGTCACGCTCAAAGTACCGACGATCGACCACGAGGTGAGGCTCGCCATTCACAGCGTTGAACTAGAACAAGTGCTCATCAATCTGTTCCACAACGCTGCGCAAGCGATGGATGGCTATTGTATTGATCCACAAATTTCCATCGCGATTCAATGCCACGATTCGAGCTGCGATATTCTGGTGTCAGATAACGGCCCGGGGATGTCTGACGAGGCATTGGCGAAAATCTTTGACCCGTTTTTTACCACCAAACCAGAAGGGCTCGGACTGGGTTTGACCATTTCAAAACGTATTTTAGAAAGCTATCACGGAGCGCTCAGCGCCTATAACCACCAAGGGACGCAATCGGGTGAGTCAGGCGGCATGACCTTTGTGGTCACCGTTCCGATGGCAAACACCAGTACCACCAAACCAGTAACGGAAAACGACCATGCATAACGCAGTTATCTTTGTTGATGACGAACCACACATTCGTGATGCCGTTTCACAAGCACTACTTATCGAGGGCATTGAAGTCACTTGCTTTCCCAATGCCGTTGAAGCACTCAGAGTTATCGATGCCAATTCTCCAGCCATCATCATTACCGATATTCACATGCCGGTCATGGATGGCTTAGAGTTTATGCGTACGCTGCTGAGCAAAAATCACCACTTTCAATTCATCGTTCTAACTGGGCATGGCGACGTTAAAACGGCGGTCGAAGCGATGAAAAGCGGCGCGTACGACTTTCTGGAAAAACCATTTTCAACCGATCAACTGATGAAATCACTGAACAACGCCAGCGATAAGCTGAACTTGTTGCAAGAAAACATCTGGCTTAAGAAAGAGCTCGACATGCAAACCCATGTCGGCCCGAAAATGATTGGTCACAGTAAAGTCATGG
>NZ_JAWOUH010000129.1:0-1049 GCF_033339295.1 Vibrio sp. 704 | reverse complement strand
CTTTCAGTGACTGAAACACAAGTGAAACAGGGGATTTGTCGGCGTTCTGAGAAACAAGGCTCACTTAACTTGAACGGTGTAAGTGAGCCTAAAATTAAAATGAGAGGTTAAGCAAAGACTTATGCTGTTTGGGTTATTAGTGTGGCTCGTTAAGACATGCGTTCTAACTGTTTTACGTATTTTTGCTCTAGCGCTTCATTACCTGCCGCACGTTCTAACTCGATCATAAGTTGCAGTGACGGTTTTTTCACACCGTACATTTGATTAAATCGCATCAGTCGAATTCTTGCATCGGTAAAGTTGCCACTTTCTATTTCGAGTTTAGCCAGTTGGAGAATCGATTTTGGGCGGTGTGGGTCGTGATCGATAGCTCGCGTAAAGTAGTATTTTGCTTTGTCTTTATCTTGTGATTTCAATGCGCAGAAAGCGGCGTTTTCGTAGCTTGCTGGGATGAGGTAGTAATAAGGTTGTTCAATTGCGCGGTTAAACATTTGGTCGGCTTGTTGGAAATCACCTCGTTTACATAGAAATGTTCCGTAGTTATTGAGCACGTTGCCGTTTTTGGTGTGTTGGCGTAAAGAGCGTTTGTACATGTCTTCTGCTTTCGCATCTTCACCAACGGTTTCGTAGTAGTGTGCCATAGAAAGCTGTGCGCGATAGTACTGTGGGGCGTGGCTCAAGGCTTGTTGCAAGTTGTCGTGCGCTCGGATCATATTGCCACCTTCGAGATAACCAAGCCCAAGAGCGATGCGAGATTCTGCCATAGCAACAGGATCGGCCTTCACGATAGGAGCGCCGTTTTCTTTTACGGTAACACAGCCTACGAGTGCAAACTGAGTCATCAACATTAGTGCACTGAGCGTTACGGTTTTCATTCTTCTTCCCCACATCCCTGAATCTGACAGCATGATATGAATTACGTAGCAAAAGCCCATTGAGGAAAAAGCACTATGCGATCAGGTTTGCAAACTGATATGAAAAAGCCGCCAGATGGCGGCTCGGTTCACAAACTTAATTCGTTGATTTAATCGTCTTTAGTGAAAGCATCT
>NZ_JAWOUH010000128.1:0-1051 GCF_033339295.1 Vibrio sp. 704 | reverse complement strand
GACAACGGTGGTCTGATTCTAAGCCAGTACGTTCAAGCATTGTTTGGCCCTTACGGTCAAATCGTTCTTTCTGTGATTGTATTGCTAGCGTGTCTGACAACGGCTATCGGTCTGATTTCAGCATGTTCTGATTTCTTCAGCTCGAAGACATCACTGTCATACAAGCAGTGGGTTCTAATCAACGGTGCAGTATGTGCGCTAGTTGCTAACGTTGGTCTAGCGCAATTGATTTCGCTCTCTGTACCTGTACTGTTTGCCCTTTACCCAGTGGCGATTGCTTTGGTTGCTCTTACCTTTGTTCGTAGCAAACTGCCAAATCCTCGCTTTGCATACCGTGCGGTACTGCTAGTATCACTATTGTTCGCACTTGTTGATGCAGCGAAAGTTGCTGGTTTGGATGTATCTGCGTTCAACGTACTACCGCTGTTTGAAGTGGGCATGGGTTGGGTTCTTCCTACTCTGGCAGCTATCATCTGCATGTTCTTCATCTCTAAATCTGTTCAACCAGAACTACGAGAAGAAGCGGCGTAAAGACGCCAGAAACTGAATAATGAAAAAGCCCGATGAAGTGATTCATCGGGCTTTTTTGTATCTGGTTCGCATCAATGTAAGCGTCGGTGCTTAAAGCGTATCGTGGAACTCCACAAGTACTTGTTCACACCACTTTTCAATTCGCTCGTCACTCAAATCGTATTGAGAGTCTTCATCGAGTGCTAGGCCAACAAATTGGCTGCCATCTTCCGTTAGCGCTTTCGAGGCTTCAAACTTATAGCCTTCGTTTGGCCAATAACCGATAAACTGGGCGCCGGTTGCTTTTAACTCGTCGTGCAGTAGGCCCATGGCATCAAGGTACCATTCACCGTAGCCTTCTTGGTCGCCAAGACCAAATAGGGCCACAACTTTGCCTTTCAACGGCGTAGACGCGATGTCTTGCCAAATGGCGCTCCAATCTTCTTGGATCTCACCAAAGTCCCAAGTCGAGATGCCTAGAAGCAATAAATCATATTCAGCCATCAGCGATAGCGGCGTCTCTTTCACATTGTGAATATCG
>NZ_JAWOUH010000127.1:0-1052 GCF_033339295.1 Vibrio sp. 704 | reverse complement strand
ATGAATTTGTTTAGCAATTTGCTCTAATTTCTTTGGGTCAAACATAGTGGCTAAAACTCCTTTTGATTTGCCGACATTCTAAGTAAATGATACGGGAAAGTCGCCATTTAGATGGTAAAAAAGAGAGCGGCAATAAAAAAGGTCACCGAAGTGACCTTTTTCTTAGCTTCTTGAGCTTATTTGTTTTCTGCTAGTTCGCGGTGCGCTGCTTTCGCTTCATCAACTCGAGCTAACTTTTCCAAGTCTTTATCTTCAACAAAAACTGGCAGTGGTTTGTGTTTTTCAGCTAAGTAGCTGTAAATCACAGGTAGTACGAATAGTGTGAACAACGTACCAAGTGCCAAACCAGCCACGATTACGATACCGATACTAAAGCGCTGCTCTGCGCCTGCACCCGTTGCGTACATTAGCGGGATAAGGCCGGCAATCATCGCCGCAGTGGTCATCAGAATTGGACGAAGACGCACTTTCGCCGCCTCCATTACTGCATCGATTCGAGACAGTTTGTTGTGCAGCTGCTCTTCTTTTGCTACTTCACAGATCAAGATACCGTGTTTGGTGATCAGGCCGACCAATGTAATCAGACCTACCTGCGAGTAGATGTTCATCGAGGCGGTGCCCCATGCCAACGCAATCAACGCACCACACACCGCCAGCGGTACCGATACCATGATAACGATAGGGTCACGAAGTGATTCGAATTGAATCGCAAGAACCAAGAAGATGATGGCTAACGCAAGACCAAATGTTGCGTATAGCGCGCTACCTTCCGTCACGAACTGACGTGCTTCACCCATGTAGTCGTGGTTGTAACCGGCAGGCAGTTTGTTCTGCGCTACGTCCTCGAACCAGTTAATTGCATCACCCATTGCGGCGCCAGGCGATGGTACAGCACCAACGGTTGCTGAGTTCAGCTGGTTGAAGTGAGGCAGTGAGCGAGGCTCGGCGACAACATCAATAGTGATCAGGCTACCAAGTGGTACTGCTTTTCCATCCACAGAACGAACGTAGTAGTTCTTCATTGATTCTGGATTTAAACGCCATTTACGTTC
>NZ_JAWOUH010000126.1:0-1056 GCF_033339295.1 Vibrio sp. 704 | reverse complement strand
CGGTGCTTCAGATGACTTGGCATCAGGTCGTTCAACCTTCATGGTAGAGATGACTGAAACGGCCAACATTCTCCACAACGCAACCAAGAACAGCTTGGTGTTAATGGATGAGATCGGTCGTGGTACCAGTACTTACGATGGTCTTTCATTGGCATGGGCAAGTGCCGAATGGCTTGCAACACAAATTGGCGCGATGACACTTTTCGCTACGCACTATTTTGAACTAACCGAATTACCGAACTTGCTACCAAACTTAGCAAATGTTCACCTAGATGCGGTAGAACATGGCGACAGCATTGCTTTCATGCACGCTGTTCAAGAAGGCGCCGCAAGCAAATCATACGGCTTGGCGGTTGCGGGCTTAGCTGGCGTACCTAAAACGGTCATCAAAAATGCTCGTACTAAACTGTCTCAACTAGAGCAACTCGGTCAAGCTAGCGACTCGCCTCGTCCAAGCACTGTGGATGTAGCAAATCAGCTCAGCTTAATCCCTGAACCTAGCGAAATTGAACAAGCGTTATCAAACATCGATCCAGACGACTTAACACCTCGCCAAGCCCTTGAAGAGCTGTATCGTTTGAAGAAAATGCTTTAACGAGAATATCTAATCTCCCCTAAAACAGAAAAAGGGCTATGGTTATCCATAGCCCTTTGTGTTTCGAGAAAGCTTAGTATTAATCGTCTTCAACGTTAAACAAGTTTTCCATATTTAGGCCTTGTTTAATTAGGATTTCACGAAGTCGACGTAAACCCTCCACTTGAATTTGACGTACACGCTCACGGGTAAGACCAATCTCTCGTCCCACTTCTTCAAGCGTAGACGGCTCATAACCAAGCAAACCAAAACGGCGTGCAAGCACTTCTTTTTGTTTTGGATTCAACTCTTCCAACCAATGGATCAAAGACGATTTGATGTCATCATCTTGAGTCGACACTTCTGGATCAGAGTTATTTGCGTCAGGAATAATATCCAGAAGCGCTTTTTCACCGTCACCACCAATTGGGGTATCAACGGAGCTAATACGCTCGTTAAGACGCAGCATTTTGCTGACATCT
>NZ_JAWOUH010000125.1:0-1056 GCF_033339295.1 Vibrio sp. 704 | reverse complement strand
TGATATACAGGTCAAATAGGGTTGAGATGAGAAAACTCATTGAATTCATAAGGTACCCTTAACAAGTAGTGGATGATGTTTCTTGAGAATCATCCAGATAATTAAAACAGTTTTTCCATTTCTTCTGCGCGAGCAACCGCAGCTTGCATGGCTTTTGCAACGATGTCCGTTAACTGATGTTCGTTGAATGTACGAAGTGCTTCGGCGGTTGTGCCGCCTTTCGAAGTCACGTTTTCACGCAGTGTCGACAGTTCAGTGTCTGGATTGCTCACCACCATACTTGCCGCACCCAGCGCTGCTTGTTGAACCAACAAACGAGCCGTTTCTTTATCAAAACCTTGAGCTATCGCTTCAGCTTGCATCGCTTCCATAAACAGGAAGAAGTATGCCGGAGCGCTGCCTGCTGCTGCAATCACATTGTTGATGCCTGATTCTTGTTCCACCCAGCACACTTTACCAACTGCTTGCATCAGTTCTGCGGCAAAGGCTCTGTCTTGTTCTTTGACATGTTCTGGAGCGAATAAGCCACTCATGCCCAAACCCAACTGAGATGGAGTGTTTGGCATTACGCGAACCAAATTCAATTTTGTCGCTAGCATCTCATCCAAACGTGAACAATTGATGCCTGCCGCAATAGAAATCACGAGCTTGTTGCTAAAGTCGATAGATTGCAGAGGTTTACAAACATCCGCCATCATTTGTGGTTTCACAGACAGAACCACCACATCGGCCTCGGACGCTGCCAGCATGTTGTCGCTGGTGGTGCGGATACCAAAATCTTGCTCAAGCGGCAGACGACGCGCCTCTGATGGGGCGGTTGCAACAATGTTTTGTGCAGGGTAGCCGTTAGCCACGAGGCCAGAAACAATGGCTCTGACCATGTTTCCCGCACCGATAAAGGCGATCTTTTTATGTTCCATTTGTCTGATTTCCATCATGATATTTACGATTTATTGTGCGCTCAGGTGTATAATGGCGCCGCTTTGCGGTAACCGCTGTTTCATCGCGGTATCAATTAAGCATTTTCGCGCTTAAATGACTATTCACTTTTCGTGC
>NZ_JAWOUH010000124.1:0-1061 GCF_033339295.1 Vibrio sp. 704 | reverse complement strand
TAGATTTGCTTACGCCAGAGACTCAAGCGGTTACGCCAGAGGTAGTGGTGGCGGAAGTCGTACAACCATTTGAAGTTTTAGATTATCCAGAATCAACGGATCTTGCTCAACTGCCACGAGAATGGCCGAGTGCCGAGTTATCTCGCGACATTGGGACATTCTTGCAACCCTCCGAGTATGCCAACGAGGGTGAGGCTCCAGATCCGACAACGGCTACTCCCGTCACGAGCACAGCATCTACGCATCGTCGTGACGACTTAGGTTTGTCATCGGATGATCTAGACTTATCTTCCTTGTCTCCAGATCTCGCCAAAAAAGTGGAAAATGCGCTGTCTCAAAACGATGCACCGACTTCTGCGCCGTCACAGGTGAATGACTTGGAGCGCAATGCGCAGCAGTGGCAAGGACGTCTTCCGGCCCTTAATTTGCAAACGCACATGTATGCCAGTGATGCCAATCGTCGTTGGGTGAAAATCAATAACGTGGAGGATCCCCAAGGAGCTGTAGTGGATGGGCAAGTCACTCTGAACGATATTCAGCCGCAGGCTGTCATTGTCGAATTCCAAGGTGAGCAAATCCGAATCCCTGCGCTTTACGAATGGGATGGTTAGTACTCTCGCGTGAAACCATTAGATAAGCAAAAGGCCACATGAATGTGGCCTTTTTCGTATCCGCTATGTGCAAACCGGTAGTTTGCGGGGCAGTTATGCCCAACCTGCAGGTGATTTCTTTCTGCGTGGAATGATATGAGGAAGAATCAAACCAAATAAAAGACCAAGGCCTGCTACACCACCACCGTAAGTGAAGTACTTAAGCAGCATGTCATCTTTTTGCGTATCCAGCTTGGCGCGAAGTTCACGGTTTTCTGTTTCAACAGAAGTGAGCTGGTCGCTGATCTCAGAGTATTTTTTCTCTAGATCTGTAATTTGTTGGTTACGAGTTTCTAGTGATGTTACTAGACCCGCTTTCTCGGTATCAGAAGTTTGACGAGCATTTGCTAGCTGTTCTTTCACTTCTGACAGCTCTTTCTCAATACGAGGAAGGCGAATTGCCATGCTTTC
>NZ_JAWOUH010000123.1:0-1065 GCF_033339295.1 Vibrio sp. 704 | reverse complement strand
CTGGCCTACCAATTGAGATTGGCGCAGTAACCGTGAATCGTCTGTGTGGCTCATCTATGCAAGCCCTGCATGATGGTACTCGTGCAATCATGACAGGTGACGCGGAAATTTGCCTGATCGGCGGTGTCGAGCACATGGGTCACGTACCAATGAACCACGGTGTAGACTTCCATCCTGGCATGTCGAAAAATGTCGCCAAAGCCGCTGGTATGATGGGTTTAACCGCTGAAATGCTTGGTAAGCTTCATGGTATCAGCCGTGAGCAACAAGATGAGTTTGCGGCGCGCTCTCATGCTCGTGCTCACGCAGCAACATTGGAAGGTCGCTTTAAAAACGAAATCCTACCAACCGAAGGCCACGCAGCAGACGGTACGTTGTTCCAGTTAGATTACGATGAAGTGATTCGTCCAGAGACCACCGTTGAAGGTCTGTCTCAACTTCGCCCGGTATTCGACCCAGCGAACGGTACTGTAACAGCCGGCACGTCTTCCGCTTTATCTGATGGTGCATCCGCAATGCTGATCATGAGCGAAGAGAAAGCCAATGAACTTGGTTTGAAGATTCGCGCACGAATCAAAGGCATGGCGATCGCAGGTTGCGATCCATCCATCATGGGTTACGGCCCTGTACCTGCAACGCAAAAAGCGCTCAAACGTGCAGGCCTTGCAATTGAAGATATGGACGTTGTCGAGCTAAACGAAGCGTTTGCAGCGCAATCTCTGCCATGTGCGAAAGACCTAGGTCTGCTTGAGGTGATGGACGAAAAAGTGAACCTGAATGGCGGCGCGATTGCTCTAGGTCACCCATTGGGTTGTTCTGGCGCACGTATCTCAACAACGCTTATCAACCTAATGGAAGCCAAGGACGCCAAATACGGCCTTGCGACCATGTGTATCGGTCTTGGTCAGGGTATCGCAACAGTCTTTGAGCGCCCGTAGTCCTTAACATCACCAGTTAGGTAATCAACCAATACCAGCAAAATTTGGTATTACACTTAAGGCGGCATCTGATGTCGCCTTTTCTTTTATTAGGCACCCTATAATTTATGCACAAAACGCATAAATT
>NZ_JAWOUH010000122.1:0-1065 GCF_033339295.1 Vibrio sp. 704 | reverse complement strand
TAGCGGGCGGCCGGAAGGTGAATGCTAGGCATGATCTAACCCTCGGTCTCTGGCGTCGCGACTGCGAAATTTCGCGAGGGTTTCCGAGAAGGTGATTGCGCTTCGCAGATCTCCAGGCGCGTGGGTGCGGACGTAGTCAGCGCCATTGCCGATCGCGTGAAGTTCCGCCGCAAGGCTCGCTGGACCCAGATCCTTTACAGGAAGGCCAACGGTGGCGCCCAAGAAGGATTTCCGCGACACCGAGACCAATAGCGGAAGCCCCAACGCCGACTTCAGCTTTTGAAGGTTCGACAGCACGTGCAGCGATGTTTCCGGTGCGGGGCTCAAGAAAAATCCCATCCCCGGATCGAGGATGAGCCGGTCGGCAGCGACCCCGCTCCGTCGCAAGGCGGAAACCCGCGCCTCGAAGAACCGCACAATCTCGTCGAGCGCGTCTTCGGGTCGAAGGTGACCGGTGCGGGTGGCGATGCCATCCCGCTGCGCTGAGTGCATAACCACCAGCCTGCAGTCCGCCTCAGCAATATCGGGATAGAGCGCAGGGTCAGGAAATCCTTGGATATCGTTCAGGTAGCCCACGCCGCGCTTGAGCGCATAGCGCTGGGTTTCCGGTTGGAAGCTGTCGATTGAAACACGGTGCATCTGATCGGACAGGGCGTCTAAGAGCGGCGCAATACGTCTGATCTCATCGGCCGGCGATACAGGCCTCGCGTCCGGATGGCTGGCGGCCGGTCCGACATCCACGACGTCTGATCCGACTCGCAGCATTTCGATCGCCGCGGTGACAGCGCCGGCGGGGTCTAGCCGCCGGCTCTCATCGAAGAAGGAGTCCTCGGTGAGATTCAGAATGCCGAACACCGTCACCATGGCGTCGGCCTCCGCAGCGACTTCCACGATGGGGATCGGGCGAGCAAAAAGGCAGCAATTATGAGCCCCATACCTACAAAGCCCCACGCATCAAGCTTTTGCCCATGAAGCAACCAGGCAATGGCTGTAATTATGACGACGCCGAGTCCCGACCAGACTGCATAAGCAACACCGACAGGGATGGATTTCAGAACCAGAGAA
>NZ_JAWOUH010000121.1:0-1070 GCF_033339295.1 Vibrio sp. 704 | reverse complement strand
CAAGCGCTCTTTCCGAGGTCAAGCCGTTAAAGTGATGTTAGAAGAGGGGCGGGACATTGTCTCACTCAGCTTTTTGGATTACGGAACGCAATTGCCAAATAAACTTTCTCTAAGTCGTCCTGCTAATAACAAGGTGGACTTGAGTATCGACAATCTTTCGCAACTGGTTACGGTGAGTGGAGGGCACTTAGCGGTGTTCACTTCTGATGCGCAAAATAAAATTGAGATTACTTGGCCGATGGCAAAAGAGTTGAGCCATGTCGAGGAAGTTTTACCAGAATTTGTGCCAGAAAACATCGTCGAAGAAAAAGCCAGTCCAGAGAATGAGTGGCTACAAAAGGTCTATCAGTTAGTTGCTGAGCATTACCATGACCCTGATTTTGGTACTGCGACAGCGGCTAAGATGTTATTTATGTCTGAACGTAGTTTACAACGCCGCTTTAAGTCGGCCTCGTCAAGAACGTTAAAAGATTATTTAACGGAGGTACGGTTAGAAACTGCTTGCGAACAGTTACTCGCAGGTGAAAAAATCAGTGAAGTGGCTTTCAATTGCGGTTTCAATGATCCCTCTTACTTCAGCCAGAAGTTCAAGTTGCACTTTGGTTTACCTCCATCAAAGTTCGCGATGGAACAAGACAGTCACGCAAATTAGTCTCCAATCTTTCGAGCATCGTTAATAGTTACAGCACGGATGTTATCTAAATCACCTCCTCACGTTTAGCGGCGTGATTCGTTCTGATACCGCAACTAAACCATTCTAGTCGCCTCGGGCTACGCAGCGTTCTGTTTTTTTGGGTTGTTCTGAGTAAGTAAAGCATCTGTACTTTCTTATGTAGTTCGTAGAAATAAAGAGCTGCAATGCCTTTGTGTTGTTAGGCTAGAGTTTTTTGCCTAATTTATGCGTTGTGATAGGTAAGTGAAACATCAATGCACAGCGTTGTAGCAGTTTGTTTTCGCCAAACAGCACATATAAATAGGATATAGAAAGCTTAAATAAAGTGCTTCTAGTTACAGGAGGTTGGTTGTTAAAGGTTTAAATCGGGAGTAGAAAAGAAGTGAAAAAAATATCG
>NZ_JAWOUH010000120.1:0-1073 GCF_033339295.1 Vibrio sp. 704 | reverse complement strand
GGCGTTGGCTGCATCACCCGATGAGTTGTATTGATTCGCTAAACAACCGTCTGGATGCGATTGGTGAAATTAAAGATCAAGGCTTATTTACCGATCTTCAGCCAACTTTAAAACAGATTGGCGATATTGAACGTATCTTAGCGCGTCTTGCTCTACGTTCTGCTCGTCCACGTGATATGGCTCGCCTACGCCATGCCATGCAGCAACTTCCTGAACTAGAATCGCTCACTGCATCCTTAACTCATCCATACCTAGTGAAGTTGGCTCAGTTTGCTGCGCCAATAGGTGAGGTATGTGAGCTTCTTGAACGTGCTATCAAAGAAAACCCGCCGGTAGTGATCCGCGATGGTGGTGTGATTGCAGAAGGCTATAACGAAGAATTGGATGAGTGGCGCAAGCTCGCTGATGGTGCAACCGAGTATCTAGAAAAGCTCGAAGCGGACGAACGCGAGCGTCATGGCATCGATACGCTGAAAGTTGGCTACAACGCCGTACATGGGTTCTTCATTCAGGTAAGCCGTGGCCAAAGCCATTTGGTACCGCCACATTACGTGCGTCGCCAAACTCTGAAAAATGCCGAGCGCTACATTATTCCTGAGCTTAAAGAGCATGAAGACAAAGTTCTGAACTCAAAATCAAAAGCACTCGCACTAGAGAAAAAACTGTGGGAAGAGCTGTTCGATTTGCTGATGCCTCATCTTGAACAAATGCAAAACCTAGCTTCTGCCGTTTCACAGATGGACGTGTTACAAAACCTAGCAGAACGCGCAGACTCATTGGATTATTGCCGCCCAACTCTAGTTAAAGACGCAGGTATTCACATTCAAGCAGGTCGCCACCCGGTAGTAGAGCAAGTCACCTCGGACCCGTTCATTGCTAACCCAATAGAATTAAGCCCAAGCCGTAAAATGCTCATCATCACGGGTCCAAACATGGGGGGTAAATCAACCTACATGCGCCAAACTGCGCTAATTGCGTTGATGGCTCACATCGGCTCTTATGTACCTGCAGAATCAGCACAAATTGGCTCATTGGATCGCATCTTTACTCGTATCGGTGCTTCAGATGACTTG
>NZ_JAWOUH010000119.1:0-1075 GCF_033339295.1 Vibrio sp. 704 | reverse complement strand
AGCTGGGGTTTTGTTCTTCCAACCATGTCATTGTGGGTTGCCAGGATTCTTTAGCGTGAGAATGCCCTCTCAATGCCAGCACACCTACATCAAATGTTGTCCTATGAGGCTGATGTTCTGCTTTGACTTGAGAAATACAGGTAAAACCAACAAATACAATAGAATAAAGGAGTTTCTGAAAATAATTTTTAGTCACTTAATAAAGCACAACGACAACGTATTGGTTTCGCATTTTAGCACCGTTCCCCTCTCTAACTTTGTTGCTTTAGATCAATCCCACATCATTATTGTGGGAAACCACAATACCGCCTAACTATTGATTTCCTCAGAATGCCTTACCCACAAAGGGGTAGAACGCATTTCCGCTTATTTTAAGCCATGAACACCAAAAATGATTAAGAAATGTTCATGCCTGTACTCCCCCTTCAAAAGCATTCTATCTGTCGAAACGTCAAGGATTCGGCAGCAAAACTTTAAATTAAAATACGGAAGCAACTCATGAAAAAATCGACAATTGCGTTGGGTGTGTTGGCCGCTGTCGCAGCGGTTGGCTACTCAGCTTACAATACGATGTTCTCAGCTGAGGCTGTGATTGTGGATGCTGCTGCTCAAGAGCAGAAGTTCACACAGTACGCTCACCCAGAACACTTCATCTCTGCACAACAACTGAAATCGCTGATGGATGGTGACAAAGACGTGGTTGTGATCGGTGCGCTAAACCCTATCAAACCAGATAGTCCTATTTCTGGTTCTTACACTATGTGGCGTAACGATTACTCAGCGACTGAAGACGCCTACGACTTCGGCGGTATGAGTAATAGCACAGAAGAAATGGAGACAATCCTAGGCAGCTTCGGCGCAACAACAGACAGCACAATCGTCGTCTACGCTGCGGGCTCACACCACGATGCTGCGCGTCTTTACTGGCAAATCCATAACCTTGGCCATCAAGATGTTCGTTACCTTGACGGGGGCTTGAACGCTTGGATGGGCGCTGGCTACCCAACTGGCTCTGTAAACCAAAGCGTTGCAGCGGTTGAATACAACGCACCTAACACACAACAAGAGAACAATG
>NZ_JAWOUH010000118.1:0-1076 GCF_033339295.1 Vibrio sp. 704 | reverse complement strand
AACGCAATATGTCTACAGCGCGACAAGTTACGTAAAAGAAAATTACTTAACTACGCCACAGCCATATCGTGAAATCGGTACTGATGCACAGCAATCTCCGACCGCTTTACAGCAAGCGCAGGACAAACCGACGTTACTCGTTTTTGTAGTAGGTGAAACCGCACGTACTCAAAACTATCAACTGAATGGTTACGAGCGTGAAACTAACCCCTACACCAGCCAATTAGATGTTATTTCTTTTAAAGATGTAGCGTCATGCGGCACTGCGACAGCGGTATCTGTACCATGCATGTTTTCTCAGTTAACGCGCAATCAATTTGACCGTAAACAAGCTGATAACCAAGACAACGCGTTAGATATCATGCAACGTGCAGGTATCGACCTACTGTGGAAAGAAAACGACGGTGGCGATAAAGAAGTCGCGCATAAGATCAAAAAAATCGAAGTAGACAGAAAGCAACAAAACGCACTGTGCAACGGTCAAACTTGTTACGACATGGCACTACTGAGTGACTTTGACCAAGAAGTGTCGAACATGAACGGTAACCGAGTTGTAGCCATGCATCTTATTGGCAGCCATGGCCCAACTTACTTCCAACGTTACCCGAAAGAGAAAGCATTTTTCCAACCGGATTGCCCACGTGCAGACATTGAAAACTGTAGCGTCGAAGAGATCGTAAATACCTACGACAATACCATTCGTTACACAGACTTTGTCTTGGAACAAACCATCAACAAACTTAAGACGTTAGAAGACAAATATAACACTGCGTTGATTTATGTTTCTGACCACGGTGAATCGCTTGGTGAAAGCGGCATGTTCTTACATGGTATGCCTTACGGACTTGCTCCGGATTTCCAAAAACGAGTACCGCTTATCATGTGGATGTCGCCAAGCTTTAAGCAAGCAAAACACATCAACACGGATTGCTTGTCCAAAGAAGCACAAAATGCAGGTAAGTACTCGCATGACAATGTGTTCCACTCTCTGCTTGGTATTATGGATGTAAAAACCCAAGCCTACGACGGTCAGTTAGATATCTTCAAAACCTGTCGAACCGTATCCTAAGTAGTTA
>NZ_JAWOUH010000117.1:0-1077 GCF_033339295.1 Vibrio sp. 704 | reverse complement strand
TGAACGGGATTTAGAGAATCCACTCGCCGCTGTGATGATGGGCTTAATTTATGTCAACCCAGAAGGCATCGATGGACAGCCGGATCCACTCAAAACCGCGCACGACGTACGAGTTACGTTCGCTCGAATGGCGATGAATGATGAAGAAACCGTTGCCCTAACCGCTGGTGGCCACACCGTAGGTAAAGCGCATGGTAACGGTGATGCAGCCAATTTAGGCCCAGAGCCAGAAGGTGCCGACATTCACGACCAAGGATTAGGTTGGTTAAACAAGACAACCCGCGGCGTAGGCAACAACGCGGTCACCAGTGGGATTGAAGGCGCATGGACAAGCCAGCCAACGCAATGGGATAACGGCTATTTTCATCTGCTGTTAAATTACGATTGGGAACTGAAAAAAAGCCCAGCCGGCGCATGGCAATGGGAACCTATCGACATTAAAGAGGAAGACAAACCGGTCGATCCTGAAAACCCTAACGTTCGGCATAACCCAATCATGACCGACGCCGATATGGCGATGAAGATGGATCCGGAGTATCGCAAAATCTCAGAACGCTTCCATAGCGACCCGGCCTATTTCGCCGACACCTTTGCTCGGGCTTGGTTTAAATTAACGCACAGAGACATGGGGCCTAAGGCTCGCTACATCGGCCCTGATGTTCCGCAAGAAGACCTCATCTGGCAAGATCCGGTTCCTCACGGCAACGCAAACTACGATGTAGACGCGGTAAAAGCCAAAATCGCAGCCAGTGGGTTATCGGTTAGTGACATGGTCACAACCGCTTGGGACAGTGCACGCACGTTCCGTCAGTCTGACAAACGTGGTGGCGCAAACGGCGCTCGTATTCGCTTAGCACCACAAAAAGACTGGCAAGGTAACGAGCCAGAGCGTCTAAATCGTGTTCTTGCTGTGCTTGAGAGCATCGCAGCAGAAGAGGGCTGTAGCGTTGCTGATGCTATCGTGCTTGCTGGTAACGTAGGTATTGAACTGGCTGCGCGAGCAGCGGGTCATGATGTATCTGTGCCTTTCGCACCAGGTAGAGGCGATGCTTCTCAAGATATGACGGATGTGGAATC
>NZ_JAWOUH010000116.1:0-1078 GCF_033339295.1 Vibrio sp. 704 | reverse complement strand
GTTTTCTGCACTGATTTCTACATCCGATTGGCCGAGCAGTCCTTTCACTTTGCCGATCGCAATGCCTTTGGATAACCAACCTTGAATTTCACGAATCGTATCGAGATCTTGCTGGCAATATAAGCGATGCCCTTTTTCCGTTCTTTGCGGTTGGATTAGGTTATAGCGTCTTTGCCAAGCTCTCAGCGTCACAGGCTTAACGCCCGTAATCTCTGCAACATCTCGAATTGCGTATAGTTTTTCTTCTGAACTACAAACCATAGCGTAATCTCATCTCCTGCGGGTGTGGCTCTAAAAACTTCTGTTTTTGCAGATATTCATCTGGATAAGCATTTAGATAGTGTTTAATTAATGTTAGTGGCGCGAGTAATGGCAGCGTGCCAGTACGATAGTCTTGAATCACGGTCGCGAGTTCTTCTTTTTCATCTTTGTTTAGAGAGCGTTTGAAATACCCTTGAAGATGCATCAACACATTCGTGTTGTTTTTGCGACTGGCACGGTTCGATAGCGCCGTCATCAGACCTAATCGATATTCTCGGTAAAACTCGTCAATCTCATAGTTGGCAACATCTGCGACTAAGCGCCCCAAAGATCGATACGACTCTGGATGGTGCGCCATAAGCGTTAGCTTGTAACGAGAATGGAAATCGATGATCTTACCGCGTGTCGGCTCACCTGCCATCGATTCATAAAAATCGTTGAGACAGTAAATGCGAGTAATGAAGTTCTCTTTAAGAACGGGATCATTTAGGCGTCCATCTTCTTCGACAGGTAACCACGGCATTTTTTCCATCAACGTTTTCGTGTAAAGACCAACCCCTTCTTTTGCAGCGTTGTTTTTGCTGTACACTTTTACGCGTTCCATACCGCATGTTGGCGATTTGGCACAAACGATGTAACCACACAATTGCTCATTTTGAAGCTCGTCCACTTTATTTGCGGAGTAAGTCAGCATGTTATCTGTGTGATCATTGTCGGGATTTTTCGTTTCAACCAACGCGATGCGCTCTTCATTACTGATTAAACGAATCGTCGGGCGTGGCACCGGCATGCCTACCCCCACTTCTGGGCATACAGA
>NZ_JAWOUH010000115.1:0-1079 GCF_033339295.1 Vibrio sp. 704 | reverse complement strand
CTGCAAAACGTTCGCTTTCAAGACGCTCAACTGCCTTATATTGAACAAGTCGACGTATGGCTGAACCCTGACATACGACGAGATGGGAAATGGATTATCGATAGCTTGCTGATCGATGGGGTGAGTCTAAAAAAAGGCATACCGACACAGCCTAACTTAGAGTCGATCCAGTTCCACCAGATTGCGCTGAAAAATATTGATTACGCGGATGCGCGCTTTTCCGTAACTGGATTGAGTATCCAAATCCAAGATCCTACTTGGCTAAACGCTCAACAATTATGGCCTTACGGCGCTATTCAGGCTTCTGCAGAGCAAATGTATTGGCACGGTGAGGCGATACAAAAAGTACTGGTTGATGTGGATTATCAAGCCCAAAACAGCACCCTCTATGGCACGTCTTTTAAATGGCGCAATAGCCAAATCTCAGGGCAAGGTGAGCAATATCCGCAAGGCTGGTCTTTGGTCAATGTCACGATTGATAAGTTGGCAATCACCAATGCACAGCGACAATCTTTACTCTCTAAACCGTGGCAAGAATTGCCGTTCACCATTAACCACATCAATAGCCTCGATTTGCTTAACGCCGATATTGAATGGGGGGAATGGCACTGGCAAAACCTTGAACTGTCCATTGAAGATGCCTCACTGCCTGCGTCTCTATGGAATGCCACTGCCAAAGTGTCTTTACAAGCTGACAGTGTTCGTTTCCAAGAGCAAACCGCAATAGAGCCACGCTTGAACGCCATTTTCACGCCCGAGAATATCCAGCTCCAAGAACTGAGCCTAGATTGGCAGCAAGGCCGCGTACAGGTTTCTGGTCAATTCAAACCGACGCACTGGCAACTCGACACGGCTTCTGTTCAAGGATTGAAATGGGCTATCCAGTCTGATGACAACAAGGATTGGTGGAAGGCCGCCACCAGCGCGTTACAAGAAGTGGATATCCAAGAACTTGATATTGAACGTAGTCAGATAATCCAATTAGCGCACGAACCATTCTGGCAACTCTCTGGCTTAAACGTCGAAGGAAAAGCGCTAAACTTAAAGCGTCAGGATCGTTTTTGGGGCGTATGGCATGG
>NZ_JAWOUH010000114.1:0-1081 GCF_033339295.1 Vibrio sp. 704 | reverse complement strand
TGGGATAAGCCACTTCTTTCTCTCAACTGTGCGACCTTAAGCGAAGGTTTGATTGACTCCGAGTTGTTCGGCCATGAATCCGGCTCGTTCACTGGTTCAAAAGGCAAACATAAAGGCCGTTTTGAACGTGCGGAAGGTGGCACCTTGTTCTTGGATGAGTTGGCAACTGCGCCGTTACTTGTGCAAGAGAAGCTGCTGCGAGTGATTGAATACGGTGAATACGAACGCGTCGGTGGCCATACCGCTCTTAACGCGGATGTGCGCTTAGTGTGTGCTACCAATGCAGATTTGCCACGACTGGCTGAGCAAGGTGACTTTCGTGCCGACTTACTCGATCGTCTAGCCTTTGACGTTATCATGTTGCCACCACTGCGAGAGCGCAAAGAAGATATCCTGTCGCTTGCCGAACATTATGCAATGAAAATGTGTCGAGAGTTGCAACTCGAATACTTCGTTGTTTGCACTCATCAAGCGCAACAAGCCCTACTCGATTACTCGTGGCCAGGTAATGTACGTGAGCTAAAAAACGTAATTGAGCGCGCTATCTATCAACACGGATTAAATGCAGAACCGATTGATGAGCTGATTTTTAACCCTTTTGCCACTGGTTGGAACAATGCGCTTGGTCATACTGCGGCAAACGAAGACCCTCAGGAAGAAGCCTCGTCTCAAACGACTTCGATCCACTTTCCTCTCGATTACAAACAGTGGCAAGAGGAGCAAGATATCAATCTTCTCAATCGAGCCTTGGAGGAAGCAAAATTCAACCAACGACAAGCTGCCGAATTGCTGGGATTAAGCTATCACCAGCTACGAGGTATGGTCAGAAAGTACGGTTTGGTCGGACAAAGTTAACGAAACCAAAAACACCACTAGCCATAGATAGCGCAACTCATGTCTGCAAAATTCGGGCTACAGTGTTAAATAGACATCGTATTTTGATCTAACACCCTACCAGCAAAAGATTTTGTGTTTGGAGCGAGTTCACAAAGGTGATAAATTAGCGAGATCATTTTCGCTTGTGAGCTCTGGACGAGTAAGATCAAATGAAACAAGCAAAATCCAATGAACATTTCATATT
>NZ_JAWOUH010000113.1:0-1081 GCF_033339295.1 Vibrio sp. 704 | reverse complement strand
CTACACCGATTCTTTCTGAGATCAATTGTGACACATGGGAATAGGTGTTTGGCTTGTAACCCAATCGCTTGACCATCACTGAAGCTGGTGAATAGTGCGGTCTTGGGAAATAGCTGAATTCATGCCGTTCTCTGCTCACCGTTAATGGTGCCAAAATATCAAATTCACCTTTCATAAACTGGTGATACATCGACTCCCAACTTTCGTTAGGCTCACTGATGATCACACAGTTTAAATCCAGAATTTCACAGCTTTGTAGAACGATATCGGCTGTCATCCCTTGTACGGTGCCATCAGGGTTGTACACCACATAAGGAAAGATGGATTCCATTTTGATTCGAATTGGCTCTTTTAAATCGACAGGCAGTAACTTGATCGCATCTCGCAGGGCTGAACGTCTCAACTCAAATTGATACAACGCGATTTGCTCACGAAGTTGCTTTTGTACCGCTTCACCATGAATAAACGAGGCAAAGGTATCCAACTCTTCTAAGTGGTGACCTTTTTTACTAATGATAGAAACAGGTTTGATGGAGATCTGATCGTTGAGCATTTTGGCATCAAACCCTTCCAACAACATTGGTTTAAGTTGGTTAATCGCATCAACCACGCCATCCACTAAACCAGTTTGTAGCAAACGTACGGCTTCATTATGGCCTTTATAGGGAACTTGTTTTAACTCTGGATGATACTGTTTGATCAGTTCTGAGTAGATGGTGTTTTGAGGCACACCAACACGCGAAATATCATCTAATGTCGAGTCGCTCAGCCCATATAGGTATGTGTATTCAATGTTTGTTGGTCGGGAATAGCTGAAACGCTCGGCGCGAGTATCGGTATAGGTAATGTTTGCAGCAAAGTCTGCGTCTTCATTCGCGACTGCATCTAAAATGGCATCAAAACTCGCGTAGTTGATGTACTCAACACTCACACCAAATTCAGTGGATACCGCATCAAATAAAACGCGAGTGACAACATCATCCGCTTCCGTCGCGATTTTATAGTGAGGCTGTAATGAAGGTTCGGCCTTTACATGAAGGCTTGGCAACAGACAAGCGAAAAGCAGCAGCGTTCGAGCAAG
>NZ_JAWOUH010000112.1:0-1081 GCF_033339295.1 Vibrio sp. 704 | reverse complement strand
GTAAGCCTAGTTGATGAGTTGCCAACAATAAAATACAGGCAGTCACACCTGAGCCACAGCTGAAAATGATTGAATTGTCATTATATAGCGACAGTTCGCTAAATGCTTGTTTCAATTCTGAGTTCGGTTTGATGTAACCGTTATCCAGCAGTTCTTGAAAAGGCAGGCACAACGAGTTTGGAATATGGCCACTGCGCAATCCTTCTCTTGGCTCAGGCACTTCACCAAAAAAGCGCGCTCGTGAGCGAGCATCAACAATATGCGCACTGCAATTGTTTGAGTACTCTAATACTGCATTTGCGTCCAAAAATGCATTTTTATTTAATTTTCCCGAAAAATTTCCTAATTGTTCAGGTTTTGCTAGCGAATCTACGACGGGCAACCCCGCTGCTATCCAAGCTGGAAGTCCACCATTAAGTACTTTGACGTTCTCGTGTCCCATCGCTTGGAGCATCCACCATGCGCGTGGTGAAGCAAGCGTACCAGAGTTGTCATAAACGATGATCAAGTCCTCGTTATTTAGCCCAAGCTTTTGTGCGCTTACATTAAATCCTGCTTCGGTTGGCATCATGTGCGGCAAAGAGGTATCAGGCAGACAAAAATCATTGTCGTAATCAAAACGGTAAGTGTTTGGAATCCATTTATCGGTGATTTTTTTGCTTTCCGAAGGAATTTGAAAGCTAATGCTTGCGTCTAAAAGCTTTACATTTTGTTGGTCAAGTAGGGCATGGAGTTCTTTTGCACTGATCAATGCTTGCATTGCTAAATCCTTCTTGTCGTGGGAGTGACCACTATTCTAGTTACAGCTGACGAATGAAAGTGATGGTTCAAAAGTTGAGCTTGTCGCTTGCCTAAATGTGGCTGTCGAACCGATCGCACAGTCAGTTGTTATCGGAACGGCGACGCGTTGTTGTTCGATATCAGGAGCGTCTATCGTCAGGTAACGTCGTTGCCCGTCTAAAGACTGAGTCAAAGTGTTGCTGATGACGGTCGCTGATAAGGTTTTTGCGCTGGTGGGTGAGCCCCACAAAAGTAAAAGGAGCAGAGCAATCGAACCGATGAAGACCAAAATGTAAGTTTT
>NZ_JAWOUH010000111.1:0-1081 GCF_033339295.1 Vibrio sp. 704 | reverse complement strand
ATAAATATCCACTCCCCAATCATTCAACCCTTTAATGTGCTTTGCAATTGCCGCTCTAGAAATGCCCAGTTGTTGTCCAAGCATTTCACCTGAATGGAAACCGCCATCGCTGAGTGTTTTAAGGATATGTAGCTTCACTGAGTGTTCTTTTCTCATTGAGCAGCCTCAATCTTAGCGAGATTAGTTTCACCTTGACGATTCATAAAGCGCACTTCGTGTTCGAGTTCAATCTGGTACTTATCCCACACCGCCTTTTTCACCAGAGAAGCAAGTGCAACCACGTCATCAGCACTGCAGTTGTCGACATTTGTTAATACCAACGCTTGTAAAGGGTTCACCTGAGCACCGTTGACTGAAATACCTTTCAAACCACACTGGTCAATCAGCCAACCGGCTGCCACTTTCATTCCCTCGTTTGCAGGGTAAGCCACCATGTCGCTATGCTTTCGAATGAGTTGATCATAATGATCTTGGCTGATCACAGGGTTTTTAAAGAAACTCCCTGCGTTACCGACTTTAGCTGGGTCTGGCAGTTTCTCCATACGAACTTGGCACACACGTTCAAATATTGCATTTGGACTTAATTCGTTTTCAGGGATGTTTTGTAACGGCCCATATTGATTCTTCGGCGTCCATCGCTTCGGCAGCTTCAAGCCAATGGCTGTGACAAAGCATTTTTCATATAGATCATGTTTGAAAACTGAATCTCGGTACCCAAATTCGCAGTCTTCCGCACTCATCCGCCTCGTTTTTAAAGTCGTCAAATCCAATACATCGACGTAGCTACAAAGATCTTTTAGTTCAACCCCGTATGCGCCGATGTTTTGGATCGGAGCTGACCCAGCACAACCGGGAATCAAAGCTAAGTTTTCGATCCCGCCCATACCTTGGGCAACACACCAAGCCACCAAACTCGGCCAATCCTCCCCACCTTGAACATGCAGAAGATAATCTTCATGGGTTTCTGAAACCGATTTCCCCAAAAGGCGGTTAACAATGACGAGACCATCAAAATGTTCAGTAAATAGAACATTGCTGCCTTTACCCAAAAACAACTTCGGCAGACTTTGAAAAGCAGGAT
>NZ_JAWOUH010000110.1:0-1084 GCF_033339295.1 Vibrio sp. 704 | reverse complement strand
TTGGGTGCAGACTGCATGTATCTCGACATCAGTCATAAACCAGCGGACTTTATCACCAAGCACTTCCCCACCATTTACTCGCGCTTGATGGACTTGGGCATTGATATGACCAAAGAGCCTATTCCAATCGTACCAGCTGCGCACTATACCTGTGGCGGCGTGATGGTGGATCAAAACGGTCATACGGATTTGAAAAATCTATACGCGATTGGCGAAGTGAGCTACACCGGCTTGCATGGTGCTAACCGTATGGCATCGAACTCACTGTTGGAATGTGTGGTTTATGCGTGGTCTGCTGCAAAAGATATTCTGAAACATCACACCAGCGTTGAGCTGCCTTCACGTGTCCCATGTTGGGATGAAAGCCAAGTCACCAACAGTGATGAAGAAGTTATTATTCAACACAACTGGCACGAACTTCGCCTGTTCATGTGGGACTACATGGGCATTGTGCGTACCGATAAGCGCTTAGAACGTGCATTGCGCCGCATTCAACTGCTACAACAAGAAACGCATGAGTACTACAGTAACTTCCGCGTATCTAATAACTTGTTGGAGCTGCGTAATCTACTGCAAGTTGCAGAGCTTATGGTTCGCTGTGCAATGCAGCGTAAAGAGAGCCGCGGCCTGCACTACACGCTTGATTACCCAAATCAACTGGAAAACAGCGGCCCGACAATTCTGGTACCAGCAAAGCAGTTAACCGATAATTAATATCGAATGTAACGCTTATCAACAGGGAGCTTTGGCTCCCTGTTTCATTTTCCATTGACGCAAAATCAAGGAAAGTTGCCGATAGCACCGTTCATCACAACTGTCTCGCCAAATCGTCACCATTTCACCCGACTCTAGCGTAAAGGAGAGTTTAAAAGGCAGCGTCGTCAGGTTGACGTGTTTGATATGCGAATTATTCGTTTCATTTTTTACCGTGCCGTCGCTGTGCACATACCAATGCCCTTGACTCGACAAAAGGACAAAGCCTGGATCACGTAGCTTGCTAGCAATCAGTAATAACAAATAAGTCGATAATACGAGCGGAATGTCGGAAAGAGACACGGCCCAAGTCAAGCTTAAGAAAACGGTC
>NZ_JAWOUH010000109.1:0-1097 GCF_033339295.1 Vibrio sp. 704 | reverse complement strand
ATCATCAAGTTCGTGCTTGTTTGCGTGGTCGCTCTATGCGTCGCCGTGTTTACTCGCCAGACCGTTTGAAATACCCACTTCTTCGCGTTGGTAAACGTGGTGAAGGTAAGTTCAAACGCATTACTTGGGACGAAGCCTTTGACCTCATCGGTGACAATCTAAAACGCATCATTAAAGACTACGGTAATGACGCGGTTTACTTAAACTACGGTACGGGTACCTTGGGTGGTACGGTAACTAAGAGCTGGGATCCGAGCGCGACATTGGTTGCACGTATGATGAACCTGTGTGGTGGTTACCTGAATCACTACGGCGACTACTCAGCAGCGAACATCGAATGTATGTCTGAGTACTTCTACGGCACTTGGGTAGACAACAACTCGATTGACGACGTACAAAACGCAGATCTTTGTCTGATGTTTGGTAACAACCCAGCCGAGACGCGTATGTCGGGCGGTGGTCAAATCCACAACTACGTGGACGCAAAAAATATTAGCCACACACGTACGATTTGTATCGACCCTCGTTACACCGATACTGCTGCTGGCCGTGAAGACCAATGGATTCCTATCAAACACGGTACCGATGCGGCTCTTGTCGCTGCTATCGCCCATGTATTGATCAGCGAAGATAAAGTCGACCAAGACTTCCTTGACCGCTACTGTGTGGGTTACGACCGTAAAACTCTGCCAGCATCAGCGCCAGAAAATGGCAGCTACAAAGATTACATCATGGGCACAGGTCCAGATGGTATCGAGAAAACGCCAGAGTGGGCACAACCAATCACAGGTATTCCTGCTGATGTGATCTTGAAACTTGCGCGTGAAATCGGCGATGCAAAACGTATTTACATCACGCAAGGTTGGGGTCTACAACGCTCAGCAAACGGTGAGCAAGCGTGTAAAGCGATCATGATGCTGTCTCTGCTTCGTGGTCAGGTTGGTCTACAAGGTGGTGGTACTGGTGCTCGTGAGGGTAACCACTCTTACCCATTCCAACGCTTCCCGAAAGTGCCAAACCCAATCAGCGCTTCTATCCCAATGTTCCTTTGGACAGATGCGATTTTCCGTGGCACTGAGATGACCGATCTTACTGAT
>NZ_JAWOUH010000108.1:0-1102 GCF_033339295.1 Vibrio sp. 704 | reverse complement strand
GGCCTTCTTCGGATGCAGACTCAACACGTTGAACCATTTCCAAAGAGCCTTGAGCGCTTTGCGCAACTTCTTGAACCGAGTGAGACATCTCGGTCATAGCCGTTGCCACGTTGGCGGTCTGCTCACGTTGTGCATTCAGCTTAGATTGCGCTTGAGAAGACGTTCGTTCGTTGGTTGTCGCGGTCGAGGCTAAGTTTTCTGATGCTTCATTTAGCTTCACTAGAATATCGTGCAAGCTGTCCGCTAACGTGTTGATATGGCCACTAACGCGGCTGAACTCGTTGTTAAAGCGAATATCAATACGTTGCGTCATATCGCCTTTAGTTAGGCTCTCTAGCGCATTGAGAATACGTGTTAATGGCTCACGCACACTTTGCGCGATGTGATAGCCGATAGCCGCCGCAAACAAAACCACAACTACACCAATCACAATCGCTTTCGTCACGCCAGCAGAGTAAATGTCACCGGCATCATCAAGAGATTCGTTTAGTTTGTCTGTTGCTGTCGTTGTGAATTGCTCAAGGATAGCCATCGTAGAATCGACTTTGTTAGCTAAGTTCGCAATGTTGTCATACAGAGCTGCGCGAGCGTTGAGGTAGTTGTTGTGTTGGTCTAGCACACCGCCACGCATACCTACGTCACGGGTAAATTGTTCTACGGATTCGCCAAAAGCTTTTTCTAACTCAGGAAGCTGAGTGACCAACCCACGGAACGCGTAGTTCAAGTGCGTTACTGCTTTACGGTTTTTCGTTACCGCTTGCGTAACAAACTCAGGATTGGAGCTGGCCAGCGCATCGGAAGTGATCACTTCGGCATCTTTGAGTTTGATGAAGTAGCTTTTCGCCATAACTTTCACTGAAATACTCGATTGGTCTGCAACGTATTCTTTCAGGCCAACAGAAAGTTCAGTGTTGAGTTTTTGAAAGCGGCGCGATGACTTCTGCACTTCTTCTTGTGCTGAAAACATTGCTTCATAGTTGTCCATTGCTTCGAGCGCTTCGGTAAAGTAGCTTTGCTCTAGCGTCTTCAGTTGAGAAAAAGGTTCGGCAAGAGAAGGGTAGATCTGGCTTGCTGATTCGAGCTGCGCCAAAGTGGATTCAAA
>NZ_JAWOUH010000107.1:0-1106 GCF_033339295.1 Vibrio sp. 704 | reverse complement strand
CGCCAGAACAGGTCAATGCGATCATTCAGCACCAAACCGAGCAACATGCACTCTCAACACAACTTTGTCATGAAGCGGGTCTACGCGCTCACGAACTGTACACACTACGACCTTCTGGCGAAGTAAATCCGAGTCCACGGGACGTACACCAAGATAAATTTTCCCAACTCCCCAATGACTCAAAAACCTACACGGTTCAAGGGAAAGGCGGTCTCATTCGTGAAGTTCAAATCCCCAACCATTTGGCAGAAAAGTTAGAAGAACGCAGACTCGATACACCACAGCAACTCTCTGACAGGGGCGTGAATTACGAATCGCATTACAACATAGCAGGAGGACACAAGTTTTCTGATGCGTTCAGCAAAGCGAGTTCTCGCGCTCTTGGGTACTCCAACGGAGCACACGGCTTACGCCATAGCTACGCACAAAACCGCTACGAACAACTGGCTAACCACTTTGAGCGTATCGATGTCATGACGATTATTTCTCAAGAGCTAGGGCATTTCCGCCCCGATATTACAGAGGTATACCTACGATGATTTGGGGATTTTTGACGGTAATTGTTGTGGGATTGGTATTGCTTTTTGCAGCACCATTTCTTGATTTTCTAACTCCCGATAGCACGATTTGGTTAGTAGACTTATCCAACTCAAATGGTCCTATTTTACTAGCACAAGGCGCAAAAACGCTCTGGTACCAATGGCAATCATGGGTTTACATATTCTTGTTTAGCCTCATGACAGCGTTCATTTTAGGTTTAATTTACAACGGCATTCGCACATTCGCAGATGAGTCGTTACTCAAAGCTAAGAAAGAATTAGCTAAAAAAACGAAAGAGATCGAAAACATAAAACGAGAATACCAAGGTCAAGTTGAGAAGGATATCGTAAACAAACACGCCAAAGAAGCGAAACGACTCAACAAGAAAGAAAACGAGATCTACGCTATCAAGCAGCAAACAGAGAACAAGGAAGTGGCGTTACAAAAGCAAATAAGAATAGTCAATCACGCACACCGTCGACAAAACCAACAGACACAGAGTAAGTTAGGTCAAAGAGATCGACTGAGCGCAGAGAAGAAAATAATGGCAGAGTTCTTAGATGAAA
>NZ_JAWOUH010000106.1:0-1111 GCF_033339295.1 Vibrio sp. 704 | reverse complement strand
GGATCTTCTAAATAGCGGTTCAACGCTGCCTGCCCAAACGCGATGTCTTCTGGCTCCAGCTCGATGCTCTCTTCTCGGTTCAAGTTGATTGCGCGGCGCAGTACCTGCTCTCCAACTTGATCAAACGGTTTGATGTCACGGTGACGAAACAAATGCTCAGACACAGACTCACGAGTCGGAGCTGCTAGGGTGGAAGGAATGAACGGGCTATCCCCTTCAAGATTTAGCAAAACAGGCTCGCCTGATTCCATTTTTGCCACTGAACAGTTTGCAGTGCCATAGTCAAAGCCAATATACATGAGTCCTCCCACTGACGAAAAAAAGGTCGGCAATGCTAACTCAATGGCACATGAATTACTTCTCAAACGGTAGAGCGATTCTCGCTTATTCGCTTTCGGACGTTTCTTTTTTCATGGCAGGTAACACGACGGCTAACAATAACGCTAATAAAAGAAAAGCAGGCGTGAGTTTCAACCCTTGCCAAATTGAGTACGTGTCGTGAAACAGCCAAAAAATTCCTATCGTTAACAAGTAAGCAAAATAGCTGCTGAACACTAAACTCATGGCGACAAAACGCGTGCGATTGATGATGAGGATTCGCACTAAATATTGGCTGAGTAAACTCGCGCAATGCATCGCCAATTGCCAGTTGATGATAAAAAAAGCCAGAGAAACAAACCCAGCTACCAGCATGGCGTCGTGCGTACTAACAATAAAGTAGCTGCCGAAACGGCTCATCATAACAGGATAATTGCCTTCGTAGACGATGGACCAAGAGATCGCATTCGCCACTGCAATATAATTGGCAAAATAGGCAATAGCATAGAAAGTCGTGCGGGAACTAAAAGGTTGAAATACGTCCGCACAATAGCCGCGCCATTCTTCTTGATTAGCGGTGGGGCCAACCCAATTGCGTTTGTGGTCTGGGAGTCGCTCGGCAAATGCAGGGCCATTTCGAAACAGTAGCCAGAAAATATACAGCGCCAATGCAATCAACAGTATCGTCAACATACTCCCCCCTTAGAAATGTCTGTGCCACTGCCGTTGCTATTGAGGTCGTAAACTGCACTTCCCTAATTGTCATCGTCATCGCTAATGTCACACATCGCTT
>NZ_JAWOUH010000105.1:0-1112 GCF_033339295.1 Vibrio sp. 704 | reverse complement strand
GTTGGATCTTGGTGAATTGAAAGTCGCGCAAGTATCGCTTTCAGAGCAACAACGACTACTTGAACGTGAGCTAGAAAAGGACGACACCGATTTTCTCGATCGTATCGACCAAGGCAGTACCGTTTATGCTTTGATTTTTGAGTGCTGCCAAGATGCAGCAACGACGGAAAGACTGCTTGAAGAGCTCGACCTTCACCATTTAAAACAGAGCGGTTTTCGTGTTTTATCGACTGGCGAGACCAGACGAGTCATGCTCGCTAGAGCGTTGGCAACCCAACCTGACCTTGTGCTTCTGGATAATCCTTTTGTCGGTCTAGATGTTGCCCACCGCGCTTCACTCGCAACCTATTTGCACTCGCTTTCGCAATCCGTCCAGATGTTGATTACGTTTTCTCGCGAGTCCGACATGCCAGAATGGATAGATCATGTGGCGCTATTTAATGCCGGCAGTCTTGACAGCACAATGAATAAAGAGAGTTGGGACAACCACCCGATAATCGAACAAATCAAGTCACAATCCCAAAAACAAAGCGAAGAGATGATGAGGTTGATACGACGCCACCAACACTCTACGCACTTCGATGATCCTATTTTCGAACTAAAAAATGGCCAAGTTGAATACACTGAAAAACGTATTTTCACTGACCTGAATTGGCGCATAGATAAAGGACAACACTGGCAAGTTAAAGGGCCAAACGGCTGTGGTAAAAGTACGTTATTGGGGCTGATATTTGGCGATCATCCACAATGCTACAGTAACGACATCCACATCTTCGGCAAGAAGCGAGGCTCTGGCGAAAGCATCTGGGAGATAAAACAGCATATTGGCATGGTCTCCTCTGCACTGCATCTTCAATACCGAGTGAATTGCAGCGCGTTAGAGGTCATTCTGTCTGGGTTCTACGACTCGATTGGCTTGTATAATCAGCCTTCGCGTAAAGAGATTGACGTAGCTAAAGAGTGGCTTGATATCTTACACATGCGTCACTACGAAAAGACGTCTTTCAAACAGTTGGAATACGGTCAGCAACGTTTGCTGTTGATCGCGCGCGCTATAGTGAAGCAGCCAACGCTACTCATTTTGGATGAGCCTTATCAAGGTCTCGACTTTT
>NZ_JAWOUH010000104.1:0-1114 GCF_033339295.1 Vibrio sp. 704 | reverse complement strand
CACCACAACGCCACCTTCTTTGGTGAACTTCATCGCGTTGCTCACTAGGTTCCAAATCACCTGACGTAAACGGGTCGCATCCACCTCGATCGCTTTTGGTAAGTCACTCAAACGTTCTAAGTCGAAACGCAGTCCTTTTTGTTCCGCCATGAGCGCCGAAATACTCTCTATCTCGGCGACAAAGTCTTCAAAGTTCAATGGCGCAGGTAACAGTTCAAGCTTACGACGATCGAATTTGTCCATATCGATGATGTCATTGAAGATATTCCCCAACGTAATCGCACTCACGTTGATCGTCTGCATGTGCTCGCGCAGCTCTTCCGTCAGCGGACTATCAAGCAACATTCGTCTCAGGCCAACAATACCGTTTAACGGTGTGCTAAGTTCATGGCTAATTGTGGAGATAAACGTCGTTTTATCTCGGCTGGCTTTTTCTAGAGATTCTTCGTGACGCTTACGCTCAGTAATGTCTCGCCCAAAACCAACCAACCCCAAGTGGCGACCGTCTTTGCTATAGAATGGTACTTTGCGCAATTCAAAATAGTGTTTTCGCCCATCAGGGTATTCCAACCATTGCTCGTAAGTGATCGCTTGGTTGTCGCTAAAGACTTTTTGGTCGGTATCTACGATTGGTTGCGCAATTTCTTTACTGTAGACATCCCACG
Organism: Vibrio sp. 704; assembly: GCF_033339295.1. NCBI lineage: Bacteria > Pseudomonadati > Pseudomonadota > Gammaproteobacteria > Vibrionales > Vibrionaceae > Vibrio > Vibrio sp. 704. Next base: position 449 of record NZ_JAWOUH010000104.1, on the reverse strand, counting down.
GGCTCAAGCCGACAAGTTGATGCTCTTTCTTGCCCGTTAACTCTTCCATCGCTCGGTTACAACCAGAGAAGACGCCATCGGCATTACGGTAATAAATCAAATCAGGTGACGCATCGATGAATGAACGTAACAAGGCGGTACGCTCTGCTAATTCTAATTGCGTTCGCTCACGCTGGAAAACCTCATTTTCTAGGTCCTGCATCGCCTCTTCACGCGCTTCTTCCGCTTTAATCCGCTCTTCAATCTCTAGATTGAGCTTTTCGATGTTCTGCTGTAGTTGGAAGTTCAGTTCTTGGTCGCGTGAACGCATGTCTTTCAATTTAGAAACCAGCTTCGTCAATCGTTGACGAGACTCTTCTAACTGATCTACCACCACAGATAGGAAGTAAACGGCCCAGGGCGTGATTAACAAACCAAAGAAAACGGAACGTACGATGTCGATATCATCG
>NZ_JAWOUH010000103.1:0-1133 GCF_033339295.1 Vibrio sp. 704 | reverse complement strand
TATCACTTTACTGGACCAGCGTTTACAGAGGAAAAGTGGTTCGGCCGTGGCATTGGCGTAGCCATCATGTAGTGGCGAACTTCATTACCTGGAGCTGTTGCTTTAGCTTCAATTTCGATATGGCCATCTTCAGCCACCTCAGGAATGCGCACCGTGATGCGTTTCGCGTGAACGCCATTTAACGTCGCCGCTTTGGAATCCAGATACATGGCGTCGTTTTCAAACAATAGATCAAGCTGCAAGTCGGTAATGGTTGGCCACGCAGTATCAAAACTGAATTTCGCGTCTTTTAAGCCAACCCATGCCTGAAACATACCGTTGTGCTCTTTGTAAGGAAAATCTCCTAACTCGCCATACCACAGCAATTTGGCCGTATTTACTTTACCGCCTTGAATTGCGGTTGATAGGTAATCCGTCAGATCTTGACCTAATGCCAAGGTTGGTAAGTAACGCCAAGTTTCACCAGCGTTGTAGAGATCCGCCTCAGCATAAAACGATAGGAATGGGCTTTGCTCTTTAGGGAAATCGAGTCGAAATGCGCCCAACACTTGAAGATCCGGAGTCGCAGCCGTGACTTTATCCGACCACAAACGCCAACCTGTCTCATCTTGCTGCCAGATGATGTCGACTTCGCCTTGCTTGATGTTCAATGGGGCTTGGAATACATCCCCGTACGGGAAAACATCATCAATGACCGTGACTTTCGCTTTCGCTTGCTTCAAGTCACCCGCAACGCTGCCTTGCACATGTTGAAAGCCCGGCAACAGTTCCCATTGAGTCATAGCTAACTCATCGAGGTCTGCCGAATAACGCAGCGTATCTAAGCCACCATTCATGGCTAAACGAATGTCTTCAACACGACCTTTCGGCGCTAATTTATTGAGTCAGTCACTGGTCGATTCTGATTCCGGCGCGCGCTTAACGACTGGAATCAGCGCCTCAATGTCGAGCTGAGAAAGATTGAGCTTCCAGCCATCTGGTTGCCAATCAAAAGCCGCATCAAGTTCAGGCCAGGATTTGTCATCGGTGCGAATTTGAAGTGAGTGACCATTTACTTTCCAACCTTGCTTATCAGGCAAGAGCTTAAACACTCCCGATTCGATAAACAGTTCATGGCGACCATTTTCATTCCA
>NZ_JAWOUH010000102.1:0-1134 GCF_033339295.1 Vibrio sp. 704 | reverse complement strand
TATCTACAACATGCGTAAAAAAGCGGTGGGTTTGTTAGGCGCTGCAAAAGGCCGCGCTAAACCGGTCGCATTCGCTGAAGATACGTGTGTACCACCAGAAAACTTGGCCGATTTCATTGTAGAGTTCCGCGAACTATTAGATAGCAAATCTCTGAATTACGGTATGTTTGGTCACGTTGATGCAGGGGTGCTGCACGTGCGTCCTGCGTTGGATTTGTGTGACCCGCACCAAGAAGCATTGATGCATGAAGTCTCTGATGAAGTCGTCAAGCTGGTAGCGAAATACGGCGGCCTGATGTGGGGTGAGCACGGTAAAGGTTTCCGCTCGGAATATGGTCCGGAGTTCTTTGGCAAAGAGTTGTTTACTGAGCTTCGACGCGTAAAAGCTGCATTCGACCCACATAATAAAATGAACCCAGGCAAAATCTGTACGCCACTTGATAGCGATGCAGAGTTGGTAAAAGTAACCGACACCAAACGTGGTTACTATGATCGCCAAATTGACGTACGAGTACGTGACAGCTTTAAGCAAGCGATGGAATGTAACGGGAACGGTTTGTGCTTTAACTACGATACCAGTTCGCCGATGTGTCCATCGATGAAAGTGACGGCTGATCGTCGTCATTCGCCAAAAGGGCGCGCTGGATTGGTTCGTGAATGGTTGCGTCAGCTTACTGAGCAAGGTATTGATATTCTTGACCTAGAAAAGCAAACGTTAGAAAACAAAACATCGATCAAAACCATGATTGATCGTGTGCGTCATTCCATTAATCGTCGTCACGAATACGATTTCTCTCATGAAGTTTATGAAGCAATGAACGGCTGCTTAGCGTGTAAAGCGTGTGCGAGCCAATGTCCGATCAAAGTGGATGTCCCAAGTTTCCGCTCCCGCTTTTTAAACATTTATCACTCGCGCTATCAGCGTCCGGCAAAAGATTATTTGGTTGCCAACATTGAAACCATGCTACCAATAATGGCAAAAGCACCGGCAGTCGTGAACGGCGTATTGAAACAGTCGTGGGTGAAGAGTTTAACGGCTTCAACAGTAGGGTATGTGGATGCGCCGTTGTTGTCTGTTCCTACGTTGAAACAGCGCGTAGAGTCGCTGACAACGCCGTATGATCTGCAAGCGTT
>NZ_JAWOUH010000101.1:0-1142 GCF_033339295.1 Vibrio sp. 704 | reverse complement strand
CCGTTACGATCTAAGCTCGCTTTGTCAGACTCTATTGAGCGAGAGAAGCCTTCTTCAATTTGGTACGCTTCCATCACTTTACGGAATTTCTCAGAAGTCGTTACGTCTGCGCGATCCATCAGGCGGCGTAACTCTTGAACGCGTTTGTTGCGTTCTTCTTTTTGGAAAGGCAAATCGAGTGTAACGAACTCATCTAGCGCATCGATCATTTTTAGTGTTAGAGGAACAACTTCTGTTGCCGTTTGATCGATTTGAGCAATTTGGTTATTCAATGAGTCCAGTTCGCCCTGTTGCGATTGAACCATTCGATTAATTTGCTCGTTGTAGACTTTCATACTATCGATTTGACGAAGTAAGCCCTTATATTCTGCCAACATACCTTCTGTGCTTTCAGCGTAAGTATCGATTTTTTGCTGAGAAGCTTGAGAAGACTTCGTTGTTTGTGCTTGATTGGCGACTACGGTTCCAGAGTCTGCAGCAATCGCTGCACCACTTACCGAGAGAATCGCGGCAGTAACTGCACTTACGCCAAATTCCTTTAACGTCATAGTAGCATCCTTGTTAGTGTAAATAGTCAGTCGAATAGGGCGCAGGAAATACTCCTGCGCCAAAGGTTTTAACTAAAAGTTTTGAGAGTATTTCAAGAAGTAAACGCGGCCTTGAATGCTGTATAGGTCTGAGTTGTAAGTTACACCATCAGATTCAAATGCAGGATCTTCATCAGTAAGGTTACGAACACCTGCCGTGAATTTTGCATCCCACGGAGCTAGGTAGTTGTACGCAATGTTCCACGTTGTTTGTGAAGATATGTGACCGATTTTATTGTAGTTGTCGTCAACATCTTGAGCTTGGTCTGCGATGTGGTCTGCAGATAGATAGATGTCATGGTCTTCTAGGAAGTTTAAGCCAACACCAGTGTTAAAACGGTACTCAGGCAAACCATTACGACCTACTTGATTATTTACTGGGCCACCAACGTATTCAGGTGTGCTGTAGTCCAGAACATAGCTTCCCATGAAGTCGTAACGAACTGTCGCAAAATCAAAGTCGTAACTGTAGCCGACTTTGAGGTCGATACCTGAAGTATCGAGTGTACCTAAGTTTTGCAGCCCCGCTGTTGCTTCAATGATGCGGCCATTTGC
>NZ_JAWOUH010000100.1:0-1142 GCF_033339295.1 Vibrio sp. 704 | reverse complement strand
TCCGCCAAGGTTTGGTCTGCAATGTTGCTTTCAACCACAGGCGTGTCGTTCACCGCATTCACGGTGACGTTGACCGTCGCTTGGTCAGTCAGTGCACCATCGCTAACGGTGTAAGTGATTTCAGCGTCACCATGGAAGTTCTCAGCCGGTGTGAACACCAACTTGCCGTCAACAATTTCAACTGTACCTTGGTCACTCGGCACAGACGCCGAATCAATGCTTAACGTATCACCATCGATGTCAGTATCGTTTGGTAGGACATCAATCGTCACTGGCGTGTCTTCGTCAGTGACAGCGGTATCATCTTTTGCCACTGGCGCGTCATTCACTGGCGTCACATCGACGTTCACCGTGGTGAATTCCGATACTCCGCCCGATGTAACGATATAAGTGAAGCTGTCTGTCCCGTGGAAGTTGTCGTTTGGTGTATAAGTGACGCTGCCGTCCGGGTTGACCGAGACCGTGCCGTTGGCTGGACCGTTATTGCTATCGAGCGACACCACTTTGTCGTCGCCTTCGAACGTGTCGTTACCTAAAACCTTGATGATGGTTGGTGTGTCTTCCACAACCGTCGCGCGGTCAGATTCAATATCTGCCACTGGCGCTACTGTGAAGTTCACCGTTTGGCTAACGCTCTCGCCGCTTGGATCGGTCGCCGTAAACGTCAGCGCTTCTGAGCCGTTCCAGTCTGCCGTTGGAGTGAACGTAGCAATCCCATTGACGATCGCCACTTGAATGTTGCTGTTGCCAGAGATGCTAAACGTTAACTCGCCATCCACGTTATCCACATCGCTGAAAGCGGTATTCAGATTGATGCTGTATGGCGTAAAATCTTCCGCCAAGGTTTGGTCTGCAATGCTACTTTCAACCACAGGCGTGTCGTTCACCGCATTCACGGTGACGTTGACCGTCGCTTGGTCGGTCAGTGCACCATCGGTCACGGTGTAAGTGATTTCGGCGTCACCATGGAAGTTCTCGGCCGGTGTAAAGACCAATTTTCCATCAACAATCTCAACTGTGCCTTGCGCTTCAGGTACAGACGCCGATTGGATAGACAACTTATCGCCATCAATATCGGTGTCGTTTGGCAGGACATCAATCGTCACTGGCGTGTCTTCGTCAGTAACGGCATTGTCATTGGT
>NZ_JAWOUH010000099.1:0-1143 GCF_033339295.1 Vibrio sp. 704 | reverse complement strand
AGTTAGCACCAGCTAAACCTGCAAAAAAAGCTGAAAAAGTTGACCTTGTCAAAGGTCGAGCAAGCTACAGTCGTAAAGGCAGCAATCTTGCTCTCAATCTGAAGAAAGTCGATGACAGCTTGATGGAAGAAATTCTTGCTTTTGTTCAAAGCAAAATGCAATAAAACTAAGCTTTAACGATAACCGCCTTCGGGCGGTTTTTTTATGTCTGCGATCTTGAGCGTGTGGAAGCATGCTCCGTATAGTAGATGTGATAACATGGCGGCAGTTCAACATCGGATAGACCCCATGCACGCACAATCTGAATTTCTATCTTCACTTCAACGCCAATCTCAACATGCTTTTCAACGCTCAGGCATTGTTTTGCAAGGAGAGGCCGATTGGCAAGAGTCCATTCTCTCTGCATTTCTTCAAACTCAAACCACACAACGTTGGTTCTGTGTTGGGGATTGGTCATTCGAGAGTGCCTTTTGTGTTGGAATGAAGCAGGGAAATCGACTACTCGGCAGAGAATGTGATGTGCTGCTGTTTGACGCGCGAAAAGAGTTCGATGCTAATAGCTTTACGTCGGCAATTGGCTCTCTCGTTGGCGGTGGAATGCTACTTGTTGTGACAAATACTGCTCAACCACAACACTTCGCTGAGCGATGGATGCAGACCCAATGGCAAAAGCTGATAGTGCTTGAGCAGGGGAAAGTCATTCCTCAGGTTTCTGAGCTTGCTATTGCGCAGAGAAATACAGAATACATAGAGCAGACTCACGCTGTTTCATTAATCGAGAAAGTGGTGAGTGGGCATCGTAAGCGTCCTTTAGTGCTCACGGCTGATCGCGGTAGAGGTAAAAGCAGCGCGTTAGGTATCGCTTGTGCTCAGTTGTTGCAACACAAGCCGCTGCGTATATTACTTACCGCGCCTTCTATTAACGCTGTTGAGCCAGTCTATCAGCACGCGCAGTGTTTACTTACTGATGCCAAACAGATGAAGAAAGACCGTTTGGAAGTCGGCTATGGGTATATTCAGTTTATTGCGCCTGACGAATTGTTGTCTTCGCTGCCTGAGTGCGATTTGTTGCTAGTCGATGAAGCGGCTGCGATTCCCGTTCCGATGCTCAAACAAATCACCGAGCATTATCATCGTTTGGTC
>NZ_JAWOUH010000098.1:0-1148 GCF_033339295.1 Vibrio sp. 704 | reverse complement strand
AATCTTAAAAGCGATGCGCTTTGAAAGTGATGGGTACTTTTTCGCGTATGATTCTCAAGGTATCAATACCTTACATGCCATCAAACCGTCGCTGGAAGGTAAAAATCTGTATGACCTTAAAGATGAAAATGGCGTAGCGGTGATTGCTGGCTTGATTGATGCGTCGCAAAAAGGCGATGGCTTTTTGTATTTCTCTTGGCACAAACCAACCATCAACGCTCAGGCACCGAAATTGGGTTACGCCGAGTATCTACAAAAATGGGACTGGGTGCTTGGTACCGGGATCTACATTGATGACATCGACCAACAAGTTGCCATGCAGCGTGAATTGCGCACGCAAGAGTTAAATCAACACACTTTATCTGCGGTGACAATCTCGGTGATTGGCCTGATTATTACCAGCATCTTAACCAGCATTGCTGTTTCGAAAGGCATTAAACCACTTCAGCACGTCGCCGATTCTCTCAAAGATGTTGCTGCGGGTGGCGGTGACTTAACTGCGCGTCTAAAAGTGGAAAGTAAAGACGAAGTTGGCGAAGTCGCGGCTGCCTTTAATGAATTTATGGATAAACTTCACCCACTGATGCAGGACATTCATCGATCTGCTTCTGCCGTTCAAACAGTTTCTGAAGAACTGAATGATCAAACGCGCACAGCGAGCGGTCAAATGCAGAGTCACTGTTTGGAAACGGATAAAGTGGTGACAGCCGTAACAGAGATGAGCATGACGGCAAAAGAAGTCGCGAGCAATACAAATGCCACTGCGCAGGCCATTGACGATGCGAACGATCAGGTCACCGAAGCCCAGCGAGAGGTTGAACAAGCGATTCAAGGCATTACTGAGTTGGTTACAGAGATCAACAGTACATCGGATGCTATCTCTGAGTTGAGTCAGCAAACGGAGCAGATTACCAAAGTATTGGATGTGATTGGCGAGATTGCTGAGCAGACCAACTTATTGGCGCTCAATGCGTCAATTGAAGCCGCGCGAGCGGGCGAGCAAGGGCGTGGATTTGCAGTGGTGGCCGATGAAGTGCGTTCACTAGCGAGCCGTACGCAAAATAGCACTCATGAAATTGGCGATATGCTTAAACAGCTACAAAGTGGTGTATCTCGAGCCGTCACGACCATGTCCGCCAGTCAAGAAC
>NZ_JAWOUH010000097.1:0-1151 GCF_033339295.1 Vibrio sp. 704 | reverse complement strand
CTAGCGCAAGAGAAGCTGATCCCTTTATGTCTTGATTCTGTCGTCATCACACAGGGCTTCATTGGCTCTGACGAAGAAGGCAATACAACAACGTTAGGCCGTGGTGGTAGCGACTACAGTGCAGCCTTGATTGCTGAAGGTGTGAAAGCATCTGGACTTGAAATTTGGACAGATGTTCCTGGTATTTACACGACCGATCCTCGCATCGCACCAAAAGCGTCACCAATCCCAGAGATCAGTTTTAGTGAAGCCTCTGAAATGGCTAACTTTGGCGCGAAAATATTACACCCATCAACACTAGTCCCTGCTCTGCGTCATGATATCCCGGTTTTTGTTGGCTCATCCAAAGAACCAGAAAAAGGCGGCACGTGGATTCGTCATCAAGTCGAAAGCTCACCACTGTTCCGCGCCCTCGCTCTGCGTTGTAATCAAACGATGGTCACTCTGCGTAGTGCGAACATGTTCCATGCGTACGGCTTCTTAGCAAAAGTATTTGAGATTTTAGCCAAGCACAAAATTTCGGTAGACCTTATCACCACATCAGAAATCAGTGTGTCACTCACACTGGATCAAACTGATACCTCAGGAGGCGCACCACAACGTCCTCAAGCAGCACGTGAAGAGTTGGAAGAGTTGTGTAAGGTCGAAGTAGAACATGACCTTTGTTTGGTAGCCTTGATTGGTAACAAGATGAGTGAACGTAAAGGCTATGCGAAGCAAGTATTTGGTACGCTAGAAGATTTGAACTTACGCATGATCTGTTATGGAGCAAGCCCTCATAACCTGTGCTTCCTTGTGAATGAGTCGGTGGCGAAGCAAGCCATTCAGAAGCTGCATACAGAGCTCTTCGAACAATAACATTGGTTTGTATCCTCAAGTGACCACTACCGTGGTTCAAAAAGCATAACGTGTTTTTTGAGGGAACAACGACAAACTGAAGGGCTGCACATTGGCAGCCCTTTTTATTGCTTGTTCACTTGATTTAGCCGTTAATGTTTGGCCCCAACCATTTTTCAGCTTCGATCCTATCCCAACCTTTACGATCAGCATAACTCTCTAGCTGATCATCTTGGATCTGAGCGATCGCAAAATAGCGAGAGTCTGGACGTGAGAAATACCAACCGGACACTGATGCCCCCGGATACATTGCA
>NZ_JAWOUH010000096.1:0-1162 GCF_033339295.1 Vibrio sp. 704 | reverse complement strand
GTTGGCTGGTCTTTGTACTTTACCTGTTTTTTCTATTTCAACATAGGCTTAAGGAATCGAGCTGTGTGCGAACCTTCGATCTGAGACACATCTTCTGGTGTTCCCTGGGCAATGATCTCTCCGCCGCCTTGTCCGCCTTCTGGTCCTAAGTCGATGATCCAGTCTGCTGTTTTGATGACGTCCAAGTTATGCTCGATAACCACAACGGTATTCCCGTGATCGCGCAGGCGATGAAGTACGGTCAATAACTGCTGAATATCATGGAAGTGCAGACCAGTTGTCGGCTCATCCAGAATGTACAAGGTTTTACCCGTATCACGCTTGGATAGCTCTCTTGCCAATTTCACTCGCTGCGCTTCGCCGCCTGATAATGTGGTTGCCGCTTGACCTAAACGAATGTAAGACAGACCAACGTCCATTAGAGTTTGCAGCTTGCGGGCAATCGCAGGAACAGGATCGAAGAAGGTGCGAGCATCCTCGACGGTCATTTCCAGTACTTCATCGATGGTTTTGCCTTTGTAGCGTACTTCCAGTGTTTCGCGGTTATAGCGCTTACCTTTACACACATCACATGGCACGTACACGTCTGGTAAGAAGTGCATCTCGACTTTGATAACACCATCCCCCTGACAAGCTTCACAGCGACCACCGCGAACGTTAAAACTAAAGCGGCCAGGTTTGTAACCACGTGAACGTGATTCCTGCGTACCAGCAAACAGTTCGCGAATAGGGGTAAAGATTCCCGTGTACGTCGCAGGGTTCGAGCGTGGTGTTCGGCCAATTGGGCTTTGATCGATGTCGATAACCTTATCGAAATGTTCTAGACCTTTAATCGACTTATAAGGCGATGGGTGTGCAGTAGTAGCGCCATTGAGTTGGGTGTGTGCAATTTTGAAGAACGTATCGTTGATCAAGGTTGATTTACCGGAGCCAGATACGCCAGTAATACAGCTAAACAATCCGACAGGAATCGATAAGTCGACGTTCTTCAGGTTGTTACCTGTTGCGCCTAGTAGCTCTACGGTTTTCTTGGGATCGCGAGGGGTACGCTCTTTAGGGACTACTATCTCTTTTGCGCCACTTAGATACTGACCTGTGAGAGAGTTCGGGTTGGCGATGATCTCATCCATCGTTCCTTCGGCAACCACATTACCGCCGTGTA
>NZ_JAWOUH010000095.1:0-1182 GCF_033339295.1 Vibrio sp. 704 | reverse complement strand
GCAATGGTGAGCACGGACATGATCACTTTCGAAAGTGTGTCGAGTGCTTTGTAATGGCCGGCGAATAAAATGATCAAACACGTGACCAAAACGATGATGCTCAACGATGCCATCGACAGTGAAAACGGTATGAAGTAACCCAGCAAGCTCGCACTAAACATCAACAATGCTGCGGTGTTGATCACCGCCGACACCACACTTAAGAACAGAAACAACCAAAGGTAAGGGCGCCCCAGTCTCGCGTAGCCTTCGACTAACGTAAGCCCTGTGCCCATCGTATATTGCACGCCAGCTCGGAAAAATGGGTATTTAAACAGGTTTACGAGCAGGATGAGTGCGGCAAGTTGCCAGCCATAGATAGCGCCCGCTTTGGTTGAGGCTACAAGGTGAGAACCGCCCACCGCCGCAGAAGCCATTAGGATGCCTGGGCCAAGTGAGCGGAAAAATAGCGATATTCTGGATTGGGGTTGATCTGGTACGGCGGATTCCATTTCTTATTGTCCTTTGATGTTGTGTATAGCGGCATAACCTTCCCCCGCGAGAACGGTTCGCGGGAATCCAAACGGCGTGAAACCTTATTTAATGTTATGGGGTGCTTTTCCGAACGGAATAAAGTTATTTGGGTAACCACTCTATAAATATCACTCCCGCAGTACTTGTCAAACTATATTTACAAATCAGTTTTTATTTTATTTTTCGAATTTATTGACTTGATTAACCCTGTTGATTTTGGTGTTTTCATTGGTCACGAAATTAAAATGCGTTTTGACTGAGCCCTCGTTATAATCGCGGCGTTTTTATTTTCTAGAGATCCCACCCATGGCAATGCTTGAGTACAACCCACCGACTGATCCTTGGATCGACATCGTTTTTGAGGACGACCATATCTTGGCTGTGAATAAGCCGTCTGGTTTGTTGTCAGTTCCGGGACGTCTTGCAGAACACCATGACAGCATGTGGAGTCGTTTACAGGAAGAGTACCCAGATATCCAAGTCGTGCATCGCTTAGATATGTCGACGTCGGGATTGATGGTACTGGCTAAAAACAAGCGAGCAGAAAGTGCGTTGAAAAAGCAGTTCCAGTTCCGCTTAACGCATAAAATTTACTACGCACGCGTTTGGGGTCATGTCGAGCAGGAAGAGGGCGAAATCGATCTGCCATTGATCTGTGACTGGCCAAAC
>NZ_JAWOUH010000094.1:0-1185 GCF_033339295.1 Vibrio sp. 704 | reverse complement strand
TGTCAAAAATAGGTAAATCAATACGCCAACCTTGCAAAGCCTCAACCACACCTTGCTCGTCAATCACAATGACGCGTCCTTGTGACTTATTTAACCCTGTCGGTGCCTTGCCATAGCGTTTTTCAAGCAGACGTAAGTCTTCACGCATACCGAGTTTTTTCGCGGCGTACATCGTGCTTTCAATAACTTGTTTGTTATCTGGCATCACAGCCAAAGCGCGACGGTAATCCACATAAGCGCTGTTAAGATCGCGTGACGCTTCGTACAACAAACCAGAAAGATAGAAGAGATAGCCGTTTTGCACCGCACTGAGTTTTTTCCCTGCGTCTGGATAACTCGCGAGCACGCTGCCTAAGTTGGCTGACATACCTTGGTTTTTTAGATCTTTTTCTGCCGACTTCAGCTCTTTTTCACGCGCTTTTCTCGCCGCTTCCTGAACTTGGTTGGCACGACGAACTTCGACGAGTGCGCCTTCTAAATCATTTTTTTGTAGATAGTTCAGACCAAGGTATAAATGCAAAAAGCCGAGTTCGTAGTCTGCAGGTTGGTATTCGTTAAGATTGTCGTTTACAGCAAGTGAACCTACGCTCGTCGCTGTTTCAGAAACAGAAATGGTTGCTCGGTCTTGTTGAACACGTACCGCGCGGTCGCTATCTTCGAGAGCTTTGAGGCTGGTTGGATAATCTTTCGCAAGGAATGAAATACGACCCTTTTCGAAATTGCCAAGGATCTCGCCACCGACGTCGCTCGATTGTAGTTGCTCAGCGTTGGCATAATTGCCAGCAACAACTGCCTGATAAACTTCTTGATTCTGGTCGCTGTAGTGGCTAAACAAATTGCCCGCAGACAAATTAGCGCAGCCAGACGCCATCAAGACCCAGCTAATCAGTCCAAACAGCTTCACACCTAATTTCACATTTATCTCCGCAAATGTGTGCTCAGAAAAGAATATAAATAGGGTGGCATAGGCACCACCCGTTTCAAATTAGCTTAGCTCAATACCATTGGACCTAAAGGACGACCGCCTAGTAGGTGCATGTGAATATGGTAAACCTCTTGGCCACCATGAGGGTTGCAATTAAGGATCAAACGGTAACCGTCTTCAGCAATGCCTTCTTCTTTCGCAAGCTTCTTCGCCACAGTGAATAGGCGTCCCATCATTGCTTCGTCTTCTGCTTCCACATC
>NZ_JAWOUH010000093.1:0-1190 GCF_033339295.1 Vibrio sp. 704 | reverse complement strand
TATGAATTAGTCGAAGATCTTAGCAACAACACCAGCACCTACTGTACGGCCACCTTCACGGATCGCGAAACGTAGACCTTCGTCCATTGCGATTGGTGCGATTAGCTCTACAGTCATCTGTACGTTGTCGCCTGGCATTACCATTTCTACGCCGTCTGGTAGCTGGATGTCACCAGTTACGTCAGTTGTACGGAAGTAGAATTGTGGACGGTAGCCTTTGAAGAATGGAGTGTGACGACCACCTTCATCTTTAGACAGTACGTATACTTCTGATTCGAACTTAGTGTGTGGAGTGATTGAACCAGGCTTAGCTAGTACTTGACCACGTTCAACTTCGTCACGCTTAGTACCACGTAGAAGTGCACCAACGTTCTCACCTGCACGGCCTTCGTCTAGAAGCTTACGGAACATCTCAACACCAGTACATGTAGTTGTAGTAGTGTCTTTGATACCTACGATAGCAACTTCGTCACCTACAGTTAGGATACCACGCTCGATACGGCCAGTTACTACTGTACCACGACCTTGGATTGAGAATACGTCTTCGATAGGCATTAGGAATGGCTGATCTACCGCACGCTCTGGCTCAGGGATGTAAGTATCTAGAGCTTCTGCTAGTTCAACGATTTTCGCTTCCCACTGCTCTTCGCCGTTTAGTGCGCCTAGTGCAGAACCTTGGATAACTGGTAGGTCATCACCTGGGAAATCGTATTCAGATAGAAGTTCACGAACTTCCATTTCTACTAGTTCTAGTAGCTCTTCATCGTCAACCATGTCACATTTGTTCATGAATACGATGATGTATGGGATACCAACCTGACGGCCTAGTAGGATGTGCTCACGAGTTTGTGGCATTGGGCCATCTGTCGCAGCAACAACTAGGATACCACCGTCCATCTGTGCAGCACCAGTGATCATGTTTTTAACATAGTCAGCGTGTCCTGGACAGTCAACGTGTGCGTAGTGGCGTGATGGAGTGTCGTACTCAACGTGAGAAGTTGCGATTGTGATACCGCGCTCACGCTCTTCTGGAGCGTTATCGATAGATGCGAAGTCTTTAGCTACACCGCCGTAAACTTTAGCAAGAGTAGTACAGATAGCTGCAGTTAGAGTTGTTTTACCGTGGTCAACGTGGCCGATAGTACCAACGTTAACGTGCGGTTTCGTACGTTCAAATTTTTCTTTAGACA
>NZ_JAWOUH010000092.1:0-1192 GCF_033339295.1 Vibrio sp. 704 | reverse complement strand
AATGAGGAAGCGATGGAAACTATCGACAAAATCAAACAGCAGATCTCTGAAAACTCAATCCTGCTGTACATGAAAGGCTCACCGAAACTGCCAAGCTGTGGTTTCTCTTCTCAAGCATCACAAGCGCTAATGGCATGTGGCGAGAAGTTCGCTTACGTAGACATTCTACAAAACCCAGACATCCGCGCTGAGCTACCAAAATACGCACAATGGCCAACGTTCCCACAACTATGGGTTGAAGGTGAGCTAATTGGTGGTTGTGACATCATTCTGGAAATGTTCCAGAAGGGTGAACTTCAGCCTCTAATCAAAGAAGCTGCCGCACGCGCTGAAGGTCAAGCTGAGTAATTCGTAAATACTCACATTTGGCGATAGAATACGAGGGAGCCGCATTGGCTCCTTTTTCTTTTTTAGGTTAGTGGAATGAACATAAAGCTTTACTACGTACATGACCCTATGTGCAGTTGGTGCTGGGGATACAAACCAACCATCGAAAAACTAAAACAACAACTGCCAGGTGTGATTCAGTTTGAGTATGTGGTGGGTGGGCTTGCACCAGATACTAATTTGCCAATGCCGCCAGAAATGCAACAAAAGCTTGAAGGGATTTGGAAGCAAATCGAAACTCAGCTAGGCACCAAGTTTAACTACGATTTCTGGAAACTGTGCACACCAGTGAGAAGTACGTATCAATCATGCCGCGCTGTTATCGCCGCGGGATTCCAAGATTCGTATGAGCAAATGCTCGAAGCGATTCAGCACGCCTATTATCTACGTGCAATGCCACCTCATGAAGAAGCAACGCATCTTCAATTAGCGAAAGAGATTGGCTTGAATGTGCAGCAGTTCAAAAATGATATGGATGGCACGTTATTGGAAGGTGTATTCCAAGACCAACTGAGTTTAGCGAAAAGTTTGGGTGTTAACTCTTACCCTAGTTTGGTGCTGCAAATCAACGATGCGTATTTCCCAATTGAGGTGGATTACCTATCGACCGAGCCAACGCTTAAGTTGATTCGTGAACGCATTATCGAAAACATGCCAGCGCAATAGTGGCTTCGTTTTCGATTGAATTAAAAAAACCGCTCATATCGAGCGGTTTTTTTGTTAGCAAAGGTATCAGTCTTTTCTGTTAGAAAACTTGATACTAAAGCACCATTGCAGCGATCCAACCGAAGATGATCAGTGGGAT
>NZ_JAWOUH010000091.1:365-1194 GCF_033339295.1 Vibrio sp. 704 | reverse complement strand
AGCAGAAGAATTGGCATGTCCATGGTAACCGTGCCTAGCGAAGTTAGGATAATGAAGCCGACACACCACGCTTTTTCGTTTCGCGCTACAACGGGGAAAAGCGTCTTAATTAATGAGATAGCCATGTAAGAGTTACCCACTACAGACGTGATGGAAGCAACAAACAGTACTAAGCCAAAGATGAAGTAACCAAGCTGGCCAGCACCTTGACGGAAAGCGTCGGCTGCCGGGTTAGCTGAATCCAACGTTGCGCCTGTCGCGATAACACCAAATACAGCTAAAAACAGTAGTACGCGAATAACCACCGCAATAGAGATACCAGCCCACGCCGTTGAAGTGATGGAAGGTACGTTCTCTTTACCTTTCAAGCCGATGTCCACTAGGCGTTGTGCACCCGTGTAGTAACCGCCAACTGCGCCGCCAACGATAGTCAATGTAGGCAGAAGCAAGCTTCCAACATCCATAGGCATCACCGCTGCACTTAGTGTCTCTCCCATCGGAGGTAAGCTCGTCATTGCCACATATGCAATCAGAACAATCATGAACAAGCCAAGGTAGCGAGCCATTTGGTCCATTCGTTTGGAGGCGTTATGAACCACAAACAGCAAACAGCCGACCACACCAGTAAACAGCGCACCCCAAGTCGTGTCCACGCCCGTTAACACATTAATGCCTAATGCCGCGCCACTTACATTGCCAAAGTTAAACGCCACAGCTCCAAGCGCAAGGAGAATACCGACACCATAACCCATACCCGGCGCCACTTTGTTCGCAATGTCTTGGATTCGCATGCCAGAAACGCCCACAATGCGCCACAAGTTCATCACGA
>NZ_JAWOUH010000091.1:0-355 GCF_033339295.1 Vibrio sp. 704 | reverse complement strand
AACGCCATGTCGACTTTGTAGATGTTCGTGAAGACAGCAGTTTGAGTCAAAAAGCCTGGGCCAACAGAGGTCGTCGCCATCAAAAACGCGACACTTAGCATGGCTTTCTTTTGCCAACTGGTTTCTGTTACAGGAGCGGAAATGGAAGAGGTGCTGATAGTGCTTTGTGTAGTCATGCCAAGTCTCAAATTTGTTGTCTTTCTATTATTAGAAAAAAAGAAAGACAACTGACCGAGATCAGCTGAACTTAGAGAGATATCTCTTTTCAAAACAAACGATTACACGTTGTAGCCGTTCATTGGGCGCATATACTAAGAGCAACGAATGTGACTGTCAACACACAATTGCATAAATA
>NZ_JAWOUH010000090.1:0-1197 GCF_033339295.1 Vibrio sp. 704 | reverse complement strand
CGAAACCGAGTTTTTTCATTAAGTTAAGTTGATGCTCGGTTTCAATTCCCTCGATAACGGTTTTTGAACTCAGTTCTTTCGCGAGCGCTAACGCTTCTATTAACGCAGAAAAATCCCCGTCTTCGTATTTCAATAGCAATGAACGATCCATCTTGATGATGTCTGGTCGAACGCATTTCACTCGCTCGATGGTTGAGGCATTAATGCCGTAGTCGTCAATAGCAAGTTTAAAGCCTCCGTCACTCAGTTCTTTCGTCGCTTTGTACAGAAAGGACTCATCGCCTGCGCTTAATTCAACTAACTCCATCACGATTTGTTCTCGACGCAAATCCGCCTCACAAATCACTTGCTTCAGTAAATGGCTGTATGAAAGGTCCTTCGCCAGCATTTCTGCAGCTCTGGGAAGCACATTAAGAAAGAGCTTTTTGTTGCGGTAACGAGATTGCCCAAAGTTTTTGATGTGAATAAGGCGACTAAGTCGCTCGACATTAAGTTGAACATGTTCAGAGATGGAAGGAGATTGGAAAAAGAGATCCGGACGTATCATAGAACCATCCGCAGTGCTGATTCGGACTAAGGCTTCCAAGCCGATGATGGAAAGATCCTTTTTATAAATGGGTTGGAAGACACTGCGAAGTGTCAACTCCTCATATTGCGCGATGTACTGCCCATCTACTTGTTTAGAAATGCAGCCAAGAAGCTGCGAGATGCTCATCATTATTACGACAACCTAGATCAATGGTTTTTGATTGATGTTACATGGACACCAACTTTGATTTCAGTAGTCAGAATCTAATTGGGCTAGGCCATATGAGGCAAGAGGGTTAATACGAGATGATTAGATTTATCGAGCCGTATCAAACAAATGTATGAATAGACTGATAATCTACCTGTTGCAATTTGATACTACCACTGTAATACGGCGTACAACTGCAAGTACTTTCGAACCAGTTGTTGTTTGTTAGAACGACGCAAAGGGTGGCCAAATTTGATGTAACAAGGGCTGATACCAAAGCGAGTATCAAGGGATTGAGTGAGCTGAGATTCACTGGTGTAAAGAGTGATGCCTTGCTCAGTATATTCGTTGATTTGATCCGGCAATTCGCCCATCCACCAATGGAGCAGTTCTCGGCTGGTTTTACTGCGACTGATCCAATGATCGCAAACAAGGAAGAGTAGGTCGTTAGGTTGCAGCGC
>NZ_JAWOUH010000089.1:0-1211 GCF_033339295.1 Vibrio sp. 704 | reverse complement strand
TAACCTTTTCCAAACATACCCGCATTATTCCCTCAGATGATTACCTCGATTTGTTAGGTGCCGATATTGTTGTGATAACGGCAGGTGCGCAAATTCAACAAGGACAAACACGTTTAGATATCGCAGAAATCAACGCGAAGATTGGCGTCGAGATCGCTAGAAAAATAGAGCGTGTTGCGCCAAAGGCGGTTTTGATTGTCGTGTCCAACCCTTGTGACATTGTTGCTCATTTTATTACTACCAATACGGGCTTTGAGCCAAACAAAGTGATCAGCAGCGGGTGTGTTATCGATACAGCCCGCTTGATGAGCATTGTTGCTAACCGTGTGGATCTTGACCCTAAAAACATATTTGGTTATGTGCTGGGAGAGCACGGAAGCCACTGTTTCACACCAAAGAGTTTGATCTCTATTGCTGGCCAGCCTGCGGATTATTATTGCGATACACACAATATCGAGAGAATCGATGCTGATGAGTTGCTCGAAGCGGTTAAGCAAGCGGGTTACGAAATATTTCGTCGCAAACATAATACGGTGCATGGTATTGCAGCCAGCGTATTTCGAATCATTCAAGCCATCAAAATCAATGAGCGCTCTGTGTTGCCAGTTGGCACGATGATGTCGGGTCAATATGGTGTGAGTGGCGTCGTGCTAAGTCTACCGACGGTGGTCGGAAAAAAAGGTGCAGAGTCGGTTCTTACTCACCCGTTTACAGAAGAGGAGCTTGAAACATTACACTCTATCAGTATGAACTTGAGATCCATTGTGGAGAATGTCGCGCAATCGACAGGTTTGAAGTGCTGATTGTAAACAAAGAAATTCTCCGTTTTGCCTTATATAGCCTACTGTTTAGTAGGCTTTTTTGTGTCTTCCAAACAGAGAAAAGCCCCATAAACTATGGTTGTTTAATTTGCAAATGAGTAATAGAATGCGAACCATTTTTATTTGAGTGGTAATTTGGCATGTCTCGAGTTCTGATTGTTGATGATGACGTTCCTTTGTGTGAGCTTTTAGAAGTAGTTTTGCAAGATGAAGGATATACCGTCTCTTCTGTGCATTGTGGTGAAAGCGCGCTGCAGTACATGGAGAAAACGCCAGTCGATTTAGTGTTGCTCGATGTGATGTTGCCAAACTTAAATGGGATGCAAGTTGCTCGTCGTATTTGCCAACGATTTGCTACGCCAATTCTGATGCTTACAGCATTGAACGATG
>NZ_JAWOUH010000088.1:0-1211 GCF_033339295.1 Vibrio sp. 704 | reverse complement strand
TATCGAGCGCATCTTTGTGTTTCTGAAGACGGATCTTCCCGGACTTTAATGCAACCACGACTAAATAGCGTGCAAGCGTCATATTCAAAGGAGGCAGGGCGGCCACCGCATCTTGAGCGATGTTCCATTCAGATCCACCTTGACCAAGTAAAATGACAGGCCCAAATACCTTGTCGACCGCGATACTGATTCGCAACTCTTCCGCGCTGCCAAGCTTCGCCATGCCTTGAACTAGCAGGCCGTGTACGTTTGCAGATGGGTAACTGAATTTGACGGTATCTAAAATCGATTGTGCAGCGTTAGAAACTTCTCGACTATTTCTCAAATTAAGCGCCACGCCGTGTACGTCTGATTTGTGAGGAATATCAGGAGAGCGAAGCTTCACGGCGACCGGGTAGCCAATATTTTCTGCCATGTGAACAGCTTCGATTTCATCCGATGCTATCCAAGTAGGCAAAACATTAAAGCCAAAGAGCTTAAATAGTGGGCTAGTTTGGTGTGTATCCAGTGTAACTGTGTTTTTATCCAGTAGTCGTTCATCTACCCATTCTTTTGCAGAATTTACGCTACCTGAGTGCAGCGGCTCTGCTGTTGTTGGCGTTTCCATCAACTGTTTCTGGTTTCGCCTGTATTCAACGAGGTGCATGTACGCAACGACCGCGCTTTCCGGCGTACGATAGGTAGGTATCCCCGCTTGAGTGAATGCCAGTCGAGCATCTCGAGATGTTTGTTCCCCAGACCAGTTAGTTAGGACATTAAAATGTTTATGTCGAGGGTGATTCTTGATGGCTTCAATAACCGCCAAAGCCGTTTCATAAGAATCAGACACGGCAGAAGGACTGTGCATAATCAAAATCGCATCAGCACAATCATTATTCATTACCGCATTGATCGCATCTACGTAGCGTTTTTTCGTTGCATCTCCGGAAAGATCTATCGGATTAACACCCCGCCAGTTAGACGGTAAAATGGCTCTGAGCTGATCGGTTGTTACTTCGTCCAGAGTCGCTAAATTGCCACCTCGCTCAACTAGTGTATCAACCGCCATGACGGCAGGGCCTCCACCGTTAGTGATGATGGCTAAGCGTTCTCCACGCAACGGAACTGAGTGCGTCAGCGTCTCTACCGCAGCAAATAACTCATGCGTATTGCTAACACGCAGCATACCCGTTCTTCGTATCGCAGAGTCATAAATCACATCGAGCGTATCG
>NZ_JAWOUH010000087.1:0-1226 GCF_033339295.1 Vibrio sp. 704 | reverse complement strand
TGGATGTCTATCCAGTTCTTTATTATCCTGTCGCAAATTCATTTCCAAAGAGTATTTATAGTGATTGGACGTCTTCGCGGCATTTTGCTTGAAAAGCAACCACCTGAAGTTTTAATTGAAGTTAACGGCATTGGCTATGAAGTTCAGATGCCAATGAGCTGTTTCTACGAACTGCCAAATATCGGCGAAGAAGCGATTATTTATACTCATTTTGTTGTGCGTGAAGACGCGCAATTGCTTTACGGTTTTAATACAGTAAAAGAGCGTGCGCTATTCCGTGAAGTGATCAAAGCAAACGGCGTTGGCCCTAAACTTGGCTTAGGTATTCTTTCAGGCATGACAGCGAGCCAGTTCGTGTCTTGTGTAGAGCGTGAAGATGTTTCTACGCTTGTGAAGTTACCAGGTGTTGGTAAGAAAACCGCCGAGCGTTTGGTCGTTGAAATGAAAGACCGCTTGAAAGGTTGGGGAGCTGGCGACTTATTCACGCCGTTTACTGATGCCGCTCCTACTGACTCGGCTGCCGCTTCGTCAAATAGTGCAGAAGAAGAGGCGGTCAGCGCACTTCTTGCTCTAGGCTACAAGCCAACTCAAGCGTCGAAAGTCGTTTCTCAAATTGCTAAACCGGACATGAGCAGCGAGCAGCTGATCCGTGAAGCACTAAAATCAATGGTGTAACGGAAAGTTCAAGGTAACAGTATGATTGAAGCCGATCGTTTAATCGCTCCTGAAAATCCAGCGTTTCGTGATGAAGATGTTATTGACCGTGCTATTCGCCCTAAAAAGTTGGCGGATTACCAAGGTCAGGATCATGTCCGTGATCAGATGGAGATTTTCATCAAAGCGGCACAATTGCGTAGTGAGGCGTTAGACCACCTACTTATTTTTGGCCCTCCAGGTTTGGGTAAAACGACGTTGGCAAACATTGTTGCTAACGAGATGGAAGTGAACATCCGTACTACTTCTGGACCTGTTCTCGAAAAAGCCGCCGATTTGGCCGCGTTGTTGACCAACCTTGAGGAAAACGACGTGCTTTTCATTGATGAGATCCATCGTCTTAGCCCTATGGTCGAAGAGGTGCTGTATCCGGCAATGGAAGATTACCAATTGGACATCATGATTGGTGAAGGCCCGGCCGCACGTTCTATCAAAATTGATTTGCCACCATTCACATTGATTGGTGCAACGACGCGAGCGGGGTCTTTGACTTCTCCGCTGCGTGACCGTTT
>NZ_JAWOUH010000086.1:0-1242 GCF_033339295.1 Vibrio sp. 704 | reverse complement strand
CACAAGGCTTGTGCTGGGAACCGATCGGCTGGAATGTGCGGCAATATTTTCGCCGCATCAACAAACACCGCATGGCCACCAGTTGGATATTGGATTGGAATTCCCCCCTCCCGCAGACGCTCGCCCAAGTATTGCACCTGACTGATTCGATAATGCAGGAAGTCTTCATCCGCGCCCTCATACAAGCCACGGGCTAAAGCCTCCATATCGCGCCCAGCCATGCCGCCATAAGTGACAAAACCTTCCATAGGAACGCAGCGCGTTTGCACCGCTTGGAACAACTCTTGATGATCTCGAATACAGCACATGCCACCAATGTTCACCATTGGATCTTTCTTGGCAGACATCGTGAGCATATCGCCGTATTGATACATTTCACGAATGATTTCCAAAATCGACTTGTCAGCGTAGCCTTCTTCACGCTGTTTGATGAAATAAGCATTCTCACAATAGCGAGCCGAGTCAATCACCACTGGGATATCGTATTTGGTGGCAATTTCGTACACGCTGCGCATGTTTTCCATCGATACCGGTTGGCCACCCGAGCTGTTACACGTCACTGTCGTGATGATGGCACAGATGTTC
Organism: Vibrio sp. 704; assembly: GCF_033339295.1. Classification (NCBI taxonomy): domain Bacteria; kingdom Pseudomonadati; phylum Pseudomonadota; class Gammaproteobacteria; order Vibrionales; family Vibrionaceae; genus Vibrio; species Vibrio sp. 704. The sequence goes on along the minus strand of NZ_JAWOUH010000086.1, from coordinate 657 downwards.
TTCGAGCCATGCTCTTCAATCGTTTCTACCAGTTTGTTGAGGTCGAAGTTACCTTTCCAATCGTAAGGCGTAGTGGTATCGAACGCTTCTTCCGTCACAACGTTGATAGCCTTACCGCCGTTGAGCTCAATATGCCCCGCAGTAGTATCAAAGTGATAGTTCGAGCTGAACACCGGCGTTTCGCCGCCACGTACTTGGCGCATACGTTCAATCAGAGCAGGGAACAATATCTGCTCCGCTCCTCGGCCTTGGTGCGCAGGCACCGTCAGTTTGTAGCCGAAGAAATGCTCCACTGCGCTGCATAAGTTGTAGTAGTTACGACTACCCGCGTAAGACTCATCCCCCAACATAATGCCAGCCCACTGGTTATCGCTCATGGCACCTGTGCCGGAATCGGTAAGCAAATCGATATACACGTCATCACCGCGCAATAAAAATGGGTTGTAACCCGCTTCTTTGAGAGCGATTTCTCGGTCAGCCAACGTGGTCATTTTGATTGGCTCAACCATTTTGATACGGAAAGGTTCTGGAATACGTTTCATTGTTAATTTCCTTGTACGCATGCCCCTACGCGCTAAAGCGTAAGAGTAGAAAACAAATAGATCAGATGCTTTTCAATGCGAGAGCATTGGGGAAATTAACGAGAAGAGATTTTGC
>NZ_JAWOUH010000085.1:0-1245 GCF_033339295.1 Vibrio sp. 704 | reverse complement strand
AAATTAATCTCTCTTGATGGTTTTTGCGTACAAAAATAAACGAAAGGATGAGGTGTTATTTCTTCTCTATTTATCTTTTCTTCTTCAATGATTAAAAATTACATTTCTTCTGTGTAAATTATTCACGAATGGTTTCTCTCTCATCTTAAATATAACGGCTGTTTCTAAATAAACGCTTTAAAAATAGCGGCTTATAAAGTTGGCACATGCTTTGCTCTATTAGAACTGCAACGTCAATATAGGAGAATTACCATGAATAACATCGCAGCTAAAATTGTACTTACTTCAGTTCTTGCAACGTCATCTACCGCAGTATTAGCCAGTGATAAATGGGAAAAAGAATCCATGGACGCTTGGCTAGATGGTAAAGCAGAAACCACCTTACTGCTTAATAGCAACCTGAACTCTTTTGATATCAACACTGATGTTGAAAATCAGGTGGTTACGCTGACAGGTTCGGTCAATAACGATTTGGAAAAGTCGCTGGCAGAAGAGTTGGTTTCAGGCCTTGATGGTGTGAAAAAAGTAAATAACGAGCTAACGGTAGTGAGTGAAAATAAACAAGATGCCGATTCTGATGCATTTGCTGCATTAACGGATTCAAAAATTACTACTATTGTGAAAACTCGTTTACTGATGGATACCAGCGTTAGTGGTACAGACATTGATGTCACCACAGAAAATAAAACCGTAACCTTAACCGGTAAAGTGAACTCAGATGCCGAGCATGATCTGGCATTATCGATTGCAAATAATACCAACGATGTAAATAAGGTTGTCGATAAGCTTGAAGTTGTTCAGTAATAACTAATGTTGAGCTTTCACTTTAAAAAATAAGGAGACAACACCATGGTTCGTTGGATGTTTATTTTCCTTGCTTTGGCTCTCGTTTCAGCGGTGCTCGGATTTAGTGGTATTGCCGGTGCCGCCGCAGCTGTCGCGCAAGTGATATTTTATCTGTTCCTGTTGTCATTAATTGTATCAATAGTATTTGTGATACTTGGAAAGAAAAACGTAAAGAGATAGGAGTTAGCATGCGAGTTACGTCATTTATTTATCGTATCGCCGCAGTATTTGGTTTGGTGTTTGCTTTAGCGGCGTGTAGTGATGAAGGGCCAATGGAAAAAGCGGGCAAAAAATTGGATGAGACTGCGGAAGAAGCGCAAAACGCCATTGAAGATGGTTGTGAAAACCTTAAAGAGAATCTGAACGCGGAAGACAAAGATTTTTAAGCGTTCACCTCAT
>NZ_JAWOUH010000084.1:0-1264 GCF_033339295.1 Vibrio sp. 704 | reverse complement strand
GGCCTTTTACTGTGGTAGATGCCGATACTGGATCTGTCGCAATAAAGAACGCACCTAGCATGGTTGCGCCTGACAGCAGATGGAAGATTGGCGAAGCCGTCTCTCCCGGCGTGATAACGCTGAAAATAAGGCTAAACAGAGTCAAACTCGCGAGGAAGCCTGCTGGAATGTACCACTGAATGATGCGTTTTTTGATCATCACTAAGCCGCCAATCAGGTAGGCTATGTTCACCCACTGCCAGCCGATGCCAGACAAGCCACCAAAGATCGGCTGTGAAAGCACTTCACTAGGGGTTGCTCCCGTGTGAATACCTGTTTTAAAGGCATCCAGTGGAGTTGCCATTGTTACACCATCAACACCAGCGCGAACTTGTTGCAATGAAAGACCGTCATAATCAAAACCAGTGAAAATCAAAGAGAGGGTATCTGCGAAATTCACATGGTCTGGAATCAACAGTGTTGGTGCACTCCAACTAGTCATTTGAACCGGGAAGGAAATCAAAAGTACAACGTAAGCGACCATTGCTGGGTTGAAGAGATTCTGTCCAATGCCGCCATAAAGATGTTTGGCAATCACAATCGCAAAAATTAAACCAATAACTATGATCCACCACGGAGACCAAGGTGGAATAGCGACGGCGAGTAGCCATGCGGTGACAATTGCACTGTTGTCTCGTAACGCTCTCATTGGCGAGCGTTTACGACAGCTCATCACGAGTGCTTCAAGTGATACTGCAACGGCGATAGCAAAAATCAGCTGGATTAATGTGCCCCAACCAAAGTAGTAAGTTTGCGCTGCCAAGCCAGGGATAGCACATAAGGCTACCCATTTCATTCAGTCAGGCGTGCTGCGACGACTATGCGCATGCGGTGAACTGGCAATAAAAAACGACATTACTCGTTCTCCTCGGTATTATTTTTATTCGCGTCTTGTTGAGCTTTTCGCGCTTTTGCACGAGCAATCGCAGCAGCGACCGCGGCTTTCTTCGGATCTTCGGTTGGCTCTTGAGAAGCCGTTTCTGCAACAGGTTGAGGTTCAGTCTCTTGTGGCGCTTTTCGCGCTTTTGCACGAGCAATAGCAGCAGCGACCGCGGCTTTCTTCGGATCTTCAGCTGGCTCTTGAGAAGCGGTTTCTTCAACAGGTTGAGATTCAGTTTCTTGTTGCGCTTTACGCGCTTTTGCACGAGCAATAGCGGCTGCAACTGCGGCTTTCTTCGGATCTTCAGTTGGCTCTTGAGAAGCTGTTTCTGCAACAGGTTGAGAT
>NZ_JAWOUH010000083.1:0-1273 GCF_033339295.1 Vibrio sp. 704 | reverse complement strand
AAAGACGCGTTCTCGGCATCTGACCACGATCCCGTGATCATCGCGATTGATTTACCTGATACGGACATCGATTTACCGAAAGCGGGTGAAAACTTAGCGGTAGATGTACGTTTGCCACCAAACGCGGTTGCAGGTGACATCGTGACTGTTAGCTTAACCGTCGCGACTCAAGCTGCCGCTGTAAGTAGTGATGCGAAAGCTTACTCAGCGAGCAAGACTTTAGATCAAACGGACATTAAAGCGCGCAGCGTGAATGTTGAGTTTGAACAGGCGCCAGAGCAAGGTAACTACCAACTGGAAGAGAAAGTGACAGACTCGACTGGCAACGTCGTTAAGTTTAGCTCTGCTCGTGCAGTCTCTATGACTCAACCTGAAACGGGCACCACAGATTCGAAAGACTCTGATGGTGGTTCGTTTGGGTTTGGTGCACTGCTAGCAATGCTTGGACTTGGCTTGTTCCGCCGCCGCCGTTAAGCCACTCCTGTCCTAAAAACATAGCTGTAAAACTCAAAGGCCAGCCGATGCTGGCCTTTTTATTGCGCAAAGACTTGCCTTTCTAATTGGGTGTTGCAAAATACCGCCCTCAATTGTGGTAAACCAGACAATTGATCCTTAAGCCTTGCCAAAACGGATTGGAGCAGCCGACACGTTATGTTGTTGATCATCGATAACTACGAGTCTTTCACTTATAACCTTTACCAATACTTTTGCGAGCTTGGCGCTCAGGTAAAGGTCGTGCGCAATGACGAAATCGACATTCAAGGTATCGAAGCCCTCAATCCAACCCATTTGGTGATTTCCCCTGGGCCTTGTACGCCAAACGAAGCGGGTATTTCCCTGCAAGCGATAGAGCATTTTGCCGGTAAGCTTCCTATTTTGGGGGTGTGCCTTGGCCATCAAGCCATTGCGCAAGTGTTCGGTGGCGAAGTTGTGCGTGCGAGACAAGTCATGCATGGTAAAACATCGCCTATCCGCCACACGGGGCGCAGTGTGTTTAAAAATCTAAATAACCCACTTACGGTAACCCGTTACCACTCTCTCGTGGTGAAAAACGGCACGTTACCCGATGTGTTTGAATTGACCGCTTGGACTGAACTGCCTGATGGAAGCATGGACGAAATTATGGGATATCAGCACAAAACCCTGCCTATTGATGCTGTGCAGTTTCATCCAGAATCAATCAAAACTGAGCAAGGACATGAGCTGTTAGCCAACTTTCTTGCACGCAGAGCGATCTGATCTCGATCACTTTTCTTAACAAATTGTTCATCTT
>NZ_JAWOUH010000082.1:0-1278 GCF_033339295.1 Vibrio sp. 704 | reverse complement strand
TTGACAATCGCTTGTGAAATCTCCTGCAATACGCCAGTTTCCAACTGCCAATGGTGCCAATAAATACGATAAGACATCAGGAAGCCAGGCGTAATATCAATTAACGAGCCTTGCTCTAACTCATCAGTAATTTGCAAACGAGGGATCAAACAATATGCCACTCCAGCTAACGCCATTTTGAGAAAAGCCTCTGAGCTGCTGATGTTGTGATGAATCACGCTATCAGGACGCACATTGAAATGCTCCGTGAGAAACTTTTTATATAAGTCATCATACTGATCGTAGGAAACCGCTGGCGCCTTTGCTCAGGTCTGATTGTTTACACCTTCAGAAAAGTAACGCTGATAAAACTCAGGGTTAGCCACACAAACGTAATCAATTCGTCCTAAGTAATCGGCGCGACAATTTGGTATCGCTTGAGACTCTAAACTGATCGCCCCTGCGACCTCACCACTTTTCAGTTTTTCTATTGAACGTGATTCACCGTAAATCGTCAGCTTCAACTCTACTTGACGAGTTTTCATGACGTCTTGCAAAGCTGGCAGTAACCACGTTGCCAAACTGTCGGCGTTAGTAGCCAAAGACAGCTGCACTGGGCGCGTTGTAGTATCGTTTTTGATCTCAGGTAAAATTTCGTGCTCTAGCAACCGAACTCGGCGGTAAAGCCCCAATAGTTTTTTCCCGATGGGAGTTGGCTTGGGTGGCTGCTCTCGAATTAACACAGGTTGCGCCAAGAACTTTTCGAGCTGTTTAATACGCTGCGAAATGGCAGATTGTGAGACAAACAGATGCTCAGCAGCTCGTTCAAAACTGCCTTGATAAACAACGGCATCCAAGGCTTCTATCCATTTGTAATCCAACCCTCGCATTCACTTTCTCCCAAAAAACCAACACCAAACCGTTAAATAAGTAACTCTAATAATATATTAAAATCATTAATTATACTTATTTAACCAAAGCCATTATCTTTCCCCTCTCTGTCGTTTTCTTAATTATTTGAGGTGTATCGTGAGCTTTTGGGTTTTATTGCAAGGATTTGGTTTAGGGGCATCGATGATCATTCCGATCGGAGCACAAAATGCGTATGTCTTGAATCAAGGCATAAAGCGCAATCACCACCTGACGACAGCCACTATTTGTAGCGTCCTAGATATGATCTTCATTTCTCTAGGTATCTTTGGTGGTGGTGCTATTCTGTCTCAAAATGAAGTCCTACTGACATCGGTGACGCTTGGTGGTATTGCCTTCCTGAGCTTCTATGGACTACTTTCGCTTAAA
>NZ_JAWOUH010000081.1:0-1329 GCF_033339295.1 Vibrio sp. 704 | reverse complement strand
CTGAGGGATCCCCTCATAATTTCCCCAAAGCGCAACCATGTTTGAATAGATTTTGAGCAAGCAGGATTGCAGCTACGAGCAAGTCTTCCCTCGTTATTGTGTAGCCAGAATGCCGCAACACTTCCATGCCTAAGCGCACTGTTGAGAGTACATTTCGATTCCTGACAGTGTTTGCTTGGAAGTGTTTATCCCAACCTTGTTTCTGTGAATGTACGCCAACAAGCCAAAATGTCAGTTGAAGCATTAGGGCGATCAGTAGCATGATATCAAAGCGCTCTGGGCTGCTAGTTCTGCTATGTCGGAGTCCTAGACCGTATGCTTGGCTTTTTAAGTCTCGGAAGGTTTCTTCTATCTGCATACGCTTTGAGTAGATCTTAACAAGTTGCTTGGGTGTTCGAGTTTCAACGGGCAAGTTAGTCGCTAAAACCCATGGTTCTTTTGTCGAAGCGGAGTAGATTTTAGGTGATGGATGATGACAATTGGTCCGTGTCGAACGCTGATTTTTTCGGCCTTTAGGACGTGATTTATACAGTGCAATTTGACATGAGATTGGGTTGCTCTTAGTCAACCTCTTATAGCCTAAAGTTTTTGTTCGACTTGAAGAGGTGCCATGTAAGTTGCTGATAGGTTGCCAGTTTTCCGCACCTAAATCTGCATATTGCACTTTCCCTCTCACTCGACTTAACCAGTACCAACCTAGCTTTTCAACGGATTTATACCATGGCACTTTAAAGCCTGCATCACTGACAATAAGCGGTGTAGTGTTACTCGGTAGAATGCTTGCGAGGTCGGCTAAGAATTGGTCATGAGCCGCCTTTGAACATTGCTCTGAAAGCGGAAACGCTTTCTCATAAAGAGTAATAGAACGACCATGTAGTGCCACCGAAGCCCGCAATACCATAAGCCGTTTTTGCTCACGAATATCAGACCAGTCAACAAGAACAATGGGCATCGAATTACCTGAACAGATAAAGCTGGCATGCCAACGGTATACAGCGAGTCGCTCTTTGTGCAAGTGACGATTACCTAACAATCTGTCGATTCGTTTGATGTTATGTTTTGTTCTGGCTTTCGTTGGCAGGTTACGACCAAGTTCGGTAAGAGTGAGCGTTTTACATTCAAGTAATGCGTGGCAAGCCAGCGTTAAACTGTTGAGTCGTTTTAAGTGCAATTCAGGGCAGAATTGGTAAAGAGAGTCGTGTAAAATATCGAGTTCGCACATCTTGTTGTCTGGTTATTGATTTTTCGCAGAACCATTTGATCACATGACAAGATGTGCATCTACCTTAAATTTATGATTTTTATCAAAATCATTAGGGGATTCCTCAG
>NZ_JAWOUH010000080.1:0-1331 GCF_033339295.1 Vibrio sp. 704 | reverse complement strand
TGCGTGCCAACTACCCTAGAGCGTCGCTAGTGGAATATTTAAATAACGATGCGATGATCCGAGCTGCCGTCGAGAAAAATATCTTGTACTTTGTCGCCGATTTGCAAGTGGCTAACTTCCACATGGCGACAACACCAGATGCAGGCATGTTTGTGCCTACCCTCAATCTGTACAGCAAAGATCTGCGCATTGCGACAGGCGAGCACAGTTCGGTTCCAGTGACGAACATCTCCCACGACTTTGAAAAAATCATCGACTCAGACAAAGAACGGATCCTCAATCGTTGGAGTTTGGTCAAAACGGTATATCCCATTTACCTGTTGCCAATTGCCATTTTCATCATGGTTATTGCCACGCTTTACCATATCTTCGCCCTTAAGCGAATGGTGACTCTACGAACAAAGCAGCTCACCTTAGCAAATCAGCAACTGCTTGAACTGACGCTGACGGATCCGCTCACCAAACTTTATAATCGCAGGCATTTGATCGAGCGATTGGCAACGCTGAGTTCATTGCAAAAAAACGTAACCGTGATGGTGTTTGATATTGATGACTTTAAATCGATAAACGACAAATACGGCCATTTAATCGGTGACCAAGCGATTGTCGCTGTTGCCGACACGGCAAAATCGCTGACTGACGAACGAATAACCTTAGCGCGAATCGGTGGTGAGGAATTTGCGTTGGTGACTGCCTCTCTATCTGAAAAAGAAGCTGAAACGCTTGCAAAGGCGATTTGCAGCTGTGTTTACGATCGACCTGTTTTACTCAATGGGCAAGCGATCCATGTCAGCGTGAGTTTGGGTTGCGCCTATTATCGCGAGTTCAAAGGCATCATAAACTTGCACGAAGCCGACCAACTCATGTACTGCGGCAAAATGAATGGTAAAAACTGCGCGATGTTCAAAGTGATCGATAAAAGCAAAGTTGAGCCTCTTCTTCGTCAGGTGCCTTAAGTTTTTGCGTAGTGAATCGCTATTTCGATTTTTCCTCTTGCTATACTCAATTGAATTTCAAGTTTTTATTGCCGCTTTTCGTTTCTGAGATTAGCTAAAAGACTTAGAGGAAAGTTATGCCAAAAGCTGTCGCCGCTCTGTTTTTCCTGCTTTTTACTTCACTTTCGTATGCCGAAAGTGCTTTCGATATTGTCCAAAAATCAGACCAAGCAATGAGGGGGAAATCCAGTTATAGCGAGGCAACCATGGAGATCGTTCGTCCTGATTGGACACGCTCTATGACGATGAAAAGTTGGACAAAAGGCACGGAGTTGTCGCTCGTGTTGGTAACCGCGCCAGCCAAAGATAAAGGCAGCGCATCGCTAAAGCGTCATA
>NZ_JAWOUH010000079.1:0-1333 GCF_033339295.1 Vibrio sp. 704 | reverse complement strand
AGGCCTAGCTCGACTTGAACAGCGGACTCGGAGGCATTCGACAGCGTCACTTTGAAGTTCGCTGTGTCACCCTCATTGATGGTGCCAGCGTCTGAAATAGTCACATTCGGGCGGTCATCATCCGGATCGGGGCCTGGACCACTGCCGTCATCCACTATCGTTGCCGTACCGGTATCGCTGCCTTGTACTGCCCCAATGCCAGTTACCGTGACACTGAAATCTTCAGGGCCTTCGTACACCGCATCATCAATGGAAGCAATGCGCACATCAAACTCAGTTTGCCCTGCTGGCACCGTTACTACGCCATCGTTTGGCACTGTCACCCAACCACTTCCCGTGTTGTATTCCAAGGTACCTAAGTCACCGGCTTCGGTATCGCCTAAGTTCAGGCCTAGCTCGACTTGAACAGCGGACTCGGAGGCATTCGACAGCGTCACTTTGAAGTTCGCTGTGTCACCCTCATTGATGGTGCCAGCGTCAGTGATGGTCACATTCGGACGATCATCATCCGGATCGGGGCCTGGACCACTGCCGTCATCCACTATCGTTGCCGTACCCGTATCGCTGCCTTGCACTGCGCCAATGCCAGTCACCGTCACACTGAAATCTTCAGGGCCTTCGTACACCGCATCATCAATGGAAGCGATACGCACATCAAACTCAGTTTGCCCTGCTGGCACCGTTACTACGCCATCATTTGGCACTGCAACCCAACCGGAGCCTGTGTTGTATTCTAAGGTGCCCAAATCTCCAACTTCGGTATCGCCAAGATTAAGACCCAGTTCCACCTGCGTTTCCGCTTCAGACGCGTTCGATAATGTGACTTTGAAGTTCGCTATCTCACCCTCATTAATGGTGCCAGCGTCTGAAATAGTCACGCTTGGACGGTCATCATCCGGATCAGGGCCCGGACCCGTGCCATCGTCCACGATCGTTGCTGCCCCCGTATCGCTGCCTTGCACTGCACCAATGCCAGTCACTGTCACACTGAAATCTTCAGGACCTTCATAAACGGCGTCATCAATGGAAGCGATACGCACATCAAACTCAGTTTGCCCCGCTGGCACGGTCACCACACCATCGTTTGGCACTGCAACCCAACCGCTTCCGGTGTTGTATTCCAAGGTACCTAAGTCACCGGCTTCGGTATCGCCGAGATTAAGACCCAGCTCCACTTGCGTTTCCGCTTCAGACGCGTTCGATAAAGTGACTTTGAAGTTCGCAGTATCCCCCTCATTGATGGTGCCAGCATCCGTAATAGTCACGCTTGGACGGTCATCATCCGGATCGGGACCCGGGCCACTGCCGTCATCCACTATCGTTGCCGTCCCCG
>NZ_JAWOUH010000078.1:0-1334 GCF_033339295.1 Vibrio sp. 704 | reverse complement strand
AGCACTGATGAATCCCCTAATGATTTTTATCAAAATCATTAAGTTAAGGTAGATACACATCTTGTCATATGATCAAATGGTTTCGCCAAAAATCAATAATCAGACAACAAAATGTGCGAACTCGATATTTTACACGACTCTCTTTACCAATTCTGCCCCGAATTACACTTAAAACGACTCAACAGCTTAACGTTGGCTTGCCACGCCTTACTTGACTGTAAAACTCTCACTCTTACCGAACTTGGCCGTAACCTGCCAACCAAAGCGAGAACAAAACATAACATCAAACGAATCGACCGATTGTTAGGTAATCGTCACCTCCACAAAGAGCGACTCGCTGTATACCGTTGGCATGCTAGCTTTATCTGTTCGGGCAATACGATGCCCATTGTACTTGTTGACTGGTCTGATATCCGTGAGCAAAAACGGCTTATGGTATTGCGAGCTTCAGTCGCACTACACGGTCGTTCTGTTACTCTTTATGAGAAAGCGTTCCCGCTTTCAGAGCAATGTTCAAAGAAAGCTCATGACCAATTTCTAGCCGACCTTGCGAGCATTCTACCGAGTAACACCACACCGCTCATTGTCAGTGATGCTGGCTTTAAAGTGCCATGGTATAAATCCGTTGAGAAGCTGGGTTGGTACTGGTTAAGTCGAGTAAGAGGAAAAGTACAATATGCAGACCTAGGAGCGGAAAACTGGAAACCTATCAGCAACTTACATGATATGTCATCTAGTCACTCAAAGACTTTAGGCTATAAGAGGCTGACTAAAAGCAATCCAATCTCATGCCAAATTCTATTGTATAAATCTCGCTCTAAAGGCCGAAAAAATCAGCGCTCGACACGGACTCATTGTCACCACCCGTCACCTAAAATCTACTCAGCGTCGGCAAAGGAGCCATGGATTCTAGCAACTAACTTACCTGTTGAAATTCGAACACCCAAACAACTTGTTAATATCTATTCGAAGCGAATGCAGATTGAAGAAACCTTCCGAGACTTGAAAAGTCCTGCCTACGGACTAGGCCTACGCCATAGCCGAACGAGCAGCTCAGAGCGTTTTGATATCATGCTGCTAATCGCCCTGATGCTTCAACTAACATGTTGGCTTGCGGGCGTTCATGCTCAGAAACAAGGTTGGGACAAGCACTTCCAGGCTAACACAGTCAGAAATCGAAACGTACTCTCAACAGTTCGCTTAGGCATGGAAGTTTTGCGGCATTCTGGCTACACAATAACAAGGGAAGACTCACTCGTGGCTGCAACCCTGCTTACTCAAAATCTATTCACACATGGTTACGTTTTGGGGAAATTATGAGGGGATCTCTCAGT
>NZ_JAWOUH010000077.1:0-1347 GCF_033339295.1 Vibrio sp. 704 | reverse complement strand
GAACGTTCCATGTTATCGAGCATGGTTGCTAGCCGAGGTGTACTGTCTGAAATACCTGAGATTTCAATTTCTAGATCGTTCATTTTGATCTTGTCGACATACACGCCTTCTGGAATAACAGCAGGCATGAGGTTCATAAAATCAGTGGTTTTATTCCGACCATTTTGCAACGCTTCCACAACTTTCAAGCGTTCCAAGATTTTGCTGTGTTCAAGCTCCGCGATCTTCATCGCTTCTATCCGCTTATCTAGATCGGAAATGTACGTTGTTAGATAGTCGAGTCGCTCTTGTTGAAGATCTTGTTGGTACTCATAATATTTGCCAACGCCCCACTGAATCCCCAACGCCACCATGACTCCCAATACCACTAAACCGACAAATCGACGACGATGCTCTTCCCTTTGATTTTCGCGCCAAGGCAATAAGTTAATGCGATACAGCACGCACACCTCCTAACCAATGAATGCCACGCACCGCCAGCCCTGCAGCCGTCGAAAAATGTTGCCAATCGGCCGCTCGGCGCTTGCGTTTCGACACTTTCATTTCAAACAGTCCGAGTGGGTTTAGCAACTCGCACTCCAATGCCAACTGATGCGAGAGCTCTTCTGCCAACATTGGCGTCGATGCCCCCTCGCCCGATAACCAAATGCCTTTGATGTTTTGCGAACCGTTGATCGAGGTATAGAGCTGCATTTGACGTTTTACGCGCTCAACCACTTGACGATTGAACTGTTCCGTTTTGGCTTGAGCATCATCAGAGAGTAAGTCTTCTTGTGACGTCCCCATTGAGATACGAGTACCGCACGCAAACTCCTTATGAAACAGTTCGCCTTGCTCGGTAAACATGGTGAATGAACTCGCTAGCGAGCCGATGTCTAACAAACAGTATTTGTTTTTTTCAGGAAAACGCTCTGCGGCAAGCTTCCAGATATGACCTAGGCTTTGAGAGTGCACGTCAACCAACACAGGCTTTAAACCAGACTGTTGTAACGCTTCAACTCGGCTTTCAACCACATCTTTGCGCGTAGCGAATACTTGATAACTGTCCGTTCCACGCATCCCTTCTTCCGCACGAAGGCGTACGAAATCCAAACTCAGTTCTTCCACAGGAAAAGGAGATTGATGAGAAAAAGCTTGTACCACCGCAAACTCGATTTCGCTCTCATCAAGGCTTTGTTCGATTTGCAGTTTCTTGCTAATAACTGAGTTGTCTGGAACAGAAATTGCCACTCGCTTGGCCCCAAAAGGCAGCTCTTTTTTCATCTGCTTTAGGGTCTTTACAATTTCTTGATGATTTATGGTGTTATTTTCAGCGACAATACCTTCCTTTAGTAATATTTCTTTGTA
>NZ_JAWOUH010000076.1:0-1371 GCF_033339295.1 Vibrio sp. 704 | reverse complement strand
TAATCTGCCATACCTTCGTAGCGATCCATATGATCTTCGGAAAGGTTAAGAAATGCCGCTGCTTTAAGTTTCAAACTCGACGTCGTTTCCAACTGAAAACTTGACAGTTCCAGTACATACAAATCTGCATCTTGCTCAAGCAGCTCCAGTGCAGGCACGCCAATGTTACCGCCGACACCCACCGTCAATCCTGCCGCTTTTGCCATCACACCAGTTAAATCTGTCACCGTGCTCTTGCCGTTTGAACCAGTGATGGCCACCACTGGTTTATTCACAGCCCAAGCAAACAACTCGATGTCCCCCACGACAGGCGTGCCTTTCGCTAGCACCGTTTGTATCTCTGGTGTCGCTAACGCAATACCAGGGTTGGTCACCACCAAGTCAGCTTCTGCAAGCCACTGGGTGTTCCAACCACCACGGTGTAGTTCAACCTGTTCAGGCAGACGCTCGGCGCCTGGCGGATTGTCACGCGTATCAATAACTTTAACCGTCAATTGCGGCTGAGTTTTTCGGAGGTGTTTAACGACAGAGAGCCCGGTAATACCGAGCCCTACGACGACAACGTTATGTATGTTTTGCCAACGTTCCATATGTGATCACACTGTATTGCTTGTTCTTGGAAAGTGCGTTTAACGCACTTTCAATGTCGCAAGACCAATCAGAACAAGAACCATAGAAATTATCCAGAAACGCACGATTACGCGAGGCTCTGGCCAACCTTTTAATTCGTAGTGATGATGAATTGGTGCCATGCGGAAAATGCGTTGACCGCGCAGCTTGTATGAACCGACTTGGAGGATTACAGACAGTGTTTCCATTACAAATACACCGCCCATGATAACCAGCACCAATTCTTGACGCACCAAAACAGCGATAGTGCCTAGTGCACCACCTAGCGCAAGAGAGCCTACGTCACCCATAAATACTTGTGCTGGATAGGTGTTGAACCATAAGAACCCAAGACCCGCGCCCACAATCGCCGTACATACCACAACAAGCTCAGAGGCGTGCGGTAGATATGGGATGTGCAGATATTCAGAAAAGTTAACGTTACCAGTCGCCCAAGCGATAACGGCAAAGCCTGCAGCAACCAGTACCGTCGGCATGATAGCCAAACCATCTAAACCATCAGTGAGGTTTACCGCATTACTGGTGCCAACAATCACGAAGTAAGTCAGAATGATGTACATCAGACCAAGCTGTGGCATCACATCTTTAAAGAATGGCACGACAAGCTGCGTCGCTGCTGTGTCTTTACCATAAGCGTATAGAGCAAATGCCACAACAAATGCGTTCAAAGACTGCCAGAAATACTTCCAACGCGCGATCAAAGCATCGGAGTTTTTACGCACCACTTTACTATAATCATCG
>NZ_JAWOUH010000075.1:0-1372 GCF_033339295.1 Vibrio sp. 704 | reverse complement strand
GCAACATATATGGACGCACCTCAGGATGCAATGGCTAATTGAATGATACGGTCGCTAACATATATCCGACGTCTTTCTAGGTCGATAATAAACCTGCGCCATGATGTAATCCGCCCCTCACTGTCTTTTCAAAGCCTCGGTTTCAATAACCATGTTGCGTTATCAGAGTGTAGTAAGGATGGTTCACCGTTTATTCATCAGCTATTGCAAACTCAGTTGCTTCTCTAGGATAACTCCTTAGAACTTGCTATTTTTTATCAAACAGGCTTAAAGGCCTGATTAATATCGTATTCACTATTTTTCATCAAGATGTGCCATGCTACCCGACCGAGCTTGTTTGCAAGAGCGACAATCGCTTTTGCTTTGCCTCGGCGTGCAATGAGTCCTCTCAACCATGCTCCCATAGAATCCACTTTGTTAGCTCCACACCGAACCACTGCGCGAGCGCCGTGAATAAGTAATGCTCTTAATTCGCGATTACCATTCTTCGATAGAGAGCCGAGACAACTTTTTCCACCTGTACTATTTTGTTTTGGAACCAGGCCACACCATGCTGAGAACTGGCGACCATTTTGGAATTGGTGTCCAGTACCTACCTCACTAATCAGTGCCGCTGTCAAAATCGGACCAAAACCAGGAATATTCCGAATAGCCTCATACCTTGGATTTTGCTGACTCAACATGGTGACACTTTGGGTCATTTCATCTATCTCTTCGCTAAGGCTGACAAAGTCACAGTATAAAGTTTGCAGTAAGTTCCTCATTACTGGGGAAAGATCATTCTCTGCATCTTCAAGAGCTATCGGTAAATGACTTCGCAAAGCTTTAATAGACAAAGGGAAAACCACTCCGTATTCAGCGGCGAGTCCTCTGATCTGGTTCGACAAGGCAGTTCTGTTCTCCACCAAGCGTTTACGGACACTGCGTATTGCTTTGAGGTCTTGTTGCTCAACAGACTTAACAGGAACAAAATGAATATCAGGCCTAGAAAATGCTTCGCAAATTGCTCTCGCATCATTAGCATCATTCTTTTGTCGCCCAACAAATGGCTTTACGTGCTGAGCTGGGATAAGAGCTACGCTATGTCCAAGCTCTTGAAATATTCTGCCCCAATGATGCGAAGTTGCGCATGATTCCATCGCAATAGCCGTTTTCTCTGGTAATTGACGGACTGTATCAAGAAGCTTGTCACGCTTTACCTTTCGGTTTGACAAGATTTGTCCATCAGAACTCAACACGCATACTTGAAAGAGGTTTTTGGCTATATCGATACCGACAACTTTAATAGACATGATGATTACTCCTGCTCTTACTGGTTGCACCATTAGTTTGGTACAACGGTGCTAGAAGGGAAGTGCGTCCATCACATCAA
>NZ_JAWOUH010000074.1:0-1378 GCF_033339295.1 Vibrio sp. 704 | reverse complement strand
CTTGAATCAGGTAATTACCTTTCTTGTCTTGCAGGTTATAGAAGTTCTCACCGATGCCTTTGTCGTTCTTGCCGACCACAACACGGACGCCTTTGGAGTTGTAACCGAAGATGTAGCCCGTTTCACCAAATTCCAGCTCTCGTAAAACGGGAAGAGCTTCTTCTAATGTCGCATTTCTCTTGAGTAGCGGTTCAATCGCTGAGCGAGCCATCTGAACATAGTTTTTCAGCTCGGCTTTTTTCATCGCCATCATGGTGGTGTGGGTCTGATCAATTTGCTGTTGGTTATAAGCGTTAGTTTGCAGGTAGGTGAACCACATCATACCTAGTGCAATGGTGAGTACTGGAATGATGGAAAGAATATACAGTCGCTTTCTTATGGTTAGATTCATAGAGACTTCCTTACTTCTCGGCGCAGCGTTACGAAAAGGCAAAATTCAATCGATTTGCCGGATAAACATATGGCTATTTATTTTTGTAGTGATTGCAGATTAACCGACTTAGTAGGAGAGAAGTACTGGAAATGCACGATTTATCGCGAGCGTATTAACATTTTCAAGCGTGATCACAATTACCGAGAGCAGCGGCCAGAATTACAACGAGAAGTGCCCGTTAACCAATATGAGATGCGATACCTATTTTGGGCGAAGCGCAGATAAAGCCAGTCCGAAACAGGTCTGATGAGTGGCCAGCGCAGCGGTGCATACAACCAACCTCGTCCAACAAGTTGCCAAGCTCGGTAGGTCACATCCAGCCCGAAGAGTAAATTTCCGTGGTTGTCCAAGGCATGCAGAATGGTGTTGGCGCGATCAGGGTCGATTTGCGGGTAGGCCGAAAAAGCGTCGCTGTAAATATCAACGGTGTTTATCTCTTGCTCATGATCGTGTTGGCGTAATGCCTTCATCTCTTTGGCGCACAGTGGGCAAGTGCCGTCGTAGAAAATAGTCAGTTTAGTCATATCAATTCGTCATTGCATTGGGGCTGCTTGATGGTTTCTCGCTGCTTTTACGTGGCGATGCTTCTTTGGGTTCATTGTGCTGCAGGTAGTGCTGCCAGTTAGTGCGAATGTTTTCGTAATTGTATTGGCAGAAGTCTTTGCGATCTCGAAGGTAGTCTTTTTCAACTTCGTCGAGTAACGATTTGTACTGTTCAGGATCGCTGCCATACACCAAGCACAAAGTGGAGAAGTAACGCTGCAGGTCAAAACTGTGTTCGTCAATGTACTCGCCAAAATCGTAATAGTCGGGTCTGTCATCGGACTCAAACGCAAACATGTCGGCGGCACTGATCGCCATATCGACGCCATCGTCTAAATAGTCGATCAGTAAAATAGTGGCGAAATTGTCAACGGCATCTTCTTCTTTCCCCACCACAGGCAT
>NZ_JAWOUH010000073.1:0-1380 GCF_033339295.1 Vibrio sp. 704 | reverse complement strand
TGGTTTGTTGCGATGGTTCTTCTAACGCCATTTTGCTTGCCAGCCGTAATCAAACAGCGTCATGTGATTCGCCCATACCTGACTAAACTGGCATTTTTAGCCCTACTCGGCATGGTACTTAACCAGTCGTTAGGCTACTACGCAGGCTTAACTACAACGGCTTCAAACATGGCGTTGATTACGTCATTAGTGCCTTTGATCAGCGTGTTTTTAAGCGTTCCTCTATTGGGTAAATCGGTTTCTATGTTGAGCATTGTCGGTGGGGCAATTTCACTTGGTAGTTTAGCATTTATGCTTGGGCACGGTGACGTCACCTACTTCTTGCATCAAGATATGACGCAAGGCGACAGCTTAATGTTACTGGCCGCGTTAGTTTATGCCGCATATTGTGTGCTTTTAAAACGTTGGAAGATGCCATTTAACAGCCTAACATTGGTTTACATGCAAGGCTTCTTCTCTGTCATCATGCTGACTCCACTGTGGCTTTCAAGCGAACAACTGCTTCCTAGCCAAGAGGCGCTTCCACTGATCGCTTATGCTGGTATCGCAGCGTCTATTTTCGCTCCATTGATGTGGGTAAAAGCAATAGATTTGATTGGTGCAGACTCCAGCGCCATGTTCATGAACTTAATGCCTGTGGTCTCTGTCGCCTTAGCGTCAACACTGCTCGGTGAAGAGATTCACGTGTACCATATTATCGGCGGCTTGATGGTTATCTCCGGCGTGATTCTGTCGCAGATAAAAGTACGTAAGAAGCAAACTCTTGCTGGCCAAGAGCTACCATCAACTTCCGCCTAACAACAAAGAGAAAAGCCACGGAGTAGAGCCGTGGCTTTTTGGTATCAACACCTCAAACAAAAGTTAATGTTTTGTTGCTCGCCCTATTCCCGTCACAAACGCTTGCTGCTACATTGTCAGAACAATAACTCACAAAGGAATGACAGATGAGCAGTGGTCAAAGAGATATTACCCTTCGTTTTTTAGCAGAACCTAGCGACGTTAATTTTGGCGGAAAGGTTCACGGCGGCGCTGTAATGAAATGGATCGACTTAGCCGCTTATGCATGCAGTGCCGCTTGGAGTGGAAAATACTGCATTACTGCCTACGCGGGTGGGATTCGTTTTGTTGCGCCTATTCATGTTGGCAACCTTGTGGAAGTCAGCGCGAAAGTCATTTACACCCGTCGAAGCTCAATGCACATCGCCATTGATGTTCAAGCTAGCGATCCAAAACAGATGAAAAATCGTTTAACTACGCACTGTATCGTGATTATGGTAGCCGTAGATGAAAGCGGTAAACCTACCGATGTACCGAAGTGGATTCCTGAATCTGATGGAGACAAGGCTCTAGAGCAATCGGCTATTCCCTTAATGAATATGC
>NZ_JAWOUH010000072.1:0-1394 GCF_033339295.1 Vibrio sp. 704 | reverse complement strand
GATAAATATAGCCGCCACCCGATGTATTCTCCGTCATACTCCCGACTTTTGAAGAGATGCAGGCGATTTTTTTCAACTGTCCTTGTTGCAGTTGTGGATAGAGCGTTTCGACCAGTTTAAGTGGCGCTATCGTATTAATCTCAAGTACTTTACGCCATTCATCCACATCGGTGTTTCCAAACCCATAACCTTTAGGGCCGTAGTAACCAGCGTTGTTAATCAAAAGGTCGATAGGTGGCAGGCTCTGAGCAAGTAACGCGATTTTTGCGTAATCAGTAACATCCAGTTCATGCAAGCTCAAAGAGGAGTAACGTGCTCTCAAAGCTTGTAGTTCGTCACTGTCTGTGACGTTACGGCTAGTAGCGAGGACGTTCCACCCGCGTTCAAGATAAAGCTCTGTCAGACTCAAACCAATACCACGATTTGCGCCTGTGATAAAAACACTATGGGCCATTTTTAACTCTCTGGTAAGACTCGTTATCGAACTATTGTGTTAGCTGAGTGCGACAAAATCAACTAACCACCATGCACTAAACAACAGGGATATAAATACAGAGATAGCACAGAAGGAACCAAATAAAGCGCCTAGGACCGTAAATGTCGTTTTCTTCATCGTTGGAGTATGAAATTTGATTTTTAATGAAAATCATTATCAATTAAATTAATTTCTATTCAACCTTTGTAGTTGGTAATATTTCACAACGTTGTATGAAAAGAATGTCTCATGTTGCCACTGATATACCACCCTATATACTCAAAACTTGAATTGCCCGAAGGGCACCGTTACCCAATCATGAAGTATCAATATCTCTATGAAGAGGTACGTCGCGATGTGCAAGCTGAGTGGGTGCAGTTTTTTGAACCACAAGCGCTGTCAATTGAAGCGATCAAGCGCGTGCATGATGCGGAGTATGTTGACTTACTGGCACAAGGTAATATGCCAGCAGCTAAAATGCGTCGAATAGGCTTTCCTTGGAGTGAAGCTCTGATCAATCGAACACTGACGTCAGCGGCTGGTACGCTTCTGACAGCCGAAAAAGCGCTTGAACACGGTATCGCACTGCACTTAAGTGGTGGTTACCACCATGCTCACAAAGATTTTGGTAGTGGATTCTGTTTGTTCAACGATTTAGTGATTGCGGCTAAACACATGTTGGATAACGAGCACGTTGATAAGATTTTAATTATTGATAGTGATGTTCATCATGGTGATGGAACCGCCACCTTGTGCCAAGAAGAGCCGGACATCGTGACGCTCTCTTTTCATTGCGATAAAAACTTTCCTGCGAGAAAACCACCGTCTGATTTGGATGTTCCGTTAGCAAAAGGAACAGACGATGAAACATTTTTGATGACGTTTAAAGAGGTGGTAGAGATGGCGTTGAATCTCCATC
>NZ_JAWOUH010000071.1:0-1395 GCF_033339295.1 Vibrio sp. 704 | reverse complement strand
CGTGGTGGTAAAGGTAAGAGTGCAACTCGAATGAAAGATGAAGACTACATTGAACGTCTTCTAGTGGCGAATACCCACGACAACATTCTATGTTTCTCTACTCGCGGTAAGACTTACCGTCTGAAAGTTTACCAATTGCCACTAGCGAGCCGTACTGCACGTGGTAAACCGATCGTGAACATCCTTCCACTAGAAGATGGTGAGCGTATCACTGCAATTCTTCCGGTTGATGAGTTCTCAGCAGACAAGTTCATCTTCATGGCAACTGGCGACGGTACCGTTAAGAAGACTTCTCTAGACCAGTTTGCGAACGTACGTTCAAACGGTCTAATTGCGGTGAACCTACGTGATGACGATTCTCTAATCGGCGTTGATATCACAACGGGTTCAAGCGACATCATGTTGTTCTTTAAAGCAGGTAAAGTTGTTCGCTTTAGCGAGGACAAAGTACGTGCAATGGGTCGTACAGCGGCAGGTGTCCGTGGTATGAAGCTGGCTGACGACGACCAAGTGGTTTCACTGATCGTTCCGTCTAACGAAGGCGACATCCTAACGGTTACTCAAAACGGTTACGGTAAACGTACCGAGCTGGCTGAATACCCAACGAAAGGTCGTGCAACTCAGGGCGTTGTGTCTATCAAGGTTTCTGAGCGTAATGGCCCAGTAGTTGGCGCAGTGCAAGTAGAAGAAGGCGACGAGATGATGATGATCACCGACGCTGGTACTCTGGTTCGTACCCGTGTAGCAGAAGTTAGCCAAGTAGGCCGTAACACTCAAGGTGTAACGCTGATCCGTACAGCAGAAGATGAGTCAGTTGTTGGTCTACAACGTATCGATGAAGTTGAAGATGTGGAATTGCCAGAAGGCGAAGAAGCAGAAACAACAGAAGCGAATGCAGAACAGCAAGCTCCTGAAGCGCCAGCAGCAGACGACGCGGAAGAGGGCAAAGAAGAGTAATCTTCTCCTTCATCGCTAAATATGAAAGCCGAGCAAGATGCTCGGCTTTTTTGTATCTTCATCAACGCAATCTCTCAATCAAACCAGTACACTAAGCTTATGTTTACTCACGGGTATCGCTATGTCTTTATGGTTCTTCATTGCCATCACTTTGATGGGGCCTTTTATCGTCGTTTTGTCACTTAGCGCTTCTAAAGTTAAGCCTACGCCGTGGGTTGGCTGTTGTTTGATGGTGTTAGCACTCACTAGCGCTGGCTACTTATTGTTGAAGCAAACCCCACCGCAACCTATCCAAGCGGAGATAGCTCGAATGATGACCTCGCGAGACATCATGGATGAAATACAGCAACAGTTAAAACAAGAGCCTAATAACGATGAGCTTTGGTTTCAGTTAGGTCAAGGTTATCTGTTGGAGGGAGAATTTGATGCCGCGGTGAT
>NZ_JAWOUH010000070.1:0-1402 GCF_033339295.1 Vibrio sp. 704 | reverse complement strand
AATAATTAACACATGGTGATTTTATGGCTAGAACAACAAGCGTCACAATCGGAGAATCTCTTGATTGTTTTATCGAAAGAATGATCGCAACAGGTCGTTATGGCTCAACAAGTGAAGTGATGAGAAGTGCATTGCGACTACTCGAACAACAAGAGAATCAACAAGACTTACTGCGAAAAGCGCTCGATGAGGGTGAGGCGAGCGGAGAGTGTTCCTTGTCATTAAAAGAAGTGGCAGCAAGAAGAAAGGCCAAGCTGCATGTATAAACTTTCCCAAAAAGCAGCAGACGATTTTGGGGATATCTACGAATATACCTTTTTAAATTTTGGCGCAGAGCAAGCCGACAACTACACCGATGAAATGGAACAATGTTTACAAACTCTGTCAGAGGCACCATTCATTGGTCGAGATTGTTCCGAACTTCGTTCTGGCGTACGTCGTCATGATCATCAGAAACACGCCATTTTTTATCGAGTTCGAGAGTTCGATATCTTTGTTATCCGGATCTTGCACCAACAGATGAACCCAATGTTGCATCTTTAAATTACTTAATTTTTTGATAAAACCTAGAAAAACGCCCCTTAGAGGGCGTTTTTTGTTTCAAACGAACAGCGCCATCTTTGCCCTGTAAATCGCCTGAAAAGCGTCACAAACTTTCAGCCCGATTTCTGGGTCAGTAGGGCATAGTAAGTGCTTAAAAACGTGCCTAGAGCCTCTGATGGCGTTCTAAGGGCTGTTTTTGATAGCTAACTCGCCCGTTTAACATAATAGGAATAATAGACACCGATTTTGAGTGTGGCTCAGGCATAAATTTGGATTCTGATTAATGTATACATCTTCAAGTGGTTCTATGAAATTGGTATACATTAATCAATAGGGGGAGGTGATTTTCGTTACAGAGTCACGCGTTGCGAATCACTCTTAAATGCTTTGTTAGAGCACTTTGCTCTGTGTCACCAAGTCAAAAGCTTCGTTAACTTTTTTCCCAAGCGAAATCTGTTTGATTCCTGCAGGAACATGTAAGAACAGTGGAAAAATAGCCCAAAAAAAGAATAGCCCAATAACAACAAACAACCATCCACCTACTACTTGGGCATCATACTTACCAAATACTCCCTTTGTGTGGTTATTGTAAGCATAGGCAATAAACTTACCTGTTTTTGAGTCCCGCTCGCCGACAACAGTAACTTCATCATTACGATTAATAACCCAAGCATCAGATACTTGAAGTTCGATTACACAATTATTTTCACTTAATTCAAACTGTACCTTGGTTTTAGTGACCGCTTTGAAATTAATAACCTTACCAACTAATTTATCTAACATTATTTTGTTAACTCTATGTTACTTTACTAGGAGTGCTCTAACGCCCTGTTAAGGGGTGAGCAACGCAATACCGAAG
>NZ_JAWOUH010000069.1:0-1402 GCF_033339295.1 Vibrio sp. 704 | reverse complement strand
GGGTATAGGAAGTATAAACCACCTTTTTGCTCCTCATCCGAAGTATCTTACCTGAAATTCCCTCACTCGTTTACCGCTCAAGCCCCAATTTTAACTGCCGGTCCAGCCTAAACCGCTCTAATAAGGTTCGATTTGGCGGTAAAATCTCTAGCCTGATAGCTCGAGAGATACAAACTGCCCCACCGCCCCGTTTAAAAGTTGGCAGTGTTGAGCAGTGTTGGATTTGGGGTCGTCAGTCAAAGAGACGACTCTGTGATGGATCGAACAGGCTGGGAGTCAGTGGCGGCGCTCGTTCTGGTGGCAGCTCACGCTGCTTGGCGGCATTCGCCTTGGCTGTTTTCTGTTTCAGATGCTTGAGAATCTGCTCAATGACCTTCGGATCTTCGATGCTGGCAATCACTTTGACGTGACCGCCGCAGTGTTCGCAGACTTCAATATCAATATTGAAGACTCGCTTGAGGCGTTGCATCCAGGTCATGGCGCGGTGGCGCTCTGCAGGACTCTTGTCACGCCAGTTAGTATCGAGACCTTCCGATTTGTCGGGCTTCTTGCCCCGCTTGGCGGGTGTTACTTGAACTCGGTGTTTGCTGTTCGGTGCAAAGACGCCGTGGAAGCGTGTGAGGTTGACTCGCGGCTTAGGTACCAACGCAGCGAGTTTGGCGATGAAGTCCAGCGGCTCGAAGATCACATGGGTGGTGCCATTGCGGTACGGAGTTTTGAGCTCGTAACGCACCTGCCCATTGGCGGTTAATGCCAGACGTTTTTCTGAAACCGCTGGCCGACTAATGTAGCGACACAAGCGCTCAAGCTTATCCCGCTGATGCGCTTCGGCCATCACACCGGCGTGTAGCGAGAAACCAGCATGGTTGGCTACTCGACTGCTTGAGTCGGCTTTATCCTCACGCCCTGGCAAGGTTTGCAGGGTGAAGACTTTGCGCCCTTGCTGGGGGCCGACGGCAATGCGATACGTAACCGAAGCACCATGTAATTGAGTCAGCGTATCGTCTTCGCCCTCTTCCAGTGTCAACCACGTATTCTCGGCATCACGCTCCAAAATCCCACGCTTTTCCATGCAGCGAGCGATGCGATGGCTGAGGGTGTGAGCGAGCGTATTCAGCTCATCGTAAGTGGGTGCCTTGACACGATGGAAGCGTTGCTTGCCATAGTCATCTTCGGCATAGACACCATCGAGAAACAGCATGTGGTAGTGGACATTGAGATTTAGCGCGGAGCCAAAGCGTTGGATAAGAGTCACTGAGCCAGTTTGTGCAGAGGCTTTGGTGTAACCGGCTTTTTTGATCAGATGAGTTGAGAGTGTACGATAGACGATACTCAAGACCTGGCCCATCAGCTGGGGATGGCGAGCCAGCAAAAAGCGTAGCTGGAAAGGAAAGCTGAGCAC
>NZ_JAWOUH010000068.1:0-1408 GCF_033339295.1 Vibrio sp. 704 | reverse complement strand
GCTTTAGTGGGTATTTTGTGTGGTGCAGATAAGTTATTGCTACTGACAGACCAAAAAGGTCTGTTTACTGCTGACCCACGAAAAGATCCGAATGCAGAGCTGATCAAAGAAGTTAAAACCATTGATGACACGTTGCGTAAAATTGCTGGCGGCAGCGGTACAACACTCGGTACGGGTGGTATGGCGACGAAACTTCAAGCAGCCGACATCGCACGTCGCGCGGGTATTGAAGTTATTATCGCAGCAGGTAGCGCGCCAAACGTAATTTTTGACTCGTTGAGCACGGAGCCTCAAGGTACGCGTTTCCTACCTTGTTCAGAAGCATTGGAAAACCGTAAGCGTTGGATCCTCGCAGGTCCTGCAGCATCGGGTGACATTATCATCGATGATGGTGCGGTAAATGCGGTTGTTGGTAAAGGCAGCAGCTTGCTAGCAAAAGGGGTCATCAAGGTGAGCGGTGATTTTGCCCGTGGTGAAGTTGCTCGCGTAACAAATTCTCATGGCAAACTGGTTGCGCGTGGTATTAGCGCCTACTCAAGTGAAGACTTGGCAAAAATTACTGGCAAACACAGTAAAGACATCATCTCTATTTTGGGTCATGACTACGGCTCAGAAGTGATTCATCGCGATGATCTTGTCGTCATTCAAGAATAGAAATTGAGGGAAGCAACGTGGATTTAACGAATATGGGTAAAGCTGCTAAAGATGCAGCTTTCGAATTGGCGACAGCGTCAACTGCTCAAAAGAACCAAGCTCTAGCGATCATCGCAGATGAGCTAGAAGCAAACTCTGCTGCTATTTTGGCAGCAAACGCAAAAGACATCGAACTTGGTCGCGAAGCTGGTCTGACCGATGCGCTGTTAGACCGTCTACTGTTGAATGAAGAACGCTTAACGGGCATTGCAAATGATGTTCGCAATGTGATCAGCCTAAACGATCCTGTGGGCAGCGAAATCGACAGTAAAGTGCTAGAAACCGGCATGTCTCTCTCTCGCCGCCGTGTACCACTTGGTGTTGTGGGTGTGATTTATGAAGCGCGTCCAAATGTGACTATCGACATTGCCGCACTGTGCCTGAAAACGGGTAACGCCAGCATCCTACGCGGTGGTAAAGAGACGTTTTTCTCTAACATGGAACTTGTGAAAGTTATCCAATCAGCCCTTGCAAAAGCAAACTTGCCAGCCGCTTCAGTACAGTACATTGAAAAGCCAGATCGCGAGCTGGTTTCTCAACTGCTTAAACTGGATGACTACGTTGATATGATCATCCCACGTGGTGGAGCGGGTCTGCACAAAATGTGTAAAGAGAACAGCACAATTCCAGTGATCATCGGCGGTTTTGGTATCAGTCACATTTTTGTTGATGAATCCGCAGACCTAGAGAAATCTCTAAACGTGGTTGAAAACTC
>NZ_JAWOUH010000067.1:0-1410 GCF_033339295.1 Vibrio sp. 704 | reverse complement strand
AGCAAGTTTCTTGAAGAAGAAGATGCGCAGGTCTGTTAGCAACTTAAATGTCGCATTGTGGCTTACAACGCGCTCACCCCAACGGCCAGCTGTTCGTGCCATTGCAGCACCGCGCACGCCAGCACCTGGCAGCATGTAGTTGAAGGTTTCACGCGCAACGGTTAAACCAGCCACTGCTGCTGCGGAGATAAACCAACCAGACAGAGTGAGCAAGCCAACAGATGCAGCAAGTGTTAGGAACGCCAATAGCATACCCAGCGACAAACCGAACCAATGTTTTTTATACAGTTTTAGATAAGGGAGTAAGTCACGCATCTAGGTTCCCCTTGTCTGATTCACGCTGCGCTAGGTTGGCAGCTAACATGTCTTTAAACAAACCTTCTTGTGAGGCTAGGGTAGCGTAGTCGCCACGTTGTACGATTTGACCATCTTGCATCACGAGAATTTGTGAAACGTTTTGCAAAGGTGCAAGTTGGTGAGTGATCATCAAGTTAGTGGTGGATTGGGTATACTTATTAATTCCTTCCATCACCAGTTTTTCACTGCGCGCATCCAAGCTTGCCGTCGGTTCGTCAAGCAACCAGAAACGGCCGTTTTGTAGCATTGCTCGCGCAAGTGCAAGACGTTGAGCTTGTCCTACAGATAAACCGCCTGAACGGTCAGAGATTGCGTAATCCAGGCCATGCATTTCAACAAACTCAGCTGCGTAAGAATCGTTGAGCACTGTATTCACTTGTGCGTCTGGAATATCGTGTTTACCAAGCGTGACGTTATCACGAATGCTGCCGTGCAATAACATTGGGTTTTGACCAATCCAGCTGACAGCTTCGCGCCAAGTCGATAGATCAAGTTGAGACAACTCGCGGCCGTTAATTTTTAAACTGCCCTTGTATGGCATAAAGCCAAGAATGGTATTAACCAAACTGGTTTTACCTGCGCCACTTGGGCCAACAAGCGCAGTGCTTTGATTGGCTTCCAATGAAAATGACAGAGGGCCAGCCAATTGTTTCCCTTCAGGGCTGAAAACAACCAAATCTTGAGCTTCGATTTGAATTGGCGTGTTCTGTTCAAGAGATTGAGTTCCATCTTTCACTTGATCTACCTCTAGTTCAAGAAACTCGACAATACTTTCGGCAGCGCCCACCGCTTGTTGCTTCGCGTGATAGAAAGTGCCGAGATCTCGAAGTGGTTGGTAAAACTCAGGAGCTAAAATCAGGATGAACAGGCCAGCAAACAAGGTGACGCCAGCACCGTAGTAACCAAAGTTCAATTCACCGATGTAACTGAAGCCGAAGTAAACCGCAGTAATAGCGATAGAAATAGAAGTGAAGAACTCCAGTACCGCAGAAGAAAGGAATGCGATTTTTAGTACATCCATCGTGCGGGTACGAAATACCTCTGATGCCCCTT
>NZ_JAWOUH010000066.1:0-1472 GCF_033339295.1 Vibrio sp. 704 | reverse complement strand
CTTTGCCCTTTTCACTCAGTTCAAATCCATTCACGCGTAATAATGGCGTTTTCACGGTAAAGGTTGGATAAGCGGGAACCACGTAGCCATCAATGTTCACTTCCTCTTCCGGTGAAATCACCAATGGCTTGGACTTCAGTGCACTCTTAAAGGTTTTTTCCACACCACCGAGCAAATTCTCTTTGTCGGTATCTATCACGAAATGTTGGCTCACTACGTCTCGACCCAGACGGATTTGCGAACTGAACTTGCTGCGGTCTCGTAAGTACACCAACCATTGCTGAGTTTCGTTTTCATCAATCTTGACAGGCAGATACACCAAAGGTCGCTCGCTCTTGGTGGTTTTCAACATGCGCACCAATGGCAGTGTCATAGGATGGCGCTTACCGTTCTCACCCTCTAAAGTAAACGACACTTGCTTGGCTTTTTTATCAACTTTGATGTCGAGAGCGTGAACATTGGTGTAACGGCTGCTTGTCGAAACGCTGGTTTTGTAGGGAATGCCTTCGATTTCTACCGTCTCTTTCTTACCAATCATTTTCGCGTTGGGTTGTTCTTGCAGGTAGTCATACCCAGCAAACACCCACGCGTTATCATCTAGGTAAGTTTTGCCAATCAGGATTGGCGCAGAGAACTGTTTGCGCGAGGTAAGGTTCACCACGGTATCTACCGTATGCCCAGCAATCGTCATCGGCATTTTTACGGTTGGACGCAAAATCGGTTTTTTGCTGGTGCGACTGCGGATAGCACTGATGCGCTCAAGATCGTCGGTTACCGTGATCTCTTTGCCAGTATAAGGATGCTGAATCGTGAAACTGACGGTGACTTGATAAGGTTCAAAACTGTTGGCTTCCCATTTGGCTTGCGTGCCACCTAAATCATCGACAATTGCCCACAGCAGTTTGTCATCTTTAAGATTTTTGTATTTGGGATTGCTGCTGCTTACGTGAATATTTTCTGCATGCATGGAGGTGGTGTCAGCGCCGGTATCAATTTTACCGATGAAAGGGACGTCACTTAGCTCAGGAATTTCGCTGTAATACACACTTTCGACCCGCCCTAAAACTAACTTATCATCAAGTTGATAAATGGGATCTTGCGTGGTTGCAGAGATGGATTGCGCCCAACCAAACGGGGCTATCAGGAGAGCACTAGAGAGTGCCAGAGCCAAAGACATTTTTTTCATCATGATTATCCGTGTGAGCCAAGGTATATAAAATTAGTCGCCAACAGAACTTATAAGTTCTCAATTTAATTACAGTTTTGACATAAATCTGACTGATGTCCACCAGCGCCCGGTAAATTTTTGCGAAGCTAATTTAAAACATTGCAAATTCTATGAATGACCCCAATGTTCTATACACAACCAATATCCAAACCGAATTAAAAGAGAATACACGGATGAGCCAAGCTATCTGTCGCATGATTGCTCAAGAACTGAATGTTCGCCCAGAGCAAGTCAACGCCGCTGT
>NZ_JAWOUH010000065.1:0-1484 GCF_033339295.1 Vibrio sp. 704 | reverse complement strand
AAATCAGGTTGCGCCATACTTTGTGCATCAAACTCTATTTTTGCGAAGCTGTCTTGCTCCCACACTTCCATACCGTAGTAAGGTGCAGCACGGCGTTGCTCAATACCCTGCCAAGCTCCTAGCTTACGTAAAATGGTTTCACTTGAGCGGCTCAGTGCAGAAACTCGCACATCAGGCAGTTCATTCAACGTTTCATCTGGCACGTTACCTTCGATCACGGCGATACGCAGGTCACTGTCTTTGAATGCGGCGGCAAGCGCCAACCCAACCATCCCTCCGCCGATGATGGCGATATCTACACTTTGCATCATTGCTATTTATTACCTAATAACTGGTTGTTACCTAGTTTGTTGCAGTCAATCATCGTTTCACTAAACCAAGAGTATGGCGCAAGAGCGGCTGCTTAAAAATAGAAAGGTTATCCATCGCGGCTAAGGCTGTATTTCGCCCAATTCGCATCGCGAGTAAATCGTTCGAAAAAACATGGACTAACGAGCTTGTTAGCCAAATGGTTTCGTTGCGGTCTGCTTCTCGGCGTTGACTAAAGCGGATCAGGCCTTGGTAACGCCCAACATCTTCACCTTGCTTGACCAGTTCCTCAGCGAGAGTGACCACGTCTCGGATCCCCAAGTTGAAGCCCTGCCCAGCAATCGGATGCAGCGTTTGTGCTGCGTTACCGACTATCGCAAAACGGTGTGAAATATTTTGCTTACGGTGACGAAGCAACAACGGATAGCTCGCACGGAGCCCCACTTTTTGCATCGCACCTAATCGCCAACCAAAATCTTGCTGAAGCCGTTCAAGAAATTCGCTTTCAGACAATTCCATTACAATTTGAGCTTCATCAGGGCGTAAGCACCACACGAGCGACATTCGATTATCACTCATTGGCAGCAGGGCAACTGGGCCGTTTTCAGTAAAACGCTCAAATGCGCGACCTTGATGCGGCTCTTGAGTCACAATATTGGCAATTACGGCAACTTGGTCGAAATCATGCTCAGAAAGCTCCAAACCAATTTGATGACAACATTGCGAAACCGCACCATCGGCGGCAACAAGTAATTTCGCATTAAGCAACTCACCACTAGCAAGCTCAATCGTCACATTTTCTTGAGTTCGGGTAATGTGCTTCGCGGAGTCTGGGCAGTACAAATCGATAGCGGTACTGTGAGTCAGCAATTCTTGGTAAACACGACCAACATCGGCTAACTCTACGACATAACCTAACGCTTCAACGCCAACGTCGTGCTTAGTGATGTCCGTCATTCCCGCATGAGAACGATCGGACACATGGATGTGTTCAATCGGGGTCGAAAAAGGTTCAATCGCAGACCATAACTCTAAGTGACGCAGCAGGTTAACCGTACCATAAGACAAAGCAATCGAGCGCGAATCAAAGCCCGGATGCTGATCCGATTGCGCTTTAAACGGTTCAACAACGGCAACACGCAAAGCCCCTTGAGACAAATGCTCAATCGCTAAAG
>NZ_JAWOUH010000064.1:0-1500 GCF_033339295.1 Vibrio sp. 704 | reverse complement strand
TTGTTAGCTTACTTACGTGCCAAGTATGGTAAATCAAAACCAACCCATACTCTGAGACCAGAACTACACTTGCTGCGTATTTCGGTGATTGCGATCGCTCGTTTCGGTTTATTCCGATCACCTGATCTTGCCGTTTTTCTCTCTTCCTATTTTTACTCTAAGTGATCGGATTGCGCCAGTTTTCTCATTGACTCGCCTCCCAGTTCTATTCGATGACTATTGTGAACGAGACGATCCATGAGAGCGTCAGCGACGGTGGCGTTGCCGATCATGTTGTACCACTCCTTTACGGGTAGTTGACTGATGACGATTGTGCTGCTGTTTTGGTAGCGGTCTTCAAGCACTTCTAACAAGTGACCTGCATGTTCTTGAGTCAGTTTCTCCATCCCCCAATCGTCGAGGATCAGTAGAGCTTTCTTAGCCAACGATTGAAGTTGCTTTTGATAACTACCATCTAGACGACCTGCGGTCAGGTCATCGAGCAAGTGAACTGCACCAGTAAAACTAGACATCCACCTAAGAGAGAAATGGTATCAAACCTATAAAAACTAGGTGTTCATTATTCCTATTATGGTAAATGCGTAAGTTAGCCATCGAAAACCATGCTTCCATCACTCTAAAACGCTCTACACGCTGTTTTAGCGAGAAAACCACCCTAGATACCCCAAAAACCTCTTTGAAAGTTTGTGACGGTTTCAGAGCGATTTACAGGGCAAAAGATCGCTGTTCAATTGAAACAAAAAACGCCCTCTAAGGGCGTTTTTCCTATGTATTCATCTTGTCGATGGCATCTTTGCTAAAATCCGACCTCTTTCTGGTGACGAACTGCAAGAACCACAATCTTATCTCCAGAAATACGATATCTAGCCACATAACCAGATTTCCCAAACTCAATAATCCAGTCTCGAAATTCTTGGGGCATATTTTCGATCGGTTTTCCAATTGAGGGAGCTTTAGCAACCTCTCTCATGCTACTGATAATTTTTAGACCTGCTCTGGCTGCTGCCCTCGGATCTTTAGCCTTTAAAAACTCTCTGATTCGGTCTAAATCTCGAATGGCTGACGGGGTATAAGTCACTTGTGACATTTAGGCGTTTCTACCTCATCCTCACTCCCCCAAGAACCCAACCAATTTTCAACTTCGCTAGCCGTTAAGTGCGAACCTGTCATCTTATACTCATCCCAAGCGTTCAAGGCATCCTGTCTAAATGCCTCTTTCTTTTCTTCTCGTTCGACATACTGAGAGATCGCCTCTTTCATAATCCAATGAGCTGTGCGCTGTTGAGAGTTTGCTAAATTTTGCACTCGATTTTTCAAAGTATCATCGAGTTTTATAGAAGTTGGAGTAGCCATAACAAGTCCTAAACTTAAAGGGTATTACTAGGTAATACCTTAGCAAAGTTCATCCGTTTAGCCAATGGACTAACGATTAAATCCGAAACCTCGACCTCTGCGATTTTGTCGTGCTAACGACTGCTCTTGCTGTATTGCTTTTCCAAC
>NZ_JAWOUH010000063.1:0-1502 GCF_033339295.1 Vibrio sp. 704 | reverse complement strand
CGGCTTCAAATTCTTGCCAAAGCGCTAATAATTCTTGCCCTTGATCTGTAGGTAGCATACCAAATAAGCGTTCAGCGGCTTTTATTTCTTTTTCTGCTTGCTCTTTTGAAGCGGCAGTATCATAAACAAACGTGTCGCCTGCGTCGATCTCAACAACGTCATGTATCAATAGCATTTTCATCACTCGACAGATATCGACTGGCGCATTTGCGTGCTCTTCCATTAATACTGCCATCAATGCGACGTGCCAACTGTGCTCACCGCTGTTTTCAAGACGACCTTCGGCGCTTTTCACCCGAGTACGACGCAATACGCTTTTGAGCTTATCAAGTTCAATGAGTAATGCTAACTGCTTTTCTAATCGAACCATATTAGCGCCCTTCTTGCTGCCAATGAGGGTTAGTTAATGATGTCAGCACATGATCTTGCCATTCACCATTGATCAAAAGGTAATCTTTTGCGTAACCTTCTTTGCTAAACCCGACAAACTCTAGCACAGCTTCACTGCGTTTGTTATGAGGCATATAGCCGGCTTGGATACGATGCATTTTTTGCACGTTAAACATGTAGTCGCATGCCATTTTTAACCCACGACGCATATAGCCGTGACCTTGTGCCTCTTCCGCCAAGGAATAGCCAACGTTACAGCTATAAAATGGAAAGCGACTCATACTGCTGAATGAAATCGTTCCTAGCATGCGCCCTGTATCAACATGAATTAGCAAGCAATAGTAGCCAAGCCCCATGCGATGGAGCTCATTCAACTTAATCAGTTTTTGGAGCCAACCATTAACAGAGAAAAACGCCTCTTCTCGCTTTGGTTCAAATGGCTTCAAATAATCGCGATTAGATTGAAAATACGCCGCGATCATATCGGCATCACCGATTTCAGCGGTTCGTAGAAGCAAGTCGCCGTCCAACTTGTGAACGGCGATTGATGAACTATGATCTTCCATTACAAACGACAACTTCCCTTTTCTTGATTACTCGCGTTAATTCTTACGAATCCCATAGTCACGTAACTTATTCGCAATAGACGTATGCGATACGTTCAAACGCTTCGCTAACTTACGGCTTGACGGGAACGACTGGTACAAACGCTCCAACACCTGGGATTCATAATCACGCATGATCTCGTCCAAAGAACCATCAATATTAAGCGTTGCACTGCCCCCGCCAACTGACTGCGGCTGTGGCAAATTAAAATGTTCGGCTTTCAGTAAATGACCATCCATTTCTGTTAGCGCTCGCAACACCATATTATCTAGCTGACGCATGTTACCCGGCCATTGGTAGCTGGCCAGAGCATCAACCAAACCGTCATCCAGCCCCGGCTTATCGATACCCAGCTGCTGCGCGTGTTTTGTCACGAACAAATCTAGCAAAGGTGCCACATCATTCGAGCGCTTGCGCAGTGGAGGAATGCTTAGCGTCAGTACATTGAGGCGATAATACAAATCTTCACGGAACATACCCGCTTCAGAAAGCTCAGCAAGGTTATG
>NZ_JAWOUH010000062.1:0-1504 GCF_033339295.1 Vibrio sp. 704 | reverse complement strand
ACACAAGGTTATAGGTGAACGAGTCAAAGTTATCGATGAATACGATGTTCGCCATGTCTGCTACTCCTTGTTCGCAGGTTGAGAATGCGCTGCTTGAATAGCAGAGATAACCGCTTGAGCTTTTCCGCGTGTTTCATCGGCTTCCGCTTGAGGGTCAGAATCGAATACCACGCCTGCACCTGCTTGTACTTGAGCAATGCCGTTTTCCACGTAAGCCGAGCGAATCACGATACAAGTGTCGAGCGTGCCTTCTCCTGTCAGGTAGCCTACCGCTCCGCCATAGCTGCCACGACGAGCACCTTCGACATCGCGAATCAGTTGCATTGCACGAATCTTTGGCGCCCCAGTCAACGTGACCATGTTCATACAAGCTTGGTAAGCGTGCAAAGCATCAAGGTCATCGCGCAACTGGCCAACCACGCGGGACACCAAGTGCATAACATGGCTATAGCGGTCGACTTTGAGGAGATCGGCAACATGACGAGTACCAGCTTGCGAGATGCGCGCTACATCATTACGAGCTAGGTCTACCAACATCATATGTTCAGCGTTCTCTTTTTTGTCGCTACGTAGTTCAAGTTCAATACGGCTATCTAAATCAAAGTCGATTTCGCCATTTGGACGTTTACCGCGACGGCGAGTCCCAGCAATTGGGTAGATTTCTATTTGGTTGGTGTCGGTTTCATACTTCAAGGCACTTTCTGGAGACGCACCAAACAAAGTGAACAGCTCATCTTGCATGTAGAACATGTAAGGGCTTGGGTTGCTTTGCTTTAGCTCTTTGTAAGCTGCCAACGGAGAAGGGCAAGGCAATGTGAATCGACGAGAAGGAACCACTTGGAAAATATCGCCTTTTACCACGAATTCTTTTAGATCACGGACGATTTGACAGAAATCTTGATCCGAAACGCTTGGTTGAGCTGTGATATTGGCCACTTGCGTTGCGTCTGGAAGACGCTTTGGCGATGTGCATTGAGCTCGGATATCTTCGATTCGACTTTCTAGCGCTGCTTTTTGCGAGCCGTCAACGAACAATGTTGCTTGCAGTTGGCAGGATTCTGTTTGGTGATCTACAACCAGCAATGTTTCCGCAACATAGAAGACGTAATCCGGACACTGGTTTGTTGCTACCGTGTCTCCTAATGGTTCGAAGTTCGCCACCAAGTCATACGCAAATAGGCCACCAAGGAAAATGGCATGTTTGTCTTGCGAAGAAAGATCAAAACTGTGCTGTACCAAACGAAGCGCATCAAAAGAAGAGGCTTCTCGTAGACGAGAATCTTCATCAATCGTATCGCATGGTTGGATGAATTCTAAAGTCAGTGTTTCGCCGTCAAATTGGCTTGCGACTTCGCCACGTACGTTTTGATTCAAATGCGTCAGTAGGTTTTTGCCGTTCTCCGTTAGAGCATGAAAGCTGACGGTATGTCCATAACAAACGATGCGAACCGCAGAATCGACGATTAACAGCGATTTGAGATTCTGTTTAGAATCAATTTCAGCC
>NZ_JAWOUH010000061.1:0-1599 GCF_033339295.1 Vibrio sp. 704 | reverse complement strand
AATGTTCAGTATTCATTGAGCCGAACAAAATCTTAAATTGAAGAGTTTGATCATGGCTCAGATTGAACGCTGGCGGCAGGCCTAACACATGCAAGTCGAGCGGAAACGAGTTATCTGAACCTTCGGGGAACGATAACGGCGTCGAGCGGCGGACGGGTGAGTAATGCCTAGGAAATTGCCCTGATGTGGGGGATAACCATTGGAAACGATGGCTAATACCGCATGATGCCTACGGGCCAAAGAGGGGGACCTTCGGGCCTCTCGCGTCAGGATATGCCTAGGTGGGATTAGCTAGTTGGTGAGGTAAGGGCTCACCAAGGCGACGATCCCTAGCTGGTCTGAGAGGATGATCAGCCACACTGGAACTGAGACACGGTCCAGACTCCTACGGGAGGCAGCAGTGGGGAATATTGCACAATGGGCGCAAGCCTGATGCAGCCATGCCGCGTGTGTGAAGAAGGCCTTCGGGTTGTAAAGCACTTTCAGTCGTGAGGAAGGTAGTGTAGTTAATAGCTGCATTATTTGACGTTAGCGACAGAAGAAGCACCGGCTAACTCCGTGCCAGCAGCCGCGGTAATACGGAGGGTGCGAGCGTTAATCGGAATTACTGGGCGTAAAGCGCATGCAGGTGGTTTGTTAAGTCAGATGTGAAAGCCCGGGGCTCAACCTCGGAATAGCATTTGAAACTGGCAGACTAGAGTACTGTAGAGGGGGGTAGAATTTCAGGTGTAGCGGTGAAATGCGTAGAGATCTGAAGGAATACCGGTGGCGAAGGCGGCCCCCTGGACAGATACTGACACTCAGATGCGAAAGCGTGGGGAGCAAACAGGATTAGATACCCTGGTAGTCCACGCCGTAAACGATGTCTACTTGGAGGTTGTGGCCTTGAGCCGTGGCTTTCGGAGCTAACGCGTTAAGTAGACCGCCTGGGGAGTACGGTCGCAAGATTAAAACTCAAATGAATTGACGGGGGCCCGCACAAGCGGTGGAGCATGTGGTTTAATTCGATGCAACGCGAAGAACCTTACCTACTCTTGACATCCAGAGAACTTTCCAGAGATGGATTGGTGCCTTCGGGAACTCTGAGACAGGTGCTGCATGGCTGTCGTCAGCTCGTGTTGTGAAATGTTGGGTTAAGTCCCGCAACGAGCGCAACCCTTATCCTTGTTTGCCAGCGAGTAATGTCGGGAACTCCAGGGAGACTGCCGGTGATAAACCGGAGGAAGGTGGGGACGACGTCAAGTCATCATGGCCCTTACGAGTAGGGCTACACACGTGCTACAATGGCGCATACAGAGGGCGGCCAACTTGCGAAAGTGAGCGAATCCCAAAAAGTGCGTCGTAGTCCGGATTGGAGTCTGCAACTCGACTCCATGAAGTCGGAATCGCTAGTAATCGTGGATCAGAATGCCACGGTGAATACGTTCCCGGGCCTTGTACACACCGCCCGTCACACCATGGGAGTGGGCTGCAAAAGAAGTAGGTAGTTTAACCTTCGGGGGGACGCTTACCACTTTGTGGTTCATGACTGGGGTGAAGTCGTAACAAGGTAGCGCTAGGGGAACCTGGCGCTGGATCACCTCCTTAAACGATGATTAT
>NZ_JAWOUH010000060.1:0-1677 GCF_033339295.1 Vibrio sp. 704 | reverse complement strand
GAAAAGTAACGCGTGGGTGAATCGCCATAGACCCGACGAAACATCGCAATAAAGTTACTGGGCGTCGAATAACCTAAAGCATGTGCAATATCTCCCACCGATTCCCCTCGAGCTATCATTTCTAATGAATGTATTAGCAGTACTTGTTGCCGCCATTCACTAAAACTCATGTTTAACTCACTTCGAATCAATCGTCTTAACGTCCGAGATGAGACTGCCCCAATATTGGCCCAATGCTCTACAGAATGCTTGCTGTTTGGGTCTATTAAAATTGCTTGAGTAACTTTTTGCAGTCTCGGATCTCTGGGCAGTGGGATGTGGAGTGACTCATGAGGGCTATTGACGATTTCATCGGATATTACGGCAAGAATACGTAAAGACTGTATGGATAGATCGTCTGTTTTGCTCCATATCGATGCTCTAACCGATAGGGCTTTCAACACATCGCTCATTTGGATAACACAAGGTCCCATTGGAAACCGCTCACAACTCTCTGGAGTAAACAGTAATGAACGACCTTTCAGAGAACCACAAAAATAAACACTGTGCATCGCACCCGGGGGGATCCAACCAGCTCGGTGAGGTGGTAGTATCCACGTTCCTTCATCGGTTTTTACCTGTATTAGCCCTTCATCTATACACAGTAACTGGCCTCGATGATGACTGTGCCAATTATGTGGCCGTTGATCCAAATGGTTGAAGTCGCTCCTTTCATGCTGCCACTCCTTAACGATCAGTGCGGCGCCATTTTTCCATTCGCTGTAATCAGAGTTTGTCACTTTATTTACTCAATTCCATTTTGGCCATTATTCATTATTTTCTGTCCTCTTAACGTTACCATAGCAAGTTAGCGTTCGAGTAACATTTTAGCAACGACCATTTTATCGAAGGCAGAACCATCATGAACGAACCTATCTTTATTATCTATTACATTACGGCAGGCTTGGGCATTGGCTTTCTCGCAGGACTAGTTGGTGTGGGTGGTGGTGGAATGGCCGTCCCTATTTTTGCGTTTCTATTTTCACTACAGGGAATAGCTGATACGGAAGTAGTGCATCTTGCGTTAGGGACATCAATGGCTTCGATGATTATTACAACATTGGGCAGCATGCGCGCTCACTACAAAAAAGAGAATGTAGACTCGACAATGGTAGGAAAAATGTTGAGCGGAGTTCTAGTCGGAACATTTTGCGCCACATTCGTAGCATCGTATCTACAAGGCGTCTATCTGGCAGGCTTTTTCAGCGTATTCATGTTGTATGTTGCTTATAAGATGTTTCTCAACACTGAAAATGAGTACAATCCGAACCCACATGGGGCTATCGGTAATATCACTGTAGGCTCGGTGATTGGCTCTGTATCAGCACTTGTCTCTATAAGCGGTGCGGGGTTGATCATCCCCTATCTTGTCCAGCAAAATTTTGAGGTAAAACGTGCTATTGGTACCTCTGCTGCGATAGGTTTCCCTATCGCGCTGTCAGGAAGCCTCGGTTACATGTTAAACGGATGGGAAAATACAGATTGGAACAACTTAGTCTTAGGATACATATACCTTCCTGCAATGATCAGCTTCTCCATTAGTAGCTACTTAACTACTAGCCTCGGCGTGCGTTGTGCAGCGTATTTCCCAAATAAAGTTCTTAAGAAAATCGTTGGTATTTTGTGTGTTCTTCTAAG
>NZ_JAWOUH010000059.1:0-1679 GCF_033339295.1 Vibrio sp. 704 | reverse complement strand
AAGACGTCGGATATATGTTAGCGACCGTATCATTCAATTAGCCATTGCATCCTGAGGTGCGTCCATATATGTTGCTTCTACTGAAACTGCAGCGGCAATGATGCGCGGCAACACTGGTAAGAAGTTGATGCAAGACTCTATCGATCGCGCAATCCGCTTCCGTAAAGAGATCAAACGTCTAGAAGCAGAAAGCGACAGCTGGTTCTTCGATGTATGGCAACCAGAAAACATCGATAGCACAGAATGTTGGAAACTAGACCCTAGCGACACATGGCACGGCTTCAAGAACATGGATGACAACCACATGTATCTTGATCCAATCAAAGTAACGCTACTGACTCCTGGGATGAATAAAGAAGGCGAACTAGAGGAATCAGGTATTCCTGCTTCGCTGGTGGCTAAATTCCTAGACGAGCGCGGCATCGTGGTAGAGAAAACAGGTCCATACAACTTGTTGTTCCTATTCTCAATCGGTATCGACAAATCAAAAGCAATGCAATTGCTACGCGGTCTAACTGAATTTAAACGTGGCTACGACTTGAACCTAACCATCAAGAGCTTCCTACCTTCGCTATACAACGAAGACCCAAGCTTCTATGAAGGCATGCGCGTTCAAGAACTAGCACAAGCAATTCATGACCTAACTAAGAAATACAACCTACCAGAGCTAATGTACAAAGCGTTCGATGTACTTCCAGAAATGAAAGTAACACCACACGCAGCATGGCAAGAAGAGCTTCGCGGTAACGTAGAAGAAATCAAACTGGAAGAAATGGTTGGCCGCGTAAGTGCGAACATGATCCTTCCTTACCCTCCAGGTGTGCCACTAGTACTTCCTGGTGAAATGGTGACTCAAGAGTCTCGCCCTGTGCTGGACTTCCTAGAGATGCTTTGTGAGATCGGTGCGCATTACCCAGGTTTCGAAACCGACATCCACGGTCTATACCAACTAAAAGATGGTAGCTACACCGTAAAAGTATTGAAGAACTAAGTTCCTCTCGAAGATGACGTCATTGGGAATGCAAGCATGCTCCACTCTTACGAGCTCAATGCGTCATCGAACAATAACGGCATATTAGATATACCCCTAACTATTCTGTCGTAAAGAGAAGAGCAAGGATGCTCTGATCTTTTCTTCTATATAGAAGAAGTAATTTCCAAGACTTCACCTGAAGTACCCCAAATAAAAAGCAAAGACCAAAAGAGCAGTTCGTCATCGTTCTGCTCTTTTTTTTCGTCTTTATATAGTTAGAAAGAGAAAAAAGAACCAAGAGAGATAAGATCAGCAACCGAAATCACAAAGAAACCGGCGATCTTTTAATGCAGAAGTCAGGTGTTTCATCATGAAAAGATCCTCTGCAACCCGAAATATTAGACAAGATCGTTGAGTATCCATGCAGAATGCTTGTTATTTGTTCGGTTGAAAGTTTTTTTGCAAAAAACGCTTGTGCTAATTTCTCAACCCCCTATACTGCGCATCCACCGACACGGAGTGAGACGAAAGTCACACAGCGAGTCGGGAAGAGAGAAAAAAGAATTTGAAAAAAATGCTTGACTCTCTCACGGTGTGAAGTAAGATACGCACCCCTAACGACGAGCAATTAAGTTGCTGAAAATGTTAGAAAAGCTCTTTAAAAATAAGAACCTATCAATCTGTGTGGGCACTCGTTGATGATAAT
>NZ_JAWOUH010000058.1:0-1730 GCF_033339295.1 Vibrio sp. 704 | reverse complement strand
AAAACGCCAAGGGTTGCCGCCCATTTTGGCGTTTTTTTTTATCCACAGAAAATCATAACACCTAGTCAATATATAGACAACCCTAGTGTATGAGATACACCACCCTAGTCAACGTCATATACTAACCCTAGTAAACTAGGTTGACTCCAACAAACCATAGAACAAACCATAGAACAAATAGCGCTATCGCTTTTTCTTTTTCTTTTTTCGATTAGACCTAGCCTTGGATCTTTTTGATGAGTCAGGGACAGGACCAAATCTATCCCTCTTTTCGTCGTCAGAATGCACAGGAGGGGAAATAAGAAGATCTACAGAGCAAGATTCTAATACCTCACTTTTTTGCACAGGAGGCGTTACAGGAGCTTCTAGGTGTAGTTCTAAATGCTGTAACCACAGAAGGGCAAATTCAGTCCTTTTATCGACTGGATATTTACCCGTTTCAAATCTACTTATCGAATCATTGGAGAGATCCAGCTTATCGCCTAATTCGGACTGACTAAGCTTTAAAACAGACTTTCGAATGCGCTTAAACTCGGACGGATGCATAAGTTACCTTATTTCGACATTTTGTCGAATTGTACATCACAGATTCGACATTTTGCGGAAAAACAAGGTACTTTCACCCCGTATTACTATACGGGGATGACGCTGCACCTCCTATTTCCTCCTCCTCAGTCATCGTCGTCGTCAGTCGTCGTTTGCAGCTAACAACCAGATAGATATGTAAAAAGACGTATTTATACATATTTGTGAAGCTGACGCGCGGATTTGAATTAGGTAACAAAAATCAAGAATGTTTCCGCTTGTCGGCTCAATTGAGAAACAAAAAAAGGGAGCACAAGGCTCCCAAATTTTTATTTCCCAACAGAGCTATTTATAAGACCTGATCTAACAGAAAAAGAGCGTGGCGAAGTTGCCCCTCAGAGTAGGTAGCTCCATCAGGTGTAACAATATGACCAGACTTAAATGCCCACTTAGAAAACCCCGTAACATCAGGAAGATAGCGCCCAGACTCAAGAGCCCAAAGCCTACGAATGGTAGGGGGGATTTCCTCACCGTCATCCCATCGATGGATTTGATCCAAATCGACACAAGCTATTTCAGCAGCTCGACCCTCACTTAATGCTAAGTGTTGAAATCTAAAGATAAAGTTAGGATGTATTCGACTACTCCTAGAAATTGGAGCAAAGAATTTAACAGCGTTCTCCCAATCAGTACTACGCATAACATTCCTCCAAAGCTTGAATAGCCTTTTCGGAGATGGACTGATATACGGCGTAACTTTGAAAGTTGTACCAAGATTCAAAAGTGGCGAGAAATAAAACGCGGTCGACTGGATTTAAATCAGTTGATGCAATTAATTGCGACAGACGGTTGTAAAACACGTCCTTTTCAATAGGATGTGAGTTAGTCATGATTAGCCCCTTGTAAGCTAGTTATGATTAGCCATGCATTCAGATTGCACTCTGAATGCATGGCGTTTATGAATTTAAATTGTTTGCTGTCTAGACTTCCAATAATCAGCAGCACAAGACCACTTAGTCCCATCTTGAGCTATGTATCCCTCTATTGGGACTATTTTAGATTGTGTAGTTAACCCCAAGCGCTCAAGATTCAAATAGTATGTATTAGCTAAACTTTTCGATTTATCCCCTGGCTCGTAAGTTAACCAACCAGACTCAGAGAGCTTCTTGATTGTGTTTGCAATAGATTGTCGAGATAACCCCGTC
>NZ_JAWOUH010000057.1:0-1733 GCF_033339295.1 Vibrio sp. 704 | reverse complement strand
TTTGCGTTGATAGTTTTTCTGCGCTTCGGTGAGCTGCGCTTCCGCTCGGGCTACGCGTGCCGATGCAGCAGCAATGTCTTCTGGGCGTTCACCATTGGTCAATTTAAGCAAATACGCTCCCGCTTTGGCTTGCTCGGCAACGGCGTGCGCAAGAACGGCTTGTTGATTCTTGGTATCGAGCTGAACCAACACTTCCCCTTCACTCACCAAGCTGCCTTCTTTGACAGGAAGGGCTCTAATTATCTCGTTAGATGTGGCGGTAAACGTTACGCGGTCACGTTCTAAGGTGCCAAGCGCTTGGTGCGTGTTATCTTTCGAACAGGCGCTTAAAAGGGCAATAATCAATGTGCCAAAAATGATTCGCTTCATAGTGCGGTGCTTCCTTTGAAGAAGTAATGCATGAATAGATAACTTGCGAACGGGAGCGTGTTGATTGAGCCCGCTAACCCGTCGCTAACCGCCATCCATAACGATTTCTTTTTAGAGCTTAGCATTTTATCTACAAGCGATTCTTTTTAAATAGAGAGGCTTAGCGTTGGAAGAGGGCTATGAAGGCCTCAATTTAAAGAACCTTGACCAAGCTCCGGTTTTTATCGGCAAATGACATTAAAAAAGCCCAGCGATGAGCGCTGGGCTTGAATAGATAAGAATGACGTGAGTGACTATGCAGTTTTGAATTGACCGACGATCTCTTGTAGACCTACCGCCAGCTCACTTAAATCGCGACATGCAATTGCTGGTTGGCGTGAACCTGTCGCCACTTCGCTAGAGAACTGGTTGATGTGTTCCACGTTACGATGCAGCTCTTCTGTTACCGAGCTTTGCTCGCTGCAAGCACTCGCAATTTGAATGCTCATTTCAGCAATGTTATCTGCGCCTTTTTCGATTTGGTCGATGGTTGCACCGGCTTTTTGTGCTTGCTCAACGCACTCTTGAATCAAATCGCTGCTGTTGTTCGTTGCTGAAACGGCACTCTTCGAACAATTTTGCAGTTTAGAGATGATCGTGATGATCTCTTCGGTTGAAGCTTGAGTGCGGCTTGCTAGCGTTCTCACTTCATCCGCTACGACGGCAAAACCACGGCCTTGTTCACCAGCGCGCGCAGCTTCAATGGCAGCGTTAAGCGCAAGCAAGTTGGTTTGTTCCGCGATGTCTTGGATAACGTCAACCACAACGCTAATGTTAGACGCATCTTGTTCCAGTTCTGTCACCATGTTGCCAACAGATTGAATCGCCAATGACGCTTCGTGGATTTGGTTAATACATTCTTGAACGACACCGCGGCCTTCTTTCGCATCGTGAGAAGCACTGTTTGCCGTTTCTGACGCGGCTTCGGTGTTGCTGGCGACTTCATTTACTGTCGCTTGCATCTCGTTCATTGCTGTTGCGATAAGGTTTAGCTGAACTTGTTGTTCATCCATGCCGGTTGAAGTCTGTTCGGAAATCGCGCTCACTTCTTCAATGGCGGTGCCTACTTGAGCTGTGGTTGACGAGATACTGTCGACCAAAGTAAGCAACTTCGCTTGCATATCAACGCAGGCATCTGCCAAGGTGCCAAGCTCATCATGACCAATTTTGTTACGTGGAAGCTGGTAAGTTAGATCGCCTGACGCGATTTTTGATGCCATGTTTACCACGTAATTTAGTGGTGTGCAGATCTGTTTGGTTAGGAATAGGCCTAGCGTAAAACTCAATGCCAATAGCGCGACGATAGCAATAACGCTGTAGGTGAT
>NZ_JAWOUH010000056.1:0-1776 GCF_033339295.1 Vibrio sp. 704 | reverse complement strand
GATCGAAAGATTGCACCCAACTGTTCGGCTATATAGATTGAACAAGGAAACAATAAGTCTGTCGTCTCAACGGCATTAATAATGACATTGATATGCGTCGTGTTAAGTTTTACTTTGAAGTCAATACCGTGACTTAACAGCAATCTTGAAAGTTTATCTTGCCGCTCATTCCAATGCTTTTGCAAGTGGATAGCCAGAGGATAAGACGCGATTGTCTCCAAGGATATTGACTCGTTATTAATTGGATGATCTTTTCTACAGACCATAACCGACATATCTTTTCCGACTTTTCTTTGGACCAAGTTTTTATTTAAATTTAATGGAAAATAATGAATTCCAAAATGAACGAGCTGATTATTAATTCGATCTGGCGTTAACTCATTCCAATCTTCAATGGTTAATTCTATATTCGGCGCGTTCTCTGAAAAGTATTGAATTATTTCTGGGGCTAGCCAATATGCGATGTAACTATTCATCGCTATATTGATTTTTATATCTGAGGTCGATGGATCAAAAGACATATCCTCAGTTAATTCATCAATATCATGAATAATATTATTGAGCTTGGCACGTATGGAGATTGCTTTTGGCGTTAGCTCCATCCTGCCGTTTTTTCTGGTAAGTAATTCATCCTGAAATATTTCCCTTAGGCTTCTTAGTGTTCGGCTCACCGCAGAAGCACTTGTCGACATTTGGTTTGCTGTTGCTGTGATACTTTTTGTTTCCAAAAGTAACGCCAACGGTTTCAGTAAGTTATAGTTAAATATCATGTCTAAACTCTCTCACAACACTCCCTAAAAACATAATATCAATTTTGATAAGTATCAAGTATCACTATTATCAATTGTGGACAAGAACATATTAATTAAACTAGTTCCATCTTGGTTGGAGTAGAAGAATCCCTTATGGCTGGTTTACATACTACAGTGAAAGTTGTTGGCTCAAAATGCAACTATGATTGTCAATATTGTTTTTATTTAGAAAAGGACCTGCTCTTAAAATCTAAAAAATCAATGAATATAGAAACGCTAGAGACTTATATTAAAAATTATATTTCTAGCCAAGATACGCCTATTGTCGAGTTCGCATGGCACGGTGGAGAACCTACATTGATAGGCATTGATTTTTTTGAAAAGGCTGTTGAGTTTCAAAAACAATACGCTAACGGAAAATTAATAAAGAACACAATTCAAACCAATGGCTCTAAATTAAACAGTGATTGGTGCCGATTCTTTCGAGAAAATAACTTCTTGGTTGGATTAAGTTTAGATGGGCCTGAGTGGCTTCAAGAAAAATACCGAACCAAACAAGGAAAAAGTGCTTTTAAAGAAAGCTTTTCTGCATTAAAGCTTCTACAAAAAATGAACGTTGAATACAACGTTTTGGCATGTGTGACCAAAGAGTATTGCAAACATGCTGAGGCTATCTATTCATTTTTCCGAAAG
This sequence comes from Vibrio sp. 704, assembly GCF_033339295.1. Classification (NCBI taxonomy): domain Bacteria; kingdom Pseudomonadati; phylum Pseudomonadota; class Gammaproteobacteria; order Vibrionales; family Vibrionaceae; genus Vibrio; species Vibrio sp. 704. The sequence continues at coordinate 331 of NZ_JAWOUH010000056.1, read as the reverse complement.
AATAAGGTGAAACATATTCAGTTCTCACCTCTTGTCGAATCTTCTCCGTTAGAAACAGAGCAAGCTCGTGGCCAACACTTTGGTAGCAATCTGATTTTCTCGACAGACAAACGCCATACAGATCCTCAGAAATACGAACCTATCGCTTGGTCTGTTGATGCCAAAGAATACGGACGTTTTCTCACCGACGTATTTCATCTTTGGGTTTCTCAAGATGTGGGCAAAGTCTTCATTTCGAACTTTGAACAGGCATTAACACAATACCTTGGCAACCCGTCTCCAAACTGTATTCATGCCAAAAAATGCGGCTCGTCTTATGCCGTTGAAGCAA
>NZ_JAWOUH010000055.1:0-1821 GCF_033339295.1 Vibrio sp. 704 | reverse complement strand
AATATCTAGAGGAGAACGATTTGTTCTCCTCTATCACTATTAAAAGAGATTCCCATGAAAAAAATTGTGCTAGCAACAGGCAACCAAGGCAAAGTTCGCGAGATGGCAGATCTACTGTCTGACTTCGGTTTTGAAGTATTAGCGCAAAGTGAATTCAACGTATCAGAAGTTGCTGAAACGGGCACCACGTTCATTGAGAACGCAATCATTAAAGCTCGCCATGCCGCGCAAGAAACTGGCTTACCAGCGATTGCAGATGATTCTGGTCTGGAAGTCGACTTCCTAAAAGGTGCACCGGGTATCTACTCAGCACGTTACGCAGGCGAAAAAGCCTCTGACCAAGAGAACTTAGAGAAATTGCTAGCCGCAATGGAAGGCGTGCCAGAAGCAGAGCGTACCGCGCGTTTTCACTGCGTATTGGTATTGATGCGTCACGAAAACGATCCAACACCTATCGTTTGTCATGGCAAATGGGAAGGTCGCATTCTGACTGAAGCACATGGCGAAAATGGCTTTGGTTACGACCCTATCTTCTTCGTACCAGAAGATAACTGTGCGTCAGCAGAGCTAGATCCGGAACGTAAAAAGCAGTTGTCTCACCGCGGCAAAGCACTGAAGTCACTGTTTGCTCAGTTATCAGCGCAAACCGCACAGTAAGATCGAGTGAACTTGTCCATGTTAACGCCCCCAGCACTCAGCTTGTATGTACACATCCCATGGTGTGTACAAAAGTGCCCTTATTGCGACTTTAACTCCCATGCGCTTAAAGCGGAGATCCCAGAAGAAGAGTACATCAGTGCCCTTCTAGAAGATCTGGATACCGATATTGATAAGTACCGCTTAAATGACGCACCGCGTCCGCTGCATTCCATCTTCATTGGCGGAGGTACGCCAAGTTTGATTTCTCCAGAAGGCATTGAGCGTTTGCTAAAAGGCATCGAAGCGCGAATTCCATTCAAGCCAGACATTGAAATCACTATGGAAGCAAACCCTGGCACCATCGAAGCAGAGCGTTTCGTGGGTTATCGTAAAGCGGGCGTCACGCGAATTTCCATCGGAGTTCAAAGCTTTGAGCAGGAGAAGTTGGAGCGTCTAGGACGAATTCATGGTCAAGACGAAGCCGTTAATGCAGCGAAACTTGCCCATCAAATTGGTTTGAACAGCTTTAACCTCGACTTAATGCACGGCTTACCCGATCAAAGCATCGAACAAGCGCTAGCCGATTTGGACAAAGCGATTGAGCTCGCACCGCCGCACCTGTCTTGGTATCAGCTCACCATCGAACCAAACACCATGTTCTACTACAAGCCACCGACACTACCAGATGACGATGACTTGTGGGACATCTTCGAACAAGGGCATGAAAAGCTAGCAGCAGCAGGGTACGTTCAGTACGAAATCTCTGGCTACAGCAAACCGAGTTATCAGTGTCAGCACAACCTGAATTACTGGCGCTTTGGCGACTACCTTGGCATCGGCTGTGGCTCGCATGGCAAATTGAGTTTCGCTGATGGCCGCATCATTCGTACCACGAAAGTGAAGCATCCTCGTGGCTACTTGGCAGCTTATCAAAACATGGTAAAACCGTATTTGCATACCGAGCAGCTCGTTGCCGATGAAGACCGCCCATTTGAGTTCTTCATGAACCGCTTCCGCTTGATGGAAGCGTGTCCGAAGCAAGATTATGTGGATACCACGGGCTTACCGCTCAGTACCATTCAAGACACCATTGATTGGGCGTTAGAGATGGGCTATTTGAGTGAAACGGAGACGCACTGGCAGATCACCGAGAAAGGAAAGCTGTTCCTCAACGACTTACTA
>NZ_JAWOUH010000054.1:0-2059 GCF_033339295.1 Vibrio sp. 704 | reverse complement strand
CTGTAATTATGACGACGCCGAGTCCCGACCAGACTGCATAAGCAACACCGACAGGGATGGATTTCAGAACCAGAGAACATGTCATTGTACTGGAAGGCGCATTACAACTGCGGCTGGGGGATGAGTGGCACACCGTTTCTGCCGGGGAATCCCTGCGCTTCCATGCGGATATCCCGCACGCTTACGCCAATCCCGGTAAGGCCATTGTGACACTGCATAATCTGATCCATTATCCGCGCCCGGCGGACAAATAAAAAAGCAGGGTATAATAAATATACCCCGCTTTGACTTAACGGATCGTCTTACTTTATTTGTAAAATAAAACCAAAATAAATATGTGTTAAGCTTAACTTATTATATATCATCCTTATACCAACCGGGATGATATGTTTATACTGAACAGAAAAGCATGCCATTCAGAATACTATCTTCTGTTATATATGGCGGTTTATTTATTGTTTAATTACACACACTCAGGCATATCACTATGCTATCGTGATGTTTTCACTGGTGTTGTTACTACTGCCTTTACGGCATTTTGGTGTTGTTCAAAATGACTGTCGCAGCAGTCTTTCTGGTGTCTTAAATACTATTATTATAACTGCATCTGGTGTTGTTAATATTATTGTTACTGCTTACTTTATTATTATTGCTGTCAGTCTTTGCTGTTTCTTTTTTATTAAGGGTATTACCAAACTGCGGGGGCATTATCGTACAGTGATCCTGAACCATTCTGAAACGAAATTACAGATTACGGTTAAAATATAAAAAAAAGCCACCATTCCTGCCGGATACGGTGGCTTAAATACAGAATTAATTAATTTATTTCAGTATGTTATCACACATCAGCTGAAGTGTATTAATAAACCGTGCTGCATGAAAGCCATCACAGACTGCATGATGAACCTGTACAGAAACAGGTAATAATACGCGGTCACCTTCCTGCTGAAACTTTGCCATCGTAAAAACCGGGGCAAAATAATCATCATTTCCGGTGATGTTCAGGTTAAATCCGTCAAAACTCACCCACGGTAATGATGATATATTCAGGTGATTCTCCGGTAAATTTCCCTGCGGAAACAATCTGGTATCATGCTGATATTCTGCCGTTACCGCATTATAACCTGCCATAAACTCACTGAGATCCGGAAAATAACGGCAGGACAGTGCAGAGAATGTTTCGGTTTCTTTATGAAAGACAGTAAAGACCGGGTCTGACTGGTCCCAGTAAATAAGTTCATTGTCTTTCAGTGCCATCCGGAACTCCGGAAACTGATTAACAGCCCGGGAGATCAGGTAAATCATCAGCGGATAAAACTTATAACCTGTCTCCGCCAGTGCGGTACGCAAAGCGGTAATATCGAGTTTGGTGGTCAGGCTGAATCCGCATTTATTCTGCTGACGATAAAGGGCAAAGTGTTCCCTGCGATTCCAGGTATTCAGGTCAATCCGGGTAAAATTCATGGTTATTCCTTCTGATTAATAGTGAAAAATATTAATAATCAGAAGGCAGTCTGGTTGTCTCAATGGGTAACATTCCGTCCTCCGTAAGCTGTTTGGTATTCAGTAATAATACCCTATACGGGCTTAATCTGTATTAAGCCCGGCTTTATTTATTCCGGCCAATCATCCGCAAACACATAGCGGATCAGTTCTGCGGATTCACGGGGCGGTGCTCTCAGCACATCCGCCATTAAATCAATCTCCATCTGACAGGTTTGCAGCTTGTCTTCCGCCGGTACATACGGATCATCCGTCAGGAAACTATCGCCGTATTTATCCATCGACCCCTGTATTTGTGCCGAAAATAAAGTCACGGTACTCTCCGGAGGCCTTTTTCATATCCGGCGGGCCTGACACTTCCGGATGCAGCACACGAAAACAGAAGTCACCGGAACACGCCATTCTGAGAAAACTGTCACTAATCTGTTTTATTCCGCAAACAGAAAACCACCGGATAACCGGGGTATAGGAAGTATAAAGGGTATAGGAAGTATAAACCACCTTTTTGCTCCTCATCCGAAGTATCTTACCTGAAATTCCCTCACTCGTTTACCGC
>NZ_JAWOUH010000053.1:0-2267 GCF_033339295.1 Vibrio sp. 704 | reverse complement strand
CATAGAGGCCATTAATCAGATAACAACCCTAAAAAGGGCTGTTATCTGATATAGCTTGTTTAGTGCCACACATTACAATTTGCCAGTCGACTTCCAACGGAAGTAAGTTCTTCGACTGATACCAAGCTCAACCCAAGGTTCGTTAAGGCTAGGTCTACCTCCACCTTTTGAAACTTTTCCACCCTTAGCACCTTTCTTAGCGTGCCATTGGCTTTTCTTTTCTGGCGTGAATTCTCGATACGTCCAGTTAGCGATCGACTTCGCTATCGCTTTCACTTCTGACACGGGCAAAGGAACATTGAACTGGCTATTCGTACTTTCTACTTTGTCGTAGACGGCTGCATTCCACTTTCTTTTGTAGTTAGGCGCCCAGTATTCCCGAATCGCTCTATATGCCCACTGACGAGTGTTATCGAACAACTCACAGTTACGGCCAAGACCAGACGTTTCGCTACCACGTAACGGGTGGCCTTTCAGATCGAGGTATTCCGCCAGTTCATCGAGTGTGTACTCGTACTCTGTCCAAAACTCATTTTGCCAATGTGGGTGCAGTGGATTTTTCGTCAGTAGTCCTGCGAATCCACGATCCGCTTTCAGACGCTCAATCATCGCGGATTCAATCGCAGCTGCGTAGCGAATAGGTTCACTATGCGCGATATCAGACGTACAGAATGGAACTTTCAAGCGATACGCAATGTGTGCGTGTGCGTTCTCTGGGTTCTTTGAAGTCCAATATGGTGTGGGAAGATCGTTGTCGTACCAAGCCAACACACCGCCTTGTCGATCAATATCAAAGACAAGGTAAGTGACCAACTTCGGTTGGTTCACTTGCAGATATTTTTTCTTAATCGCTGTACTTTTTGGGCGTATGTAAGTGACACCGAGTTCATCGGTGCAATACGGCTTATGAGGAAGCGTCTCGATTAGATCGAGTTGAAATGCGTTTGATTGTTTAGCTTTCACACATAACTGCACTTATGGCGGTTACGTGTGGATTGTCTTTGTCTTTCCATGTGTTAAAATTACCTTAAGCTTTAGCCCTGATAACTCTCCATTCCGCCAAGTTTGAATGAGTTTCGGGGCTTTGTTTTATCTAGAGTTAATCTTACTCCTCAATACCTTACTTCGCAATTTCCCTTCGCTTTTCTTGCTTTCAGGCACAAAAAAGGCCGCTATAGCGACCTTTCGAGAATCATTGTTCTACCGAAACACTGCACTTCGCACAAAGTGACATTACGTTAAATCCCACTCTTCACATTAAGCGACATGTTACCACCTAACATGCCGAATTTATCTTTAAGTCTTTGAATTTATGTTGACCATGAAAGATTAAATGAGCTTAGATCTGAGTAGAAATACGGCTTTTCGCCGTATAGAAAGCGTTATGTGTTTTTCTTGCAAGCGCCATGATTAATCAAAACTTTTTTCTAGCCATGCGGCATGGGTGAATTAAAAAACGGTGCCTTAGAGCGTCAATTTGGCGCCTTATTTTTGCGATTTTAAGTGGTTGTAAGTTGCTGTTTTTAAGGTGTTTATTTTTCTTGAGAACTGGTTGGTAAATGTTAGTCTTCGACTCAAATAGAAAGAGGGCTAGAAAATGGATAAAACAGACCAGTTATATGTACAAGCAGACTTTTCACATCAAGACATGAGTGGTCAGTATTTTAAAAATTGCAAATTTTTCTGCTGTTCCTTTAAACGAGCGAACCTCCGCGATACACAATTTGTAGATTGTTCTTTCATTGAACGAGGTGAATTAGAGGGGTGTGATTTTTCTTACTCGGATCTTAGAGATGCATCTTTTAAAAACTGCAGTCTTTCAATGTCGTATTTCAAAGGTGCAAATTGTTTTGGTATCGAGTTCAGAGAATGCGATTTAAAGGGTGCCAATTTTTCTCAAGCTAGCTTCATGAATCAGGTATCGAACAGAATGTATTTTTGTTCAGCTTATATAACAGGTTGTAATCTTTCATACGCCAACTTTGAAAGGCAGTGTATCGAAAAGTGTGATTTGTTTGAGAATAGATGGATTGGCGCAAATCTGAGTGGTGCATCATTTAAAGAGTCTGATTTAAGTCGGGGAGTATTTTCTGAAGGGTGTTGGAGCCAGTGTAGGTTGCAAGGTTGTGATTTGAGCCACTCGGAGTTGTATGGTTTAGACCCTCGGAAAGTTGACCTTACAGGTGTAAAAATCTGTTCGTGGCAGCAAGAACAACTTTTAGAGCAATTAGGTTTAATAGTAGTTCCTGACTAAATTTGATGGTTTG
>NZ_JAWOUH010000052.1:0-2288 GCF_033339295.1 Vibrio sp. 704 | reverse complement strand
TTCCTCCTTAGCTCAGTTGGTAGAGCGACGGACTGTTAATCCGCAGGTCGCTGGTTCGAGCCCAGCAGGAGGAGCCACTTTTAAAGCCGCATCACTTGATGCGGCTTTTTTGTATCTGCTTTATACGTCATTTCTCACTTTCCCATTTATCTGCACTTCATTTCTAAACATCAGCGAACATTAAATCCTTTCTTCAAAAACACTTATTTCACGCTAAAAATTTAATCCTCATCGTAATTTCAATACGCATTAGTATCCGAGCATATTTATCTTCACTAAGATGCCCGAGTTATTACATTTCTTCTTTTAGCTATGCCTTGCATAGTGATAACACTTTATTTGTGAGCTAAATATGAAACTAAAAACTCAAGCCTATTTATTATCTGCGATCATATTGCTAGCTCTCCTAGCTCTGACCGCAACGGGCTTATGGACACTTCGCGTCGCAAGTAACCTTGATAACAAAGCTCGAGTTACTGAGCTATTTAAAAGTGCGTACAGCATACTTACCGAAGTAGAAAAGATGGCTATCGAAGGCAAAATGCCGGAAGACGAAGCGAAAGCATTAGCCACTCGCCTACTTCGTAACAATATCTACAAAGACAACGAATACGTTTATGTCGCAGATGAAAATATGATGTTCATCGCCGCACCACTAGACCCTCAACTACACGGAACCAGCTTCCATGACTTTAGAGATGGCAGTGGTAATAGCGTAGGCCAACTCATTCTAGATGTATTGGGGCACAAAACAGGTCAGATCATTGAATATACCTGGAGCCAAAAACAAGCTGATGGCAGCATTGAAGAAAAACACTCGATAGCAGAAAAAACACCACACTGGGGCTGGGTTGTCGGTACAGGTATTGGCTTTAATGAAGTTAACGCACGTTTTTGGTCGACAGCACAATGGCAGCTTGTGCTGTGTCTGATTATCGCGGGAAGTATTCTAAGTGGCCTGATCATTTAGATTCGCAAAATACTTCATCTACTTGGTGGAGAGCCTAACGACGTGCGTAAAGCAGTTCAAGCTGTCGCTCAAGGAGACATTCAGACCAGTTTTGATACTGTGGCACCGAGAGGAAGTATCTATCGTGCCGTGCAAGATATGAGTCAATCACTAGCTACTATGGTGACAAACCTAGAGAAGTCTATGCATGCACTGCGCGCAGAGTTGTTTGCCGTAGAGGCTCGATCAAATACGATTGCCGATCTTACCGTATCTCAGCAGCAATCAACGGCGATGATTGCCACTGCGATGACTGAAATGGCATCTTCAGCCAACCATGTTGCCAATTCAGCAAGCGACACCGCAAACAATACGGACGAGGCTGACAAACAAAGCCAACATACTCAGAAACTCATTCATAACACGGTTGAAAACATTCAAGGTTTAGCTTCTCAATTAAATACTGCGAGTAAAGCGGTCGCCGATCTAGATCAGGATGTAAATAATATTGTAAAAGTGCTCGATGTGATTGGTGATATTGCAGAGCAAACAAACCTATTGGCACTCAATGCAGCCATTGAAGCAGCACGTGCTGGAGAACAAGGCCGAGGCTTCGCAGTCGTTGCTGATGAGGTACGCAACCTAGCAGGACGCACACAAGACAGCACAAAAGAGATTCAGTATATGATCTCCAATCTGCAAGAAGGCTCTCGCAATGCCATTCACACAATGGAAATATGTGCAGAAACCAGTGAAAGCACTGTTACAGAGTCTAAGAATGCCTCTGAAGCTCTACAGCAAATTGTAACGGCGTTAGAATCTATCACCACAATGAGCCAGCAGATCGCTACTGCTGCCGCTGAGCAGACGCAGGTTAGCGATGATATTGCGCTACGCATAAACCTTATCGAGGAAAGCGGAGGCCAACTCAACTCTGTCGTAACCGAGAGCCAATCAAATACTCAAAGTTTAGCTTCACTAGCGAATGAGCTAGAAGGTTGGGTAAACAAGTTCTCAGTAAAGCACTAGTTTAAAGTCAATTGTTCAATAAAAAGCACGTTTTCAGACGTGCTTTTTTGTTTTTATCGCCTTTATTTTGCAAGTGAACACACTATCAATGTTAAAACATCGCTTAAAGCATGGCGCATTGCTGCTAAAAACGCATAAAAACAGCCCACTCCGAGCACAAATTCATCAAACGATATTTTATTTTAATTTTATTGTTGACCTGAAAGCCGAAAAGCCTTTTAATACACCTCGTCGCCCGGATAGCTCAGTCGGTAGAGCAGAGGATTGAAAATCCTCGTGTCGGTGGTTCGATTCCGCCTCCGGGCACCAC
>NZ_JAWOUH010000051.1:0-2321 GCF_033339295.1 Vibrio sp. 704 | reverse complement strand
AGTTGGTTAGAATACCGGCCTGTCACGCCGGGGGTCGCGGGTTCGAGTCCCGTCCACTCCGCCACTTATATTAAGCCCCAGTCGAAAGACTGGGGCTTTTTCGTTTGGTCGTGTCCCCTAGAAATGCATTTACACATTGAAGGCGAGACAATACGACTTTCTTTACCCTTTTGGCACATGAGTTTCTCAGGAAGATGGGCCTGCTGCCTGCACTTCCAATTACTCCGAGTTTGTATTATGTCCTCGTTGAAAGATTGGTCATTTGAACAATGAGTCTTTATAACACTCGCCCTCAACCGTAGTAGAATGAATAGTCTTCCTCACTGCGCGTTTTGTTAGCGTCTCTCTTAAACAATAATTTTCTACATCTTATTTCTCAAACATTCATTGCTTCCATGTTTAGAGCGGGACCGTCGTTGCGTGGATTACGCAATTTCCCGAAATATAGTGAGGAAGAGATCTAAGTCTTCCGAAAATTAATGCCTTTTAGAAAACTTTGTTTTCTTTGCTGAACTTGCTAGTAGCGATTAACCTAAGAGGAGTTCTTGAGGAGTATGTTTGATGATGCAACAAATAAAAAATGAAACGCTGAAATCTGTATTTAAGCAATGGTCTTCCGAAGAGGGAATTGTGGTCATCAACCCTGCAACTGAGCAAGAGTTAATTCGGTTAAAGCCTAGTACTCTTGATGAGTTAGATGATCTCATTGGTCAGTGCAAAACGGAGCAAGTCCGTTGGGCTAAATTAAGTGCCAAAGAGCGCTCTCGTCGTTTGAGGGGGTGGTATCAACTACTTCTTGATAATGCAGAAGACATAGCCACGATTATTACCTTAGAGCAGGGTAAACCTTTAGCTGAGAGCAAAGGGGAAGTGATGTATGGTGCCTCTTTTGTCGAGTGGTTCTCAGAAGAAGCAAAACGTGCTTATGGCGAAGTTATTCCTGCCCCCACGACAGATAGACGTCTATCTGCAATTCGCCAGCCTGTGGGAGTATGCGCTGCAATTACACCTTGGAACTTCCCTATTGCGATGATTACAAGAAAAGCAGCACCAGCCCTAGCGGCAGGTTGTGGCATGTTGATCAAGCCATCAGAGCTTACCCCTCTCACTGCAATTGCTGTTGTTGAATTAGCTTATCAGGCTGGTATCCCTAAAGAACTGCTTTCTGTCGTGGTGTCGGAGCAGGCTGCTGAGTTTGGTCAAGTACTAAGTACTGATCCTAGGATTCAGAAGATCTCTTTTACGGGGTCTACGCGCGTTGGGAAAATTTTGATGAAGCAAGCCAGTGATTCAGTCAAGGCGGTGTCGATGGAGTTGGGTGGTAATGCGCCTTTCATCGTGTTTGAAGATGCAGACTTAGATGAGGCTGCGGAAGGGCTTGTCGCGTCGAAGTTCCGTAATGCAGGGCAAACATGTGTTTGTACCAATCGGCTATATGTTCATAAAAATGTAAAACAAGCTTTTATTGATAAAGTATTGTCGAAGTTAAGCAAATTAAAGCTTGGAAATGGTTTAGAGAAAGGTGTCACATTAGGTCCTGTTATTACGATGGCCTCTAAGCATCGACTAGAGGCGGTGATCGATCAAGCTGTACAAGAAGGAGCCTCTATTGCTAACTCTCCACAGAGACGGCCTGGTCGCTTTATGGAGCCCGTTCTTTTGGATAGTGTGACGCAGAATATGTCGATTGTTCAGCAAGAGCTATTCGGGCCTGTGTTGCCTATTGTTACCTTTGAAAATGATTATCAAGTTCTCGAAATGGCGAACGATACAGAATATGGTTTGGCTTGCTATTTCTATACGAATAGCTTGAAGCGTATTATGGCTTTTAGTGAAGGTTTAGAGTACGGCATGGTTGGAGTTAATGAAGGGATCATCTCTACTGAAGTGGCTCCATTTGGTGGAGTTAAAGAGTCGGGTGTTGGACGGGAAGGTGCTAAGCAAGGACTCGATGAATATCTGGAGACAAAGTATATTTGTCTTGGTGGTTTAAGCTGATTTCAGAGATGGCCGATTGAATTAAAAAGCTAGGTTTTTACCTGGCTTTTTTTAGTTGAAAGATACACCATTTGCCACGCGCGTTTGTGGTTAATATTTTCTGGTTACTTAGTGAGTCGATAGTTAGCTTGCGGTAAGCGGTTTTTAATAATCAAAGCGCTTATGTTATTTCGTGGGTAGTAGGAGAGAGCTTAGCTTTAAACTAATACAAAAAAGCCGCATCAAGTGATGCGGCTTCTTCTAATATGGCTCCTCCTGCTGGGCTCGAACCAGCGACCTGCGGATTAACAGTCCGTCGCTCTACCAACTGAGCTAAGGAGGAA
>NZ_JAWOUH010000050.1:0-2403 GCF_033339295.1 Vibrio sp. 704 | reverse complement strand
ATCGATGGAACTAAATCAAGAAGCTACGATCTGATCGTGTATGGACACTCCCTCTATTGCAAGTAAATTTTAATGAAAATGAAGGTATAACTGCCCACGTGTATTCGGTTTTATTAGTGATGCCTTAATTGCGCATCGAACCATAATGGCGTTATCCGCACATTAACTCCCAAACGGCTACACGAGCTATTAGCTCTTTGATCAGGTTGGGTTTTGATAATGTTGGTTTGACCTATTTTCCATCATTTCTTTACTATGCAATTCTTCATATAACTGTTTTCAAAAATCAATAACATTTAAGCCGCAGCGCGAGATGCGTCATACTCAACGTCTTTGGCAACAATAGCCCACGAGATCCTTGCCAACTTGTTCGCAAGCGCGATGATCGCTACGTTCGGATGCTTAGTGATACTTAGCTTTTTGATCCATAAACTTAAGGCGTCTGTTTTATCCTTAACATAGCGAAATGCAGCTCTGGCGCCATGAACCAATAACTTTCTCAGGTATCCATTGCCTCTTTTGCTTATACCTAATAACCTCTCTCGTCCCCCAGTACTGTATTGTCGAGGAACCAACCCTAATGATGCCGAAAAATCTCGACCTCTTTTAAAACTCATGCCATCACCAAGGTCAATAAGTAGTGCACTGCAAACGAGTGGGCCAATGCCGATGATTTTCATTAATCTTTGAGCAACAGGGTTGTCACTAAGACTCAATTTTATCTTATTAGTTACCTTATCAATGCGTTCATCTAGCGTGATTAAATCTTCGTACAATACTTGTAGCAACTCCCTAAATTGGAATGATAACGAGTTTTCTACGTCTTCTAACCAGTAGGGAATATGTTTTCTCAAATTACTGATACCAACAGGTGCAACGATTCCATATTCAGCGGTTAAGCCTCTAATCTGATTAGCCCTGGCAGTCCTCTGAGCAATTAGTTCTTCTCGGACACGGTGCATTGATTGAATATCTTGTTGCTCGCTCGTCTTTACAGACACAAAGCGCATATTCGGCCTGTTTATCGCTTCGCAAATGGCTTCAGCATCGACTTTGTCATTTTTATTCGTTTTGACATAAGGCTTTACAAATTGACCTGCAACAAGCTTCACTGTATACCCCGCTTTGATAAGTTCTCTTGCCCAGTAATGAGAGGAACCACATGCTTCCATTCCAATGATTGCTGTAAAAGGCACTCGTTTCATGATCGCTTTTAACCATGTGTTTCTTGCATATTTTCCCTGCCAGGTCGTTTTTTCATTTTCATCAACAGCATGAATATGGAACACATTTTTTGCCAAATCGACACCCACACGAATAATCGTTCCCATCTGAGCCTCCCATCCTACGAATAAACCATGTTTATATAATGTAGCTAATCCAGTGTGATAAGGGTGAGGGGTGTCCATACCATTGGCTACACCCATTAATCGTCGTAGCCTCATGCCTAAACCTCGTTACAAAACAACTAACTGGACGCAGTACAACAAAGCCTTAATAAACCGTGGCTCTCTGACCTTTTGGATTGATGAGGAAGCGATAGCCGAGTGGAAGCAAAACAAACAAGGCAAGCGCGGCAGACCTCGCCAATTCAGCGACTTAGCCATTACTACTGCACTGATGGTGAAACGCATATTCTCTATGCCGTTGAGAGCACTGCAAGGATTTCTAGACTCGGTATTTAAGCTGGCTAACATCCCGCTAGTTTGTCCCCACTACACCTGTATAAGCCGTCGAGCTAAGGAAGTTGAGGTTTCATTTAAAACTAAAACCAGAGGTGCGATACAACACCTAGCCATTGATGCCACTGGCCTCAAGGTTTATGGCGAAGGCGAATGGAAGGTCAAGAAGCATGGTACTGACGGGAAGCGTAGGGTTTGGAGTAAGCTGCATATCGCAGTAGATACTAGCACCCACGAAATAGTCGCAGCAGAGCTGAGCTTATCTAACGTAACCGATGCCGAAGTACTTCCCAACTTGCTTAAGCAGACACGCCGTAAAATCATTGAGATATCAGGCGATGGTGCTTATGACACAAGGAATTGCCATGATGCCATACGGCTCAAGCGAGCTGTTCCGCTCATTCCGCCACGAGAAGGGGCAGCCTTCTGGGAACGAGGACATCCTCGCAACTTAGCAGTGGGTTGCCAGAAGCTCTACGGCTCTAACAAGAAATGGAAAAAGCGGTATGGTTATCATAAGCGCTCGCTCTCAGAGACAGCAATGTATCGGGTAAAACAGTTGTTAGGTGGGAAATTAAGCCTGAGGGACTACAACGCTCAAGTTGGTGAGACTTACGCTATGATCAAAGCGCTGAACAAGCTTACAGGGCTGGGTATGCCTGAAACTCAGTATGTTGTTTAAGAACTGAACAACATGGGGCTACCATGTCTTCTCATCGAA
>NZ_JAWOUH010000049.1:0-2675 GCF_033339295.1 Vibrio sp. 704 | reverse complement strand
CATCCGAGTTATGCGTGTACTCCACCAGAAACAAAAATTCCCTACGGATTGATTGCTTCCTCTGGGGAACTAACGCCTTGTTAAGGTGTGAGGCACGCAATACCTAAGCTTCCGCATACCACCTTAACCACTAGAACTAACGCATAGTAAAAATGCCACGCGTGCCGAATCACTCTTGAACAATTTGTTATGTAGCCGACTTTCAGGTTAGTGCTTTCTGTCCAATTTGGATCTTGGGCTCAATACCAGCTTTGCGATACAAAGCTAGAGCTGATTCATTGAAAGAATATACTTCTAACCACAGCTCTTCTCCGCCGTTAGAAATAGCCCTTTCCTCAAATGCCTCTATTAGCGCCACTCCAACACCTTGACTCCTAAAGCATGAATCCACAACAATCTGTTCAACGTTTGCGATCTTTCGCTCTTTGAGCGTCCAAGACTTACGAACCCATAGCTCACCAAAAACAAAACCTACTAACTGCCCTTTGCTTTCGGCTACCAGAAAAATCGAGCTTTCACTTTTGATTATCTTGTGTAGGTCTATTTTTTGTTCAATTTCTTCCGGTGACAAAAAGTCATCAGGTAAATTTGCTTGATGATACTCATTAAGCTGAAACTGTAGTTTCTTGATAACACTGATATCTTCAATGCGAGCTTGCCGAATATTTAACATATATAAATCCTTTTAACTTACCGTCCTCTCGCGGCTACATAACGCCCTGCTAAGGGGTGAGCAACGCAATACCGAAGCCGCCGCATACCACCTTAACCACTAAATTCAACGCATAGTAAAAATGCCACGCGTTGCGAATCACTCTTAAACAGTTTGTTATGTGTTTGCGTGCTGAAGTTGAAAATGCAACTGAGACATTAGTGATTGATATACTTTCATAGTAAATACTTGCAAATTTTCCATACAAAACTCACCACCAATAACTGGATGCAGATTCCAACCTAAGCATTCGTCTTGTTTTGGTTGTAGCCCGTGTTCGAGCGCCAAGTCATACCAACTAGTTAAAAAGACATTATCACACCAATCTTGTGATTTATTCATTTTATTGTACTCATGAAAGTCCGAAGCAATTGTTTCATAGGTACCATCTAAAACCGATAACAATGAAATTGAGCCATCCACTTCACCAAATAGCCAGTCACCCATGATGGTTAGATACAAAGGTTTCCCTGTAGGATTAAGCAACCATTTCCACTGAGGTAACAAGGTATCTATTTCTACGTCCGAGACTTCCCAAATAAACTGCATTTTTATCTTTCTCACTCTGTTTAGAAACCCATTGACACATAACGCTCTGTTAAGTGGTGAGCAACGCATTACCGAAGCCATCGCACACCACCCTAATCACTAAAATCAACGCATAGTAAAAATGCCACGCGTTGCGAATCCCTCTTAAACAGTTTGTTATGTTTATTTACCCCGAATTTTTGGGCCAAAGAATAATTCTACTTTCTCTACCGACTTGAATATTTTTTGGCTGAATTCGTCATCATCTGAAACGAAATACACAACCTTATCATTTTCAATAACTCGCTCAGGATTATTATCAACTGTTGCCCCTGGACCAGCATAAGCGCCTTTCATCCAGAAATGTAGCCAAATAGCACCTCTTAAATCTCCAATACGTTGTTGAATTTCGTTAAAACAGTTATGAGCGCTATCTGACCATATTGCTTTTGTTTCAAGACGTATTGTTTGTAGTTCTGCCCACTTCTCATAAAGCAAAGTCATACGTTCATTATATATTCGCTGCTCCTCTTCAAGACGACGTCCGACCTCGACCTCTTCTTTACTCAGATACAACATTGGATTTCTGACAGCTTGAAGGGCTTGCTGAACTTCATAAGTCTTGAAAACTGCTTTTTTAGCGAGCTCATATTCGCTGGTACCTCGCAGCTGCCGTCTCCAAGTGAATAAACCAAATGTGCCAATAATAAGTGCACCGACGGTACCTAATATTGAAAATACATCCTTGGTTAAGGACCAGTCTATTTCACTTATAGTTATGCATAGATTCAATACACTCTCCTAATAAACATAACGCCCAGTTAAGGGGTGAAGCACGCAATACCAATGTTACCGCATGGTACTTCAACACCAAAATCAACGCATACCAAAAATGCCACGCGTGCTGAATCCCACTTGAACTGTTTGTTAGCACGCTGCCCTTTAAGCCTTTGACACACGCCAAGACATTGAAATATAGCACGAAATTTATGGCTTAAAACACCAAAACGAAACGGACAGCTGCCAAACTAAAAACAAACTTCAAGACGTAAGTTGGCTTGAAGAAAAACATGCGAAACTACCCTATTTCGCAGTAATAAAATTTGCAAAGGATTCGATCATCGGACTTCAACAACCACGACAAATAGCCAAATTTAAGGCAGGAAATCAACCGCATCAAAGAAACCGCGCCAGTGAAATAGTCCGAAAGTTAGAAACCGTAAACGACAAACTCAAAGCGAAAACAACTCATATAGTGCCACCGGAGCGAACCTGAAAGGCACATTTGCTTAGGTGCAAAGCGAGGAAAAGAAACCAATAAAAACAGAAACTTTTAGCCTTTGATGTCAACCCAGTGCTAACGCCTTGTTAAGGTGTGAGGCACGCAATGCCTAAGCTTCCGCATACCACCTTAATCACCAAACCTAACGCATGG
>NZ_JAWOUH010000048.1:0-2706 GCF_033339295.1 Vibrio sp. 704 | reverse complement strand
GCTGGTTTTTTCACATCTGGGGAAAGAGATTAATCCTAAAAGCATTTGATCTCAATGCTGATCTTTTAGATCTGACAACTCTCCAAACAAAAAAGCCTCCCGATTGGGAGGCTTTTTTGTTTCTATCGTGCGAAAAAAATATATTTCAAAACTTCAAAGCACCATCAACAACACCCTACATGCTCAATCATCGATTTTGGTTGTTTTTCCGTTGGACAGCCGTTGGATTCAACGTTATTCGCATGGTGTTAAGCTGATTTTGGTTGGACAATCGTTGGATCGTCGTTGTTTTTCTGTTGGATTCTCGTTGGACGGTTAACTTTTCATTATGAGATCAGATTTTTTTAGGCACACAGTTGGCGAGTTCGCCAGTAATAACACTACGGTATCGGAAAATAAATTTTCCTCCGCCTTGCGTCATTGTGTGCCTCGATGCTGACGCATCGAGATCGGACTCTACCGCTTAACTTGTAGATTTTCGTTACTAACGTACCGACCCTATTTTTTGCCCCCTGACAACGAAGAACGGCTCCCGATTGGGAGCCGTTCTTACGTCTAAATCTGGGTTCGCACTAAACCATTTAAGTTAAATGAAAGCTTGATAGAGGTGATATATTGTAATTCCCACCATTACTACATTACTAATAGCAAGAATCAGTAAGTAATTGTTATATGAACTAATAATTTCGTTTATGTCATCAGTATCAATTTCACTACTAGTTCCGAAACGCATCATACCCTTACCTTTACAATAACGTCTCAGAGCAAGTCCTGAGAAAAAAAATGTTAATCCCCAGAAGCTTAAAAGATAGATAAATTCCGCAGAAAAAAAGAATAAACATATCCCTAAGCAAGATGCATTAATACCATCGGACACATTCACATACTTTTGCGTCTTAACCTTATCAATCACTACTTAAAACGCTCCCTGAAAAATAACTTACAACATTTTCTGAGGTATCTTTCACTCTCTTAGACACGCTAAGTAAATGTAGGCGATAGTAAGCCCCTCTACCCATTAAATAAGCCCAAAGAGGATCAAGGTTTTTATCTTTAAGTCCAGCGTAGGCTATATCTCCAAACACAACATATTCTAAAGGTTTGAGATATGGGTTAGCGATAAGAGCAACACCGATCACCTGCATCACATCCGAACGTTTATCTTGTGTTGCAGCCTCAATGTAATCCTGAAAAGCATCATCTTCCATGTCGATATTGGCATTTCTCATTAAGCATTCAGGCGTAGCGCAACTCGCTTTAAAACGCACATTAAACGATTCATCATTCACTACTAGATTGCGTCGATAACTGCCATCTTGAGAGAAATTATCAGCCTTTTCTGTCTGGCGTGATAACCGATTCTCTTCGACTTTTCTAAGCGCACCACCTCCCTCAATGAAACCATTTTTGACCTGATGAATAAGATCATATCCAGTCTCATAGGAAATATTGCCCCCGTTGTACCCTTTCAAGATAACATCGAACGCTTCGCTAAATTCTTTTACCGCTTGGCTGTGAACCGAAGTTTCCAGATCCAATGCGGGAAGAAAAATTAATAATTCTTCAATCGCCTTTTGAGCTTCGACCTCTAGCTGTCTCCTTTTTCGATTTCGTTCCCAACGGGCGTAATCTTCTTGGGTATACGTCAATTCAGCTTGACGCTCTCGACGTTGGCGGGCTGCTCGCTCTCTAACTGTTTCTTCTCGAGCTTGTGGTTTTCTTAATGATTCTTCTTCATGGAGTGGCTTATAGCCTCCGCCAGAAGAGCTCAAAGGTTTTTTCTTTCGATCTAAAAAATTGTGTGGCATCCGTTCACCTAACCTCAATTAACGTGATGACATCATAACCACTCTTAAAGGTGCGTAATATTGGTCATATGTTAAATAGGCAACTTCACTATCAAAAACACCATTTAGAAGCCCCTCAAACGCTCTGTAAGCCATTTTCAGCATCAAACCTCCCCACGGGTACACAAAACCACTCTGAAAGTTTATGACGCATTTGAAGCGGTTTTATCATCCTAAGATGAGCACAAGCATCTGGAACAAAAGAGCCCGCGAAAGGGGCTTTTTGAACAATTCGGAGTTTGTTAGTCCAGGTTAAATGAGCGTAGCGTTTTAATCTGGACTGACGAACCGGCAACGAGCAAAGCGAGGCGACAGAACCATAGCAATCATGACGCTAAATTCTTCTTGCAATAGTCTGCCCAATAAAGATGAGCAAATTCCAATTTGTCGGAAAATGCAGAATGATCGACAGATAGCCAAGCTCGGTTCGTCACATCCCAAAACATTTGGTCAAACTGCGTAAAGCTTCTGAAGTTAGGCTGATGTACTTTTCTCCAAACAGAATGGGAAAGCATCCTCATCCCTGAGTTAATCCGCTTCACATTCGCAATATCTTCATCAGTCTTAGCCATAAGCACCTCATATACAAACCAAGGACTAATAGAATACTAAATGAAGTAAGTGCGAGGAATGATACGTTTGGTTTACTGGGGTAAAGGGGGCGTTAGCGCCCCTTTCCAGCTCACAGGGGAACCGTCAAGAACGAAGTGACTAGAGGGGACGCTGTGTATGCTGGCTTAGTATGAAGACAGACGATAGCACAAGCCTAAAAAAATAAACTATTGAAGAGGTTATAACCCACGTAGGTTAGGAGTGACAGTGCCACCATTTAGAGAGGGTGAAATGCCGCTTGCTCGAT
>NZ_JAWOUH010000047.1:0-2951 GCF_033339295.1 Vibrio sp. 704 | reverse complement strand
CATTGAGTCCATCAAAACCCCTTGGGTGTTGTATGGTTAAGCCTCACGGGCAATTAGTACAGGTTAGCTCAACGCCTCACAACGCTTACACACCCTGCCTATCAACGTCGTAGTCTACGACAACCCTTTAGGATACTTAAAGTATCAGGGAGAACTCATCTCAAGGCTCGCTTCCCGCTTAGATGCTTTCAGCGGTTATCGATCCCGAACTTAGCTACCGGGCAATGCGTCTGGCGACACAACCCGAACACCAGAGGTTCGTCCACTCCGGTCCTCTCGTACTAGGAGCAGCCCCTTTCAATTCTCCAACGCCCACGGCAGATAGGGACCGAACTGTCTCACGACGTTCTAAACCCAGCTCGCGTACCACTTTAAATGGCGAACAGCCATACCCTTGGGACCGACTTCAGCCCCAGGATGTGATGAGCCGACATCGAGGTGCCAAACACCGCCGTCGATATGAACTCTTGGGCGGTATCAGCCTGTTATCCCCGGAGTACCTTTTATCCGTTGAGCGATGGCCCTTCCATTCAGAACCACCGGATCACTATGACCTGCTTTCGCACCTGCTCGAATTGTCATTCTCGCAGTCAAGCGGGCTTATGCCATTGCACTAACCTCACGATGTCCAACCGTGATTAGCCCACCTTCGTGCTCCTCCGTTACGCTTTGGGAGGAGACCGCCCCAGTCAAACTACCCACCAGGCACTGTCCGCAACCCCGATAAGGGGTCGACGTTAGAACATCAACACTACAAGGGTGGTATTTCAAGGACGGCTCCACGCAATCTAGCGACTGCGCTTCAAAGCCTCCCACCTATCCTACACATGTAGGGTCAATGTTCAGTGCCAAGCTGTAGTAAAGGTTCACGGGGTCTTTCCGTCTAGCCGCGGGTACACTGCATCTTCACAGCGATTTCAATTTCACTGAGTCTCGGGTGGAGACAGCGTGGCCATCATTACGCCATTCGTGCAGGTCGGAACTTACCCGACAAGGAATTTCGCTACCTTAGGACCGTTATAGTTACGGCCGCCGTTTACCGGGGCTTCGATCAAGAGCTTCGACCGAAGTCTAACCCCATCAATTAACCTTCCGGCACCGGGCAGGCGTCACACCGTATACGTCATCTTGCGATTTTGCACAGTGCTGTGTTTTTAATAAACAGTTGCAGCCACCTGGTATCTGCGACTCTCAATAGCTCCATCCGCGAGGGACTTCACCGTCGAGAGCGTACCTTCTCCCGAAGTTACGGTACCATTTTGCCTAGTTCCTTCACCCGAGTTCTCTCAAGCGCCTTGGTATTCTCTACCCGACCACCTGTGTCGGTTTGGGGTACGATTCCTTACAATCTGAAGCTTAGAGGCTTTTCCTGGAAGCATGGCATCAATGACTTCACACCCGTAGGTGCTCGACGTCGTGTCTCAGCCTTAGAAAGAGCCGGATTTACCTAACTCTTCAGCCTACGCACTTGAACCTGGACAACCGTCGCCAGGCCCACCTAGCCTTCTCCGTCCCCCCATCGCAATTGTAAGAAGTACGGGAATATTAACCCGTTTCCCATCGACTACGCCTTTCGGCCTCGCCTTAGGGGTCGACTTACCCTGCCCCGATTAACGTTGGACAGGAACCCTTGGTCTTCCGGCGAGGAGGTTTTTCACCCCCTTTATCGTTACTCATGTCAGCATTCGCACTTCTGATACGTCCAGCATGCGTTACCACACACCTTCAACCGCTTACAGAACGCTCCCCTACCCAATGCACTAAAGTGCATTGCCGCAGCTTCGGTTTACTACTTAGCCCCGTTACATCTTCCGCGCAGGCCGACTCGACCAGTGAGCTATTACGCTTTCTTTAAATGATGGCTGCTTCTAAGCCAACATCCTGGCTGTCTGAGCCTTCCCACATCGTTTCCCACTTAGTAGTAATTTGGGACCTTAGCTGGCGGTCTGGGTTGTTTCCCTCTCCACGACGGACGTTAGCACCCGCCGTGTGTCTCCCGGATAGTACTTACTGGTATTCGGAGTTTGCAAAGGGTTGGTAAGTCGGGATGACCCCCTAGCCTTAACAGTGCTCTACCCCCAGTAGTATTCGTCCGAGGCGCTACCTAAATAGCTTTCGGGGAGAACCAGCTATCTCCAGGTTTGATTGGCCTTTCACCCCTAGCCACAAGTCATCCGCTAATTTTTCAACATTAGTCGGTTCGGTCCTCCAGTTGATGTTACTCAACCTTCAACCTGCCCATGGCTAGATCACCTGGTTTCGGGTCTATATCCAGAGACTGAACGCCCAGTTAAGACTCGGTTTCCCTACGGCTCCCCTAGATGGTTAACCTTGCCACTGAATATAAGTCGCTGACCCATTATACAAAAGGTACGCAGTCACAGGACAAAGCCTGCTCCTACTGCTTGTACGTACACGGTTTCAGGTTCTATTTCACTCCCCTCACAGGGGTTCTTTTCGCCTTTCCCTCACGGTACTGGTTCACTATCGGTCAGTCAGTAGTATTTAGCCTTGGAGGATGGTCCCCCCATATTCAGACAGGATATCACGTGTCCCGCCCTACTCGATTTCACTGAACACACGTCGTCAACTACGGGACTATCACCCTGTATCGTCGGCCTTTCCAGGCTGTTCGTCTAACGCGTGTAAAGCTTAAGGGCTAGTCCAATTTCGCTCGCCGCTACTTTCGGAATCTCGGTTGATTTCTTTTCCTCGGGGTACTTAGATGTTTCAGTTCCCCCGGTTCGCCCTGTTGAGCTATGTATTCACTCAACAGTAATACCTTATGGTATTGGGTTTCCCCATTCGGAAATCCCAGACTCAAATGGTTTTTACTACCTAATCTGGGCTTATCGCAAGTTAATACGTCCTTCATCGCCTCTGACTGCCAAGGCATCCACCGTGTACGCTTAGTCACTTAACCATACAACCCGAAGGAGTTTCGAGTTGAT
>NZ_JAWOUH010000046.1:0-3302 GCF_033339295.1 Vibrio sp. 704 | reverse complement strand
AGACGTTCAAGGCGATTCGAAACGCATTGGGGTTTTAGTGCCCAAATAGGCACGGATTTATCAGAGTTTATTTTAGGTTAGGGTGCATGTGCGTCTCTCACACCTTAACTGCGCGTTATGTTTTCGGGAGTAATTAAATGAATCCAAATATCCAATCGGCTTTAAGCTCAAAGGACAATATCCAAACCAAGATAAATGCTGGTGAGCGATATAGGCTGATGCACAAAAATATCAAATCTGGAAGTCTTTGGATTGAAGTGCAAAGAGAAGTGTATCGCGTAAAGGTTACAGGTGACGTTAAGCTTAGGCTACAAAGCTATATAACTAAAATAGTTGAGTCAGATCCAAGTGATGACCAAGGTAATCCAGTTTGGCATGTACCATTTGGTAGTAGCCTCAAGGCTATTATCTGTGAATACAATCGATTAACGTAGGCTACAAACATAACAAACTGTTTAAGAGGGATTCGCAACGCGTGGCATTTTTACTATGCGTTGATTTCAGTGTTTAAGGTGTTATGCGGCGGCTTTTGTATTGCGTTACTCACCCCTTAACAGGGCGTTATGCGTAATTGATGGAGTACCGAGAATTAGATGGAAGTAGTAGAAGCGGAGAAATCGGATTTAGATTCATTCTTTGTGTATCTAGAAAATCAGCTGTCTGAAAATGGCAATGGAGAAGTTCCTCTTTTCCAGCCAATGTCCAGAGAGCAAAGTGAAATTCCTGAAACAACAAAAGATAAGTTTATCCAAGGCTTTTCTCATCAGTTTGGCGACTTAGGTTGGAGAAAACTTTGGGTTGTAAAAGACACCTCTGGAAATATCAAAGGTCATGTTGATCTTCGCCACCACAGTGATGGAAGCCGTTCTCACAGGGTTCTATTAGGTATGGGCGTAGATGTTTCTTGCCGGAAGCAAGGTCTTGGTCAAAGACTCATTGATGCTGTTATAAATTTCTGCCAAGAAAAAGCTGAAATTGACTGGCTTGATCTTTGTGTATTATCAGAGAATTTCCCAGCAAAGAACCTCTACCTAAAGGCAGGGTTCAATGTTGTTGGAGAGTTCAAAGATCAATATAGAATCGACGGTTTGTCAGTCTCGGAAACAGCAATGACAAAGTACGTCAAAAATTACGCATAACAAACTGTTCAAGAGTGATTCGCAACGCGTGGCATTTTCACTATGCGTTGCGTTTGGTGTTTAAGGTGGTATGCGGGAGCTTCGGTATTGCGTTGCTCACCCCTTAACAGGGCGTTAGCTGTCTTAACTAGGAGTATATATAATGATTGATGGTGTGCAGGAGACTCCTTTGTGGGTAGTTAGCATGTCTACAATTCTGGCTTTCTTACCGCTTATAAAACTTTTACATCACATATTGCACTCTAATCGGTCTTACAAAGTCCAAAGTTTAGAAGCTCTTTCTAAAGTGTTAAGTGGCACTGAGAACATTAGCAACAGACTCGTTGCTGAGCAGTTGTTTATTAATCAATTCAAGGTACGTGTTGATTATGAAACCATAGTAGCTTTGCTTGCTTTCGAAGCACCGACAAAAGCAATAAACCTCTACCGAAACTCAAACAAGTATTTGAAAACGGCTAAAGGTCGATTGGTCTATGAAGATAAATATCAATGCTCGAAGAAAAGGCGTTTAGAAAAGTATATAAGACCAATTCGAAATCATATTTTATATTGGTTCTTCGCGATGATAGCTGGTTTTATTGGTTTGTACGTATATCGCTCGTTTAACATAGATACAATATTTCACACCAATTACGTACTTTTCAATGGGGCAGTTTGGGCGCTCTGTTCGTTAGGTAGCCTTATTTGCGTAATAATAGCGGTAAGATGTCTTACCGATACTACAAGCATTAAAGATGCAGAGGCTTTGATTGGTCTAAGCAATCAATATAAAAGTACACCCAAATGGCTTTACTAAAATACAGCTAACAAACTGTTTAAGAGTGATTCGCAACGCGTGGCATTTTTACTATGCGTTGCGTTTGGTGTTTAAGGTGGTTTGCGGCAGCTCTTGTATTGCGTTGCTCACACCTTAACAGGGCGTTAGTTTGCAAGAGGAAAAACGCAGCTATCTCGCAAGATCTAACGGTAAAAGCTCAAAGTTGAAATTGTCGTATCGGTGTTCAATTTCTGTGTTAATTAGCGTGGTCAAAATCCAAAATTGTCATCGTTTCAAGGGTAAATTTGTTCTTTGGTGTTTTGAGTTTTGGGTTAACTGAGTTGAACTTTTTTGCTGAAACTCTGCTCGTTGAGTTTGTTGGTACAAAAGCCGGTTTACTCGCTGAAACGACGTTTTCTCTGGTGTGGTAAGTTCACGTGGTTTCAGTGACTTTGTTGAAAGTCCGCATTGTGAGATTGGTTTTTCAAAAGCGCTTTTTGGTGTTGTGAGTTCGTTTTCTGCGGCGTTGTTTTTTCCACGTGGTTTCATTGAGTAGCCGCTTTGAGACTACGCCTGACTTAAGTGCGACAAAACACATAAAATTTATTGTTTGCAAAGTTTAAAACAACGTAAAATCAACGCTTTGGGTTTGCAAACTAACAAACTGTTCAAGAGGGATTCGCAACGCGTGGCATTTTTAATGTGCGTCGGCTTTAGTGATTAAGGTGGTTTGCAGAGGCATCGGTATTGCGTTGCTCACCCCTTAACAGGGCGTTATGTGCTTTGCGGCATATATCACAAACTATGAAACAGATGAGAGTAAAATTGCTCGGAAAATATCTTATAAAATAGGTTTTTCATGAAGTTCAATAGTTTACTTTTCATCGCTTTCTGTTTTGTCTCTAGTTCAGCCATCGCTTCTACCAGTACCTTAGAGTGCGTATATAAAAAGTATTCAGACCCAGAGGGTGTTCATACGGCAAAGAGTGATTTCATTCTTAGATATCTAATTGATCCAGATGCCGACAAAGTTTATGTGCTTGGGAACAATGGTAGTAATGAGGTGGTAAAGGTTCCTGGAAATGATCATGTGTCATTTTTGGAAGCGACTGGGGCAGGTAATGTGATGGTCACTACGATTACAAATACAATGAATACAGTTCATAGTCGAAACACAGTTGGCTTTGGTGGTGACCTGATTCCATCTCAGTACTACGGGAAATGCACAGCCAAGTAGTACGCACATAACAAAGCATTTAAGAGTGATTCGCAACGCTTGGCGCTTTCGCTTCGCTCAAGTATAGCCAAGCGCCGCTCACACCTTAATGCGGCGTTAGTTTGCAAGAGGAAAAACGCGGCTATATCCCAAGATTTAGTGGTAAAAGCTCAAAGTCTAAATTGTCGTA
>NZ_JAWOUH010000045.1:0-3318 GCF_033339295.1 Vibrio sp. 704 | reverse complement strand
GCGGTAAACGAGTGAGGGAATTTCAGGTAAGATACTTCGGATGAGGAGCAAAAAGGTGGTTTATACTTCCTATACCCAAATTGCTTAATTAATGTTAAAGCTTCTCCAGCAATTCCCCTGCCTTGAGCACTTTGCTTAATCATGTAACCTACTTCGGCTATTCGCGCCTTGTGATTAATGACCTTCAATCCAATACTGCCCAGCTTTTCTCCTGATGATATGTCCTCAATACCAAATGAAAGCCAGTGATCACTTTCAAACTGCCAAGATTGAGATTTTAACTCAAACGCTGCCACAGCTTCTTGATAAGTTAGAGGCTCATACACATGCTCCATCATAATGGGGCACATTGATATTTCTATGAACAACTGTCTATCTGAACTATCAAATGGTGATAGTTTTATTCTACTACCTCTTAGCTCCACTATTTTTCCTTTGCTTTATTTGTCTATTTGTCAGAAGTCTTATCGGATGATGCTAATTTTTGTGTATGAAGGAGTAAACTAACGTCTCCAACCTGACCATGCCCAGGCACTACAGTGACTATATCTGGATAGCGTTGCAGCACTCTTTGAATAGAGTTCGACCATTCGCCTATATTTGCATCTCCAGTGTAACCTAGACTTTTATTACGGAGGCTTTTAACAAAGCAACCGCCAAATAATAGCTTTTCATTCGGTAACCAAACAACGATGTTATCTTCAGTATGGCCTGGGCCAGGATAATACACTGTCGCAATGCCGTTGAAAATTTTGAGTTCATTGCTCGATATTTCAGTATTCGAAATTTCTTTGTTATTGAGTTTAAGAAGTTGATTAGTGAGTGAAGTGGCATAAGTGTTAACTTTTAAATCATTTAAAAGTGGTAAATCACCACTCGCATCTTCATGAAAGTGAGTTACTATTGCGCTTTTTAGTACGAGACCTCTATCTTCAATCCATTCAATAAGTTGATTGGTTGCTTTGGTCGTCCAAGGAGTGTCAATCAGGTATGCCGCATCTCCATCGACTACAATTAAGCCAGACGCGCCAATAAACCCCCAAGGCTCAACATGTTTATATGAGATATGCTGATAGATATTATCGGTTAATTGTTTAACCTCCAGCGTTTTAGTGTCTGTATTGTTTGCTGCTGTTACAAAAGGAACAAAAAGAGTAATGAGCAGAATATTTTTTATCAGAAAATTCATTATTGACGACCTCTGAACGTCATTAAAAATGTGCAATTATGAGCTTGTAACGTCTATTACATTGAATCAAATTAAGTTGTTCATAGCGACTAAGTAGAGACATTTATCTTAAGTAACCTTATATGCGTTTGTAATCTTTTAATGCATTGAGACATGGAGCAAATGCTAAGAATAGCGTATCTTTTATGCTTTTGCAAGTAGTTCAAAGTTTCGGCAAGTTGAACAAGACGTTAAGGCAATTGAAGTTTCTCTTTCTGCTCGTATAGGTGTTTCCGTTCTTGATACTCAAAATGGAGAATACTGGGATTACAATGGCAATCAGCGCTTCCCGTTGACAAGTACTTTTAAAACAATAGCTTGCGCTAAATTACTATATGATGCTGAGCAAGGAAAAGTTAATCCCAATAGTACAGTCGAGATTAAGAAAGCAGATCTTGTGACCTATTCCCCTGTAATAGAAAAGCAAGTAGGGCAGGCAATCACACTCGATGATGCGTGCTTCGCAACTATGACTACAAGTGATAATACTGCGGCAAATATCATCCTAAGTGCTGTAGGTGGCTCCAAAGGCGTTACTGATTTTTTAAGACAAATTGGGGACAAAGAGACTCGTCTAGACCGTATTGAGCCTGATTTAAATGAAGGTAAGCTCGGTGATTTGAGGGATACGACAACTCCTAAGGCAATAGCCAGTACTTTGAATAAATTTTTATTTGGTTCAGCGCTATCTGAAATGAACAAAAAAAAATTAGAGTCTTGGATGGTGAACAATCAAGTCACTGGTAATTTACTACGTTCAGTATTGCCGGCGGGATGGAACATTGCGGATCGTTCAGGTGCTGGCGGATTTGGTGCTCGGAGTATTACAGCAGTTGTGTGGAGTGAGCATCAAGCCCCAATTATTGTGAGCATCTATCTAGCTCAAACACAGGCTTCAATGGCAGAGCGAAATGATGCGATTGTTAAAATTGGTCGTTCAATTTTTGACGTTTATACATCACAGTCGCGCTGATAAGGCTAACAAGGCCATCAAGTTGACGGCTTTTCCGTCGCTTGTTTTGTGGCTTAACGCTACGCTACCACAAAACAATCAACTACAAAGCCGCAACTTATGGCGGCGTTAAACATCATGAGGGAAGCGGTGATCGCCGAAGTATCGACTCAACTATCAGAGGTAGTTGGCGTCATCGAGCGCCATCTCGAACCGACGTTGCTGGCCGTACATTTGTACGGCTCCGCAGTGGATGGCGGCCTGAAGCCACACAGTGATATTGATTTGCTGGTTACGGTGACCGTAAGGCTTGATGAAACAACGCGGCGAGCTTTGATCAACGACCTTTTGGAAACTTCGGCTTCCCCTGGAGAGAGCGAGATTCTCCGCGCTGTAGAAGTCACCATTGTTGTGCACGACGACATCATTCCGTGGCGTTATCCAGCTAAGCGCGAACTGCAATTTGGAGAATGGCAGCGCAATGACATTCTTGCAGGTATCTTCGAGCCAGCCACGATCGACATTGATCTGGCTATCTTGCTGACAAAAGCAAGAGAACATAGCGTTGCCTTGGTAGGTCCAGCGGCGGAGGAACTCTTTGATCCGGTTCCTGAACAGGATCTATTTGAGGCGCTAAATGAAACCTTAACGCTATGGAACTCGCCGCCCGACTGGGCTGGCGATGAGCGAAATGTAGTGCTTACGTTGTCCCGCATTTGGTACAGCGCAGTAACCGGCAAAATCGCGCCGAAGGATGTCGCTGCCGACTGGGCAATGGAGCGCCTGCCGGCCCAGTATCAGCCCGTCATACTTGAAGCTAGACAGGCTTATCTTGGACAAGAAGAAGATCGCTTGGCCTCCCGCGCAGATCAGTTGGAAGAATTTGTTCACTACGTGAAAGGCGAGATCACCAAGGTAGTCGGCAAATAATGTCTAACAATTCGTTCAAGCCGACGCCGCTTCGCGGCGCGGCTTAACTCAAGCGTTAGATGCACTAAGCACATAATTGCTCACAGCCAAACTATCAGGTCAAGTCTGCTTTTATTATTTTTAAGCGTGCATAATAAGCCCTACACAAATTGGGAGATATATCATGAAAGGCTGGCTTTTTCTTGTTATCGCAATAGTTGGCGAAGTA
>NZ_JAWOUH010000044.1:0-3761 GCF_033339295.1 Vibrio sp. 704 | reverse complement strand
GCGGTAAACGAGTGAGGGAATTTCAGGTAAGATACTTCGGATGAGGAGCAAAAAGGTGGTTTATACTTCCTATACCCCAGCATTCAATTCAAAAAGACAAAAAAAGGGTTTACACAAAGTCCGAGTTTGATAATATGCGCTCCGCACTTGATTGATGTGTTGGGAAAACGTCAGTTAAGCCTTTTCTTGTAAAAGATTAGGAAAACACCCTGGAGGGGTTCCCGAGTGGCCAAAGGGAGCAGACTGTAAATCTGCCGGCTCCGCCTTCGATGGTTCGAATCCGTCCCCCTCCACCATATTTTCTTGTGAGACAATAAGTTCTTGTGAGAGCAAAACTTGATTGATGCGTTGGGAAAACTTCATTCAAGCCTCTTCTTGTAAAAGATTAGGAAAACACCCTGGAGGGGTTCCCGAGTGGCATACCCGTGAAAATGATTCTGTTTTAATAAACGCTGGAATCCGCTACCCTTCCGCCTTTTAATCCTGCAGCACGCTCCCCGGCAGGGAGCAACACGCCAGCCAGAAGGATGCGGACCATGCCATCAACCAGCCAGCATACCAGCAGTTTTGCCGCCCTAGGCCGCCTGCTCCGATACGCCCGGGGCTACCGC
The DNA here is from genome assembly GCF_033339295.1 of Vibrio sp. 704. NCBI lineage: Bacteria > Pseudomonadati > Pseudomonadota > Gammaproteobacteria > Vibrionales > Vibrionaceae > Vibrio > Vibrio sp. 704. The sequence continues at coordinate 3,150 of NZ_JAWOUH010000044.1, read as the reverse complement.
CGCCGGATTATCGCGGCCGCCACCTGCTCCATCATCAACAAACTGTTCGACATCGCGCCGGAGATCCTGATCGGTGTTGCCATCGACGTGGTCGTCAACAAAGAAGAAAGCTTCGTCGCGGGCCTCGGCTTTGAAACCGCCCAGGAACAGATCACCATTCTGGCCGTACTCACCTTCTTCATCTGGGCCGGCGAATCCCTGTTCGAGTATCTGTACCAGATTCTCTGGCGCAACCTGGCCCAGCGGCTGCAATCTGACCTGCGACAAGACGCCTACGAACACGCCCAGCGCCTCGACATGAGCTTCTTTGAAGCCCGCAGCTCAGGCCAGCTGGTGGCTACGATGAATGACGACGTTAACCAGTTGGAGCGGTTCCTCGACGGTGGCGCCAACGCCATGATTCAGGTGCTGGTCACCGTGGTTGCCGTCGGTGCCGTGTTCTTCGTGCTGTCGCCGCTGATCGCCCTGCTGGCGTTCACCCCGATCCCCCTGATCATCTGGGGCGCTTTTTACTTCCAACGCAAAGCCGGGCCGCTGTACGCCGACGTGCGTGAGAAAGTCGGCGACCTGTCCAGCCGGTTGGCCAACAACCTGGGCGGCATCGCCACCATCAAGAGCTTCACCGCCGAACTTCGTGAAGCCCAGCGCCTTAAAGACGCCAGCGAAGCCTATGTAGACGCCAACCGGCGGGCCATTCGTATCAGCTCGGCGTTCATTCCAGTGATCCGCATGGCCATTCTGGCCGGCTTTCTGGCCACCTTCACCGTGGGCGGCATGATGGCCCTGAACGGCAACCTGAACGTGGGCGCTTATGGCGTGCTGGTGTTCCTGACTCAGCGCTTGCTGTGGCCGCTGACGGGCCTCGCGGAAGTGATTGACCTGTTTGAGCGCGCCATGGCCAGCACCCGGCGCATTCTCGACCTGCTCGCCGAGCCGGTGAACGTGCGGGACGAGGCCGGAAAAGCCCTGCCTGAGCCGGTTCGAGGCGCGGTCGAATTCAGCAACGTCAGTTTCCGCTACCCCAGCAGCGGCGCGGGTATTGAGGGCATCAGCCTGAACGTCCCGGCGGGCAATACCCTGGCCCTGGTGGGCGCCACCGGCTCTGGCAAATCTACACTGATCAAACTGCTCCTGCGCTTCTACGACCCAAGCCACGGCGATATCCGCATCGACGGCCAGCCCATTCGCGAGGTGAGTCTCCAGTCCCTGCGCAATGCCATTGGCCTGGTCAGCCAGGACGTGTACCTGTTTGAAGGCAGCATTCGGGATAACCTGGCCTATGGCAAACCGGACGCCACCGAAGAACAGATTATCGAAGCGGCTCGCACCGCCGAGGCCTGGTCGTTCATCCAGGCCTTGCCAGAAGGGCTGGATACGGCCGTCGGGGAGCGCGGCATCCGCCTGTCTGGCGGTCAGCGCCAGCGGTTGTCCCTGGCCCGCGCCCTGCTGAAAGATCCGCCCATTCTGGTGCTGGACGAGGCCACCAGCGCCGTGGACAACGAAACCGAAGCGGCCATTCAGCGCTCCCTGAAACGCATCGGGCACAATCGCACGGTGATCATGATAGCCCACCGTCTGTCCACCATTGTGGAGGCCGACACCATCGCGGTGGTCGACCAGGGGCAGGTAGTGGAACAGGGCACCCATCAGGCGCTGATCGAAAAAGGTGGCGCCTACGCGGCCCAGTGGCGGGTGCAGACCGGGCAGGCATAATTTGGAAGGCAACCCAACGACAATTCATTGATAGTAATTCGCATTTAGATTATCCTGCCGCTCTCACTTGGGGGGAATCTGAATGCCAGCGTTTTTTGAAGTTCGCGATCTTGCGGTGCGCATCGGCGACACCGACATCCTGCACCGGGTCAATATGACGTTCCAGGAGGGGCAGGTCACCGCTCTGCTCGGCCACAACGGTTCGGGCAAATCGACGCTTCTGAAAACCCTCGCCCGACAGATGACGGCCACCGATGGCGAGGTCGAGTTGCAGTCCCGGGCCAGCCAGAATTTCGGCGCCCGGGAATTTGCCCGCATCGTGGGCTACCTGCCCCAACACCCGCCCGCTACGGATGGGTTGACAGTTCGCGAACTGGTTGCCCTTGGCCGCTACCCCTGGCGCGGCCCGCTGGGGCGCTACACCGACGAAGACCAGCACCTGATCGACCAGGCCATTGCCGATACGGACCTGCGCCCCTTCCAGCATCGATCCGTGGATACTCTGTCTGGCGGCGAGCGTCAGCGAGCCTGGATTGCCATGCTGCTGGCCCAACAAACCCGCTGCCTGCTGCTGGATGAGCCCATCTCAGCGCTGGATGTGAAACACCAGGTCGAAACCCTTCGGCTTGTTCATCAACTGGCCGAGCAACGGGAGCTCACCGTGGTGGTCGTGCTTCACGACGTAGACCTGGCAGCGCGCTTCTGTGATCGACTGGTGGCTCTGAAAGCGGGCCGGGTCGTTGCTGACGGTTCGCCCAAGGACATCATGGACAGCCAGGTGCTGGAAAGCATTTATGGCGTTGGCATGGGCGTGATGGAGCGGGCACCCGGGCAGTGGGTGTCTTATGTTCATTGATACCCGGCGCGCCAGGCGCATCGCAGCTGTCTGTTGGCTGCTGTTTACCTCATCAACCGCCCACGCCGGCTCCTGGCAACACGAGGGCGGCACGCTGACGCTGGATGAACCACCCAAGCGTATTGTGACTCTGAATTGGGCCGCTACCGAATCGCTGTTACTGTTGGACGTAGCGCCTGTTGGCGTCGCTGATCTGACAGGCTATCGCACCTGGGTGAAGGAACCAGCGCTGCCGGAGGGCATCGCCAACGTGGGTACCCGCGTCGCCCCAAGCCTGGAAGCTATTGCCGAGCTGAAGCCCGATTTGATCGTCACCAGCTCGGAAATGGCTCTAATAAGCCCTACACAAATTGGGAGATATATCATGAAAGGCTGGCTTTTTCTTGTTATCGCAATAGTTGGCGAAGTAATCGCAACATCCGCATTAAAATCTAGCGAGGGCTTTACTAAGCTTGCCCCTTCCGCCGTTGTCATAATCGGTTATGGCATCGCATTTTATTTTCTTTCTCTGGTTCTGAAATCCATCCCTGTCGGTGTTGCTTATGCAGTCTGGTCGGGACTCGGCGTCGTCATAATTACAG
>NZ_JAWOUH010000043.1:0-4112 GCF_033339295.1 Vibrio sp. 704 | reverse complement strand
ACGCAGTTCTGCAATGGAAAAATCATGTTTTACATGCGAAAGCTCAACAAGAAGGGCGAGAGTCAATATTTGATTTTTACAAAATTAGTATTGCTCATATTACTCGCGAATATTCATTTAAAAAGGACAAGGATAATGTTTGATGTTCACGTTGTTTTAGATAATCAAATAGGACAATTAGCATTACTAGGAAAAACATTAGGTAATAAAGGTATTGGATTGGAAGGGGGAGGGATATTTACGGTTGGTGATGAATGCCATGCTCATTTTCTTGTTGAACAAGGAAAGGAAGCTAAAATAGCGCTAGAGCAAGCTGGACTGTTAGTACTTGCGATCCGGACACCATTAATTCGTAAGTTAAAACAGGAAAAACCGGGGGAACTTGGCGAAATAGCACGAGTATTGGCGGAGAATAACATTAATATTTTAGTGCAATACAGTGACCATGCTAACCAACTGATATTAATAACGGACAATGATAGTATGGCTGCATCTGTTACGCTCCCTTGGGCAATAAAGTGAACTTGCGATGGCTAATTTAATACGAAAAGAGGTTACCTTTGAGTCCTCAATAGCCGCGATAGGGGCGGCTATGTCTGACATTTCACGAGTTAAAATACTCAGTGCTTTGATGGATGGGCGAGCTTGGACGGCCACTGAGCTAAGTTCTGTGGCGAATATATCAGCTTCAACGGCGAGCAGTCATTTATCTAAATTATTAGATTGCCAGCTAATCACAGTAGTAGCTCAAGGCAAGCATCGTTATTTTCGGCTAGCAGGAAAAGATATTGCTGAATTGATGGAAAGTATGATGGGGATCTCCTTAAACCATGGCGTACATGCCAAAGTTTCCACGCCAGTGCATTTACGAAAAGCACGTACTTGCTATGATCATTTAGCTGGCGAAGTTGCCGTTAAGATCTATGATTCCCTTTGTCAACAGCAATGGATCACTGAAAATGGTTCAATGATCACATTAAGTGGTATTCAATATTTTCATGAAATGGGAATTGACGTTCCTTCCAAACATTCACGTAAAATCTGTTGTGCGTGTTTAGATTGGAGTGAACGCCGTTTCCATTTAGGTGGGTACGTTGGAGCCGCATTATTTTCGCTTTATGAATCTAAAGGGTGGTTAACTCGACATCTTGGTTACCGTGAAGTTACCATCACGGAAAAAGGTTATGCTGCTTTTAAGACCCACTTTCACATTTAAGTTGTTTTTCTAATCCGCATATGATCAATTCAAGGCCGAATAAGAAGGCTGGCTCTGCACCTTGGTGATCAAATAATTCGATAGCTTGTCGTAATAATGGCGGCATACTATCAGTAGTAGGTGTTTCCCTTTCTTCTTTAGCGACTTGATGCTCTTGATCTTCCAATACGCAACCTAAAGTAAAATGCCCCACAGCGCTGAGTGCATATAATGCATTCTCTAGTGAAAAACCTTGTTGGCATAAAAAGGCTAATTGATTTTCGAGAGTTTCATACTGTTTTTCTGTAGGCCGTGTACCTAAATGTACTTTTGCTCCATCGCGATGACTTAGTAAAGCACATCTAAAACTTTTAGCGTTATTACGTAAAAAATCTTGCCAGCTTTCCCCTTCTAAAGGGCAAAAGTGAGTATGGTGCCTATCTAACATCTCAATGGCTAAGGCGTCGAGCAAAGCCCGCTTATTTTTTACATGCCAATACAATGTAGGCTGCTCTACACCTAGCTTCTGGGCGAGTTTACGGGTTGTTAAACCTTCGATTCCGACCTCATTAAGCAGCTCTAATGCGCTGTTAATCACTTTACTTTTATCTAATCTAGACATCATTAATTCCTAATTTTTGTTGACACTCTATCATTGATAGAGTTATTTTACCACTCCCTATCAGTGATAGAGAAAAGTGAAATGAATAGTTCGACAAAGATCGCATTGGTAATTACGTTACTCGATGCCATGGGGATTGGCCTTATCATGCCAGTCTTGCCAACGTTATTACGTGAATTTATTGCTTCGGAAGATATCGCTAACCACTTTGGCGTATTGCTTGCACTTTATGCGTTAATGCAGGTTATCTTTGCTCCTTGGCTTGGAAAAATGTCTGACCGATTTGGTCGGCGCCCAGTGCTGTTGTTGTCATTAATAGGCGCATCGCTGGATTACTTATTGCTGGCTTTTTCAAGTGCGCTTTGGATGCTGTATTTAGGCCGTTTGCTTTCAGGGATCACAGGAGCTACTGGGGCTGTCGCGGCATCGGTCATTGCCGATACCACCTCAGCTTCTCAACGCGTGAAGTGGTTCGGTTGGTTAGGGGCAAGTTTTGGGCTTGGTTTAATAGCGGGGCCTATTATTGGTGGTTTTGCAGGAGAGATTTCACCGCATAGTCCCTTTTTTATCGCTGCGTTGCTAAATATTGTCACTTTCCTTGTGGTTATGTTTTGGTTCCGTGAAACCAAAAATACACGTGATAATACAGATACCGAAGTAGGGGTTGAGACGCAATCGAATTCGGTATACATCACTTTATTTAAAACGATGCCCATTTTGTTGATTATTTATTTTTCAGCGCAATTGATAGGCCAAATTCCCGCAACGGTGTGGGTGCTATTTACCGAAAATCGTTTTGGATGGAATAGCATGATGGTTGGCTTTTCATTAGCGGGTCTTGGTCTTTTACACTCAGTATTCCAAGCCTTTGTGGCAGGAAGAATAGCCACTAAATGGGGCGAAAAAACGGCAGTACTGCTCGGATTTATTGCAGATAGTAGTGCATTTGCCTTTTTAGCGTTTATATCTGAAGGTTGGTTAGTTTTCCCTGTTTTAATTTTATTGGCTGGTGGTGGGATCGCTTTACCTGCATTACAGGGAGTGATGTCTATCCAAACAAAGAGTCATCAGCAAGGTGCTTTACAGGGATTATTGGTGAGCCTTAACAATGCAACCGGTGTTATTGGCCCATTACTGTTTGCTGTTATTTATAATCATTCACTACCAATTTGGGATGGCTGGATTTGGATTATTGGTTTAGCGTTTTACTGTATTATTATCCTGCTATCGATGACCTTCATGTTAACCCCTCAAGCTCAGGGGAGTAAACAGGAGACAAGTGCTTAGTTATTTCGTCACCAAATGATGTTATTCCGCGAAATATAATGACCCTCTTGATAACCCAAGAGGGCATTTTTTACGATAAAGAAGATTTAGCTTCAAATAAAACCTATCTATTTTATTTATCTTTCAAGCTCAATAAAAAGCCGCGGTAAATAGCAATAAATTGGCCTTTTTTATCGGCAAGCTCTTTTAGGTTTTTCGCATGTATTGCGATATGCATAAACCAGCCATTGAGTAAGTTTTTAAGCACATCATCATCATAAGCTTTAAGTTGGTTCTCTTGGATCAATTTGCTGACAATGGCGTTTACCTTACCAGTAATGTATTCAAGGCTAATTTTTTCAAGTTCATTCCAACCAATGATAGGCATCACTTCTTGGATAGGGATAAGGTTTTTATTATTATCAATAATATAATCAAGATAATGTTCAAATATACTTTCTAAGGCAGACCAACCATTTGTTAAATCAGTTTTTGTTGTGATGTAGGCATCAATCATAATTAATTGCTGCTTATAACAGGCACTGAGTAATTGTTTTTTATTTTTAAAGTGATGATAAAAGGCACCTTTGGTCACCAACGCTTTTCCCGAGATCTCATCTATTGAAACAGCTTGATAGCCTTTTTCAACAAACAATATTCGTGCTGAGTTAACCAGTGATTGATAGGTACTCTTAAAATTTTCTTGTTGATGATTTTTATTTTCCATGATAGATTTAAAATAACATACCGTCAGTATGTTTATGGTATCATGATGATGTGGTCGTGACAATCTTAAGAACATTTAGGTTATTTTATGTATATTGAACAGCATTCTCGCTATCAAAATAAAGCTAATAACATCCAATTAAGATATGATGATAAGCAGTTTCATACAACGGTTATCAAAGATGTTCTATTATGGATTGAACATAATTTAGATCAGTCTTTACTGCTTGATGATGTGGCGAATAAAGCGGGTTACACCAAGTTATTATCGGCGTAATAAATTATGGGAATTGGAGGCAATGC
>NZ_JAWOUH010000042.1:0-4438 GCF_033339295.1 Vibrio sp. 704 | reverse complement strand
GTTGGAAAAGCAATACAGCAAGAGCAGTCGTTAGCACGACAAAATCGCAGAGGTCGAGGTTTCGGATTTAATCGTTAATACATTTGAAAATACGCTTGCCAGGAGTACAATGTACTCCTATTCTTTTGGGAGAGGATCGGGTTATTAGCTACGCATTAGAGTTTATTGAAACGCCATTGTTTGAATCTCAGCGAAAAGAGATGCTCACGGATGAAGAGTTTCGAGCGTTGCAGTCAGACATCATCAAAAACCCAGAAATGGGATCGTTGATTGTCGGAACGGGAGGGCTAAGAAAAGTTCGCCTTGCTGGAGAATCGACAGGTAAGAGTGGTGGTTATCGAACGATTTACTTACTGATCCAACCTGATGTTGTCTATTTGGTGTTGCTGTACAAGAAAGGGAGAAAGGACTCTTTAACTCAGAAAGAGAAGAATCTCCTTAAAGAAGTGTCGAGGTCGATTAAGAGAGAGTATGACAATGAGCAATAGTATTTTTGATGAACTTTATACATCGATGAAGCAAGCCGAAGCGATTGCAAAAGGAGAGCAGACTCCTGCGAATGTCACTCGTTATGAGATTGCCGATGTTAAAGCGATCCGAGCACAACTGGATGTCAGCCAAAAAGAGTTGGCACAAGCGATGGATGTGAGTATTGATACCGTGAAAAGTTGGGAGCAAGGACGGAGAAATCCGACAGGTTTAGCAAGCAAAGTCCTGACTCTACTCTCTAAAGAGCCAGAGCTTTATGCGAAGTTTTCAGTTTAAAGATTAAGAGGTGTCTATGAGTGCAGCTGTTACTTTTGAGCAATTCTGTCAGCATTACGAGTACGATCCGAGAAGTTCGTTATCTCGCTTTGAATATGAGAAGTACAAAGAGAAGAAGTACAAAGAGAACTTGGAGATAGCTAACGAGCTGATCACCAAAGATGCCATCGATAAGATGAAAACATAGAAAAAACGCTCTTAGAGGGCGTTTTTTGTTTCAATCGAACAGCGAACTTTTTGCCCTGTAAATCGCTCTGAAAGCGTCACAAACTTACAGCCCGATTTCTGGCTAAGTAGGTAAGGATAAGTGCTTAAAAACGCTCCTGGAGCGTTTTGAGAGCGTCAGGTTGGCGTTTTGAGATGCTAAGTCGGCTATTTAACGTAATAGGAATAATAATCACCACCACAACGTTATGTTGCTTTAAATTATGAGCTTCTTTGCTTCGATTTGAAGCCATTCAAATGTGTTTTTGGGCTCTCCATGCATTTCCATTTGATGCCAAAGTTTTTCAAATGACAAAATAGTGACTTGTAGAGCAACTTCTTCATTTCCAATTTCCATTGTTAAATTTTCGAGAAGTTTAATCGTATGAGCATCTACTAAAGTGTCGTATTTTTTTATTTTACACAAAGCCATAACGCAATACTCACAAAGTGTTGATATGCATGTAACTTTATAATAGTGCTCAATTGCGTATATAGTGGTTTTTTTTGGCCTAAGTCTATTAAGAACGTTCAATTGCTCACACAAACCTAGTCTTAAATATGATGTGTATGAGATAAATGGGATAAAGCGTGAAACTAAAAATTTATTTTAAAACATCGAATAACAAAGGCTTTGAAATCGCATCATATCAAGAACATTACGAGACAATTGTTGATCAATGGCTTTCGTTAGGTCGTACACTAGAATCGAGTTCTTTTTTCCTTGTGCTGTACGATGATGATGGTAAGTGTGTAGATGCCAAATATCTTTCAAAAAATAATTTTAGTCGATTGCTGATAGAGTGGGACTGCTTTGGTTTAAAAGAAAGTAATGAGTAATTTAACGTAACACTCGTTGTGCGAACTGAACGATAGAACGCAAAAGGTTGCCCAAACCGGCGACCTTTTTTACATCTGGCAGATACGAAAAACGCCTCCCAATGGGAGGCGTTTTTCTTGAGGACGTTCATTACCTTAGAAAAGGATCGTTGAGATCCCAGCTCTTTGGTTGTAATCTCAATCCCCAGATGTGACAAAACCGACCCTGCAAGGTCGGCTTTGATCGGAATACTTACCGGTTTGACGGCCTGTGTAAGTCCTTTCATGATAGCCCATATCGTTTAAGCACTTCAAGTATTCCTGCACTCTGTTTGGACTCAAGATGTTTTGGACAGAGCGATGCGCATCAGCCACCGACCAAGGGAAGTTCCAAAGGTGGCAGGTAAAGGCACTAATCAAAACTTGCGAAAGCACGATAAAACCGCTCTCTTGTAGCTGCTAGAGGGAGAACTGCGGAAAAGGAATAATTGATTAGTGTTGTGAGACTGGAATGGGGGCGTAAAGCCTTACTCACAGCGCAGGGCAGCCCGAAAGGGAAGAGACTTACCCAATCTGAAAGCGACCAAAAAGATACCCAAATCACTCATAAATTTGAGTTGAAATGGGTAGGGGTCGGCGCAGCCGAAAGGGTGGTTTGCGCTAGCTTGGCTAGCCTCCTCTTTGCTCTTACTGTCATTGTTTGATACTTCATGATTTCCCTTATTTGCATTTCTTTATCTTACTTTCTATCTTTTGTTAAGCACATAAGCAAGGCTACACAAAGCCCCCTCCACTTCGTTACGTTGTCATTGTGCCTTGTAAGGGACGCTACGCTCCCTTAACCCTAGTTAAAAGCACTCAAACTAAAGAATTGCCATGACTGAAAAGAAGAAAGTAATACGAGAAAAGTCCATCAAGATCAGAGTCACTGAGACTGAACTTCAAGCTCTGAAAGATCGGTGTGATGGTGCGGAATTAGCTCCTTGGGTGAGAGAGACTTGTCTTGGGGAACGGACTCTTAAAAGAGCCAATGTTCCTAAAGTAGACCCCGCATTATTGCGCCAGTTATCTGGACTTGGAAATAACTTGAATCAGATCACTAGAGTAGTGAATACCCAGAATTATGATGTCGTGAATGTGGTTCAAGTATTGGCTCAACTTTCAGCAATCGAGCGTCAGCTTGGGCAAATAATGGCAAAGTATGAGATCTCAGTATGATTGTTCAGTTCGCTCGTAGAGGTAAGGGTATTGGGAGTGGCCCTGTTGATTATCTCTTAGGGAAAGATAGAAATCGGGAGAGGGCGACACTCAATCAAGGCGATCCTGATTTAGTTCAATCACTCATTGATTCGAGTCCTTACGCCAAAAAGTACACATCGGGCTTTCTCTGTTTTGCTGAAACGGACTTATCACAAGAGATTAAAGATCGCCTCATGGCTGATTTTGAAAAGGCTTTGTTACCAGGCTTAGACAAAGACCAATACTCCATTCTTTGGGTAGAGCATCTTGATAAAGGGCGGTTAGAGCTGAATTTTGTTATTCCAAATATTGAGCTTCATTCTGGCAAGCGACTTCAACCTTACTACCACTTTGCAGACAATCCTCGTATCGATGCGTGGCGCACCATTCAGAATCTTGAACTAGGGCTTCATGACCCAGATGACCCTGCTAATCAGCAAGGCTTGGTGAGTGCTAAAGACACTCCATCCGATGCAAAAGAGATTCAGCAACTTCTTACCGATGGTCTACTTAATCTTGCTCAATCAGGCGCGATCCGTAGTCGAAAAGGGGTAATTGGTGCGCTTGAAAGCAAAGGATTTGAGATTGCCAGAGTGACAGCTAAAAGCATCAGCATTAAGAATCCCGAAAGTGGGAAACGAAACATAAGATTAAAAGGTTTGTTGTATGAGCAAGATTTTGAATATGGCGAGGGACTTCAATTCGCAATCGAAGAAGCAAGCCAACGCTATCGAGCAAACGCTAAAGAAAGACTTCGAGAGGCACGAACAACGTATTCAAGATGCGTTGAAATCAAGCGAGCAGAAAATCATAAACGACATCCAAGAGCAGCAATCACGTTTGAATCTCTTGGTGATGAAAACATGGATTTGGTTGCCAGTGACCCTGTTATTTTTGGTGATCGTCAGTTACGGGATCGCTTGGTATCAAGGGCAGACGATATTAGACAATCAGAAAAAGATAGCCCGCCAAAAAGCGATCCTAGAGCAGTTCCAGAACAAGACTTGGGGGCTTTCTCTGTACGAGAGCCAGAAAGGGGAACGTTTTATTGTGATACCAGAGGGTTACTCGATTCTGGAGGGGTGGACAATGAACGATGGCAAGAACGAGCTGATCAAGTTGGAGAGGAAATAAATGACCGAGCTAGAGAAACAACTTTTGCACGCCTTCGAGGTTTTAGAGAGGCAGCACAAGGAGCAGCACAGCGAGTTCGTGAAGCTCTACAAGGATTTAGAGAAAAGATTCGAGCAGAGCAGCGAGGAGAACCAACGCTTACAGAGCAGTGTGAGCAGCTTGACCATGCAAGTAAACAACTTGACGCAGCAGCTCCAGTCGTTGGAAAAGCAATACAGCAAGAGCAGTCGTTAGCACGACAAAATCGCAGAGGTCGAGGTTTCGGATTTAATCGTTA
>NZ_JAWOUH010000041.1:0-4475 GCF_033339295.1 Vibrio sp. 704 | reverse complement strand
TAGTAGATGACTCTCTAACAGTTCTTTGGCTAGAGAGTTGAGAAGATTGAGAGGTTACTTTTGATCTGAAAATTTGTTGTTGCCATTGAGGCCAAGCTGCCATTTTCTGCTCAGCCTTCTCCAAGTGTTCGACTAGAGCTCTGTTATCAACTTTTTTCATCATAAGTTCCTGTTAGTTAACATTTTTTATCATTAAAGATTTTGAAATGCTCACTTGTTAATGCTGAGGAAAATTCCTCGCTTGTAATATATTGGATTGGGTTAGGTTTTAGCCTAAGTTTAGCTGATTCTCTACTCCAGTCTACAGTCTCGCCTGAAGATTTTTTGCGCTTTATCTCTCGACCATTACCTAAAGTCATAGAAAAGAAGTTCAAGAAACTTCTTGGTCCAACTCCAACAAATGGCTCAAAGGACACTTTATCTTCACAATAACCTTCTGAAATTGCATCAGAGTGAAACTCAAACGCCTTACTTTTTGCATATGGCTCAACATATACAACTCTCAATACTCCCGCAGCAATTATGTGTTTCGCACAGTTATGACATGGGAAAGTTGTACAATACAGCGTTGTCTCTAAAGTACTATTATTGGTTCTACCACAAGATAAAATAGCCTCCATTTCAGCATGCACGACTCTTCCATACTCTGTGATATCTTTTAGTTTTGTATTTTTTAGTTTTTTGTTTAATTCAGCAGAGCTCTCAAGTTCCAGTTTATCAATGATATCGTCAATGACCTCTTGAATTGCTTTTTTGTTAGCATCATAACCACGCATGTAATCCCTACCGTCATGACTATCTGCTATCCGTGTATTTGAGCTATCTAAGGAAGGCCAGTACAAACCACCTTTAGATCTAGGGACATCATTCGCCCCTGTTGATATGATATTGTTATTTTTGGTTAATACTGCGCCAACTTGTCTTGATAAGTCAGCAGATCGACTAGATGCAGAGAAAGCCATATACATGGCATATTCATCAAACGTGGGAGTAAGAAATGGGTATCCGAATATCAGCTTAAATACGCGCTCCACATCAACCCTATTTTTATTAAGATTTTGATCTTCATCGATAAAAAAATCAGCTAAGTGGAAAGTATCTCTTGTATGCTGCCCATGACCGTTATTTGGTCCTTCATCCTCATCTCTGGAGATAAGTTTCTTTACGACATCGCTATCTTCAGTACTTCTACGTTTATTATCAAGTGATTGAAATCGACTTTCGTAGCTAGCATGAATCCCTATGACAAATAAACTGTTGCCATAAGTCTCTCTCAAAGCAGCAACTTCATCAGGATGTTTCAGTGATCGAATTATCCATGCTTTCTTTTTTAATGGTTGAGGCTCAAGCCCATCTAAAATTTCAGCTCGTCGTTGAGATATTTCGGTAATAGCAGCATATGCTAAAGCTGCATTATCTTCAGTCACATTACGATATTGATTTCCAAGATTCATAAAGTAATTGATAGTTTCAAGCTTTGATAAACCTTCAGGCACAGGTTGAAGTGCCTGCAAAAAACCCGATGAAACTCGAATGACTTCGGGTTTAAAGTCGTACAACTCTAGTTCATCTGACATTAAGTTAATGAATCGACTCAGGTCTGTTCCAACGGCTGAAACTAAAGCTATAACTATTTCTGAAAAGCTTTCTTCCTCTGCCTCTAATCCATCATTAGCATGTATTTTGTTTTTATCACTCATAAACGACATTCAATCAAATAAGCAAATGCATCAATGTACATAATGATAAAAAATACAAGCAGTGCAAATATTAACCTTTAAAATGTTATGTATATCTTATTTAGCTTGAAGTTTGGACTTAAGTAGCCCCCTAATAGGCTACTTAAGATAATTACTTATTCACACCTCCAACCAACTCAGCCACATTAGCACTTACCTCCCTCAGTCTACTCGAAGCTAAATGAGCATACCTAGTGCTGGTCTGTGGACTCTGATGCCCCAATAAATGCTGAACATCATAGAGCGTGGCATTACCTGAATTGATCAGTATCGATGCGAAGCTGTGCCTCAAGTCATGAATTCGGAAGTTGTCTGTAATCCCGGCAGCTTTCTTGATTCGAGCAAATGCCTTCTTCGGATGAGCGATAGGTCTACCGGGTGCATCTCCGGCAAAGATATAGGGGTTCTTCGGTTGTTGAAATCGTCGTTGATCATGGATGACCTCCTTAGCTAGGTGGTTGAGTAGGACCGTTCTAGACAATCCCGACTTAGTGTGTGGTAGAAATAGGCTCCAATTGCCGTCGTCGTCGACAGTAAGGCACTCCCATTTTGAGCCAGTTATTTCACCTATGCGCATCCCTGTTAGTAGCGCAAATTTCAATGCGTTGGCTTGAGTTCGATTCGGTTCTTCGTTACATGCCTTGATGAAGCTGGAAACCTCTGCACGTGAGAGAAATCTTTGCCTTACGTTGTTTTCCTTGAGCTTCCGTATGTACTGACCGGGATTAGAATCGACATAGCCCCATTCCATTGCCAGTCTGAACATACGAAGGATCAAAGAGCGTAGACGGTTGACCGTTGCAGGTTTCCTACCTTCTAGTAACCCGTCCAACAATTTCTGAATATCTTGCTGACCAATATCAGTAAGAGGTTTCTTACCCCATTTCGGATAGAAATGGAGCTTGAGACTACCTGCATCACTTTTGGCGGTGAGCTTATTCATCATGGCGTAGGGTAAGTAGTGCAGCTCCGCAAATTCTTGAAAAGTGAGCACGTTACGCTTCTCATCACGAATCGCCTTGGGATCATTGCCTAGAGCAATTTCCCGTTTATGGTCATTGGCAATCTGACGAGCAGTGTTGATGTCTAGCGCTGGATGTTCGCCTAGTTGTATAGATTTTTTGACCCGATTGTAGGTGTACCTAAAGAGGAAACGCTTCCTCCCCTGACGGTTGACGATTAATTTTAAACCGCTACACAACTCGTCCGTGTATTCCGTTTCCTTACTTTTGCTCGTCGTCGGCGTCGGTGGGAGTGAGTCGAGTTGGCGCTTATTGAATTTGAATTTTCGGGATTGCATCGCTGCCTCCTTAGTCATTCTCGATGGAGAAATATTGGCGTAATTCGGTGAGCAGTGTCTTAGGTATCAGTAGGTAGATACCCTTACCAGAGTCCTCGACAATGCTCAGGGTGAGTGTTGCTCCGTAGTCCAGATCGTCTTCGAATTCGGTGTAGGTAAGTGCTCGTTTTAGCATTTCGATATCGTCGACGACGACGGTAGAGAGCTCGGATTTTGATGTGAGAAACCAGAGTTCACATTGCAGCACATCCCATGCCTGTTGGGTTTCTGCTGTATCGTGAAATGGTTCGGTGAGTATGGATTTGATTTGTTCTTGTAAGGTGGTGGTGATTGGTAGGGTTGTGATTTGTTGAAGATTAGTTAGCTTAATCATATTGAACTCCATGATTATCAGTATCATAGTGTTAATATGTGTTTGAACTATTTGATGGTTCGGCGAACATTGCTATGCAAGGAAGATTAATGGATAACATTATTCTAGTGAGAAGTCCTGAATGCTTAACAGAAGACGATTGGATTGGTTATGGTTGGCAGCGAGTTAATTTCTCTGCTTTTAAATCAGCTACAGAAGTAATTGATGAGCTACTTAGAGAGTACGGTTCAATTGGTCGAAAACGGAACCAAATAACTCGTTTCTTTAATATAAAGAAAGGCGACATAATAGTCGTGCCAGTCTCTAAGCATATCGTTATCGGTCATGCATCCGATGTAAAAAAGTATGAGAAAGGGATTAGTTACGGAGAAAACAGGGTAAAGGTTTCTTTTCTAAGAGACTCCACTGGAAAGATCATAAAAATCCCACGCAACCAATTATCTCAAGGTCTTTCCAGCCGCTTAAAAATTAGAATGGCAGTCGGTCCCCTCACGGAATTTGGGGATGAAATTCTGTCATTACTTCAGCAGATAGAAAAAGATGGTGGTGTTTCATTTAACTCTCGATTTCTTGAATCAGAAGAGCTGGCAACTCATACATTTAAAGAACAGCTATTAAATAATATCCAACAGGGCAGAACTAACTTAGAAAGCGGTGGGTATGGATTAGAAAAGTTGGTTTTAGAATTGCTCAAGATCGAAGGTTATCAAGGTAAGATTTTAGCTAAGAATCAATCGAGTGATATATCTGACGCCGATATTGAAGCATCTCGCTCTGATACTTTTACATCGACTAGGCTAACTATACAAGTTAAGCACCACGATGGTCATACAAGTATTCATGGCGTAGAGCAACTTAGTGGGCTAGACGATGATGAATCTCAAAAGTGGTTAATTACAACGGGTGTGCTTTCGGAGCAAGCAATAAGTGAAGCACAAGATCGTGGTATTTATGTGATGGACGGCAGGGGATTTATTGACTGGCTGTACGAACACATACCTAGTTTATCTCCTGTAACTAAAAGTAAGCTGTATATTTCAGATGTTCCATCGATAACTGCGCT
>NZ_JAWOUH010000040.1:0-4679 GCF_033339295.1 Vibrio sp. 704 | reverse complement strand
CGTAGCTGCAATCCTGCTTGCTCAAAATCTATTCAAACATGGTTGCGCTTTGGGGAAATTATGAGGGGATCCCTCAGTGCCAAGCAGGTAAAGGCTCAGAAGCATTAGTGACCCAGCTCAAAACCACAAAAACAGAACTATTAGCAGGTAATACATTGCAAACAATGGATAGTACACTTATCCAACAAAAACATCGTCCATGGTTAATTAACAAGGATGTTGTTCATCCACAGCGATACGAATGGTTGCTTTACCGTCAACTGGCTTCTCGGCTTAATGGTCGAATTTACTTATCAAACGTCACTAAATATCGTGCGCTAGAAGACGACTTAATTGCATCGTCAATACAGCCTGATCTATTGGCATCATCAACATTGGAAAAGCTAAAGCAGCCGATTCAGAAGCTACTGCAAGTAAAACAAATACGCTTAACAACATCCCTAGAAGATGTTGCTCGTCACATTGATAATGGTGATAACCGCAATGTGATCATGAAGAGCCGAAGTGGCACACGATGGCGACTGCCAGTTAAAGGCTCCCAATCACTTGTCAACAACCCTTTCTTTAAACAAATGATCCCCGTCAGTATTGCTGATGTGTTGCGTTATGTTGAACAAGAAACCAACTTTATGCAATGCTTCGCACACGTGCTGCCAATACAAAAACAAGTAGGCGCCAATCAGGATGATTTATTGGCTATTCTAATTGCGAATGCGACACATCGCGGCGTATATGGGATGGCACAAATATCTGATCGCAGTTATGAGCATCTAAGCACTATACAAGCTAATTATATTAGGCCTGAAACCTTGCAAGAGGCTAGTGATATCATCAATAACGCAGTAGCGGCACTCCCTATTTTCCGCCACTATCACATCCAAGAAGACGTCCTGCACGCCAGTACCGATGGGCAAAAATTTGAAACTCACCTTGAGACTTTTAAAACTCGCTACTCCTCGAAATACTTCGGCACCAACAAAGGTATTACGGCCATGACGTTAGTTGCCAATCATAGTGCGTTAAATGCCCGTATCATAGGATCTAATGAGCATGAGTCCCATTATATTTACGACTTACTACAATCTAATACTAGTGATCTTAAGCCAGATGTCCTCTCAACCGACACCCATGGTGTTAATCATGTTAATTATGCCTTATTGGATTTATGCGGTTATAGTTTTGCGCCTAGGTATGCTCAGTTCACCAGTGTGATCAATGACCTATTTAACGTAACTGAAAGCGACGACGGAAACACGCATCTGGCGCTGAAAAAGCCGATAAAAATGAATGTGATTGAAGAAGGCTGGCAGGATATTCAGCGTATTGTGTTATCCCTTCAAGAAAAACGCACAACACAGGCATTGCTAGTACGCAAATTATCTGGTTATCCATCTAGACACCCTATATTACAAGCATTAACGGAATATAATAGGCTCATCAAAGCCCAATATTTACTTGATTATATTGATGATGCAAGTCTGCGCCAATATGTTCAACGAGCACTGAACCGAGGCGAAGCCTGGCATTTCCTCAGGCGAGCTATTGCATCGGTCAATCGTGACCAGTTCCGTGGAAAAAACGAATCAGAAATAGTCGTCTGGAACGAGTGTGCCCGTTTGACGGCAAATGCTATTATCTACTTTAACTCGATGATCCTAAGTCATCTATTACTGCACTTTGAAGAAGTTGGTGACGAGGAAAAAGCAGCAATAACTCGACAAGTATCACCCGTTGCATGGCAGAACATTAATCTGAGCGGCACTTATCAGTTCGCTAGTAACCGCAAACTACCTGATTTACAGGAAATAACTAGGCCTATTGTTGAAAATGAAGTCTAAAATGAAAGGTAACCCAGCTCCACAAGCCATTAACTGCGAGGGTTGTGGCGATTTATGTTACTTTAGAGGGGAAAATCCCTAGAACCCCAAAGTGTTTTGCAACTTCAGCTTTCGTTATCTCTACATCCGACAGCATGGCCCTTGCCTTCCTGGCGTCTTCATCTGACATGGCCAAGGGTCGCCCACCGCGTCGCCCTCTTGCCCTTGCTGCCTCCAACCCGGCCCGTGTGCGCTCTTGCAGTCGTGCGCGTTCGTATTCAGCCAAGGCCGCAAACACATGGAACACTAGAGCCCCGTTCGCCGTTGTGGTGTCTATGTCTGATTGGGTTAGGGAGCGGAACCCGATCCCCTGGCGCTTCAACGAGCTGACTATCTCGATCAGGTCTTTGATGCTCCTTCCCAGTCGGTCTAAGTGCCACACAATCAACGTATCCCCTTCCCTCAAGGTATCTAGGCACCGTTCAAGCTCTGGGCGTTCTGTGCTGGCCCCTGATAGCTTCTCAACGTAAACGCGCTGACACCCGGCCTTGTCCAGGGCGTCCAGTTGCAGCGCCGTTTCTTGCTTGTCCCTTGATACCCTGGCGTAACCTATCAGCATGTAACCTCCAAAAAACGCGCCTTTTCTTTCCTTGATATTTTGACGGGTTATTTTACGTGAAAAGCGGCAGGATCGGGGAGGTGGCTGTCATTTTCAGAAGACGACTGCACCAGTTGATTGGGCGTAATGGCTGTTGTGCAGCCAGCTCCTGACAGTTCAATATCAGAAGTGATCTGCACCAATCTCGACTATGCTCAATACTCGTGTGCACCAAAGCGAGGTGAGCATGGCGACGGAGGCTCTGTTGCAAAGATTGGCGGCAGTCAGAGGTAGGCTGTCGCTCTGCGCCGATCAGGCGGCTGCTGCGAAATGGTGGTTGAGCATGCCCATGGCCTCCGTCAGCGCCGAGGGCCCAATGCCAAAAGCTCTCTCCACAAGGCGCACCTCGCCCCTGATGCCGGGCTGCAGGCACCAGGGGCGAGCCTGTCCTTTGCGCAGGGCTCGCATGACTTCGAATCCCTTGATCGTGGCATAGGCCGTGGGGATCGATTTGAAACCGCGCACCGGCTTGATCAGTATCTTGAGCTTTCCGTGATCGGCCTCGATCACGTTATTGAGATACTTCACCTGCCGGTGGGCCGTCTCCCGGTCCAGCTTTCCTTCGCGCTTCAATTCGGTGATCGCTGCACCATAGCTCGGCGCTTTGTCGGTATTGAGCGTGGCAGGCTTTTCCCAGTGCTTCAGGCCTCGCAGGGCCTTGCCCAGGAACCGCTTCGCTGCCTTGGCGCTGCGGGTCGGCGACAGGTAGAAATCGATCGTGTCGCCCCGCTTGTCGACTGCCCGGTACAGGTAGGTCCACTTGCCCCGCACCTTGACGTAGGTTTCATCCAGGCGCCAGCTCGGATCAAAGCCACGCCGCCAGAACCAGCGCAGCCGCTTCTCCATCTCCGGGGCGTAGCACTGGACCCAGCGATAGATCGTCGTATGGTCGACCGAAATGCCGCGTTCCGCCAGCATTTCCTCAAGGTCGCGATAGCTGATCGGATAGCGACAATACCAGCGCACCGCCCACAGGATCACATCACCCTGGAAATGGCGCCACTTGAAATCCGTCATCGTTCCGTCCGTCCAATCTCCGCCAAGCATGCTCAAGCTTCACGATTTTTGCAACAGAGCCCACACGAGTATTGAGCATAGTCGAGATTGGTGCAGATCACTTCTGATATTGAACTGTCAGGAGCTGGCTGCACAACAGCCATTACGCCCAATCAACTGGTGCAGTCGTCTTCTGAAAATGACATTTGGTATCTCTCATAAACGGATGTTTTTGAGAGAACTATCTTCGGCCTTCACACGCACGAAAGGCGGCGAAGCTCCGCCGTTAATCCGTCCGCCGGAGATCTCGCCCAGGCAGGCTGAAGGCCGAGCAAGCCTGACAGGCCCGAAAAGCCCGGCACGGGCGTCGGCGGCGATGACGGCGGCGGCATTATCCAGGGTTGATGATGGAAGTGGAGGATATCGACAACCTCTCGCGCAACCAAGACATCGCGGTCGGACTGCAAGTGATCTTGAAGCCACGGGCCCGTCCCACCCCGACATGGACCTCGATGCCCGAACGGACGTTAGATTTCGAGTTCTAGGCGTTCTGCGATGAAGGTTGGATCCCAGCCGGGATTGAAAGTGTCGACGTGGGTGAATCCGAGCCGCTCGTATAGGCCACGCAGGTTCGGGTGGCAGTCGAGCCGCAGCTTGGCGCACCCCTGCGTTCGCGCGGCATGGCGGCAAGCCTCGATCAGCGCGGAGCTGACACCCCGGCCCGCATGTGTCCGTCGCACCGCGAGCTTGTGCAGATATGCGGCCTCCCCCTTGAGGGCGTCGGGCCAGAACTCGGGATCCTCGGCCGACAAGGTGCAACAGCCGACGATGCCGTCGCTGCAACTCGCGACTAGGAGCTCGGATCTCAGGACGAAGGTCTCCGCGAATGTCCGGTCGATCCGCGCGACGTCCCAGGCGGGCGTTCCCTTGGCGGACATCCACGCCGCAGCGTCGTGCATCAGCCGCACAACCTCGTCGATATCACCCGAGCAGGCGACCCGAACGTTCGGAGGCTCCTCGCTGTCCATTCGCTCCCCTGGCGCGGTATGAACCGCCGCCTCATAGTGCAGTTTGATCCTGACGAGCCCAGCATGTCTGCGCCCACCTTCGCGGAACCTGACCAGGGTCCGCTAGCGGGCGGCCGGAAGGTGAATGCTAGGCATGATCTAACCCTCGGTCTCTGGCGTCGCGACTGCGAAATTTCGCGA
>NZ_JAWOUH010000039.1:0-5133 GCF_033339295.1 Vibrio sp. 704 | reverse complement strand
CCCTAACATTGTTTATCTTAGACAAAGGATATGAGTCTTTCTTAAACCTGAACTCTTTTGAATCCAAGTTAAAATCAGTATTTTTGTACATAATTTCCCTCTATTCGTATAACGCCCAATTAAGGTGTGAGGCACGCAATACCAATGCCACCGCATACCGCCTTAATCACTAAAACCAACGCATGGTAAAAATGCCACGCGTGCCGAATCACTCTTAAATTGTTTGTTATGCTTGTGGTTCTGAAACCACGACACTGTCATTTGCCCTTATGTACATCAAATGCTTGTCGTAAAATCCGTTTCTCGCACAACCATGTTGCAACGCTTTTTTGTAGATTGAAGCCACAAATATATCGGCTACGCTAAAGTCGTTACCCACTGAAAATCCTGATTCGCAACAGATCGATGTACTTAACTTCTCTAAGCAACGCATGATCCAGTCTCCACGGAGTTCGCGCTTTGACGTCTCATTTAACTCTGGACGCATAAACCTTAATACTGTTCTATTTTGGGGAGAGTGAATACTGGAGTTTACGTACTCACAAACTCTGCGGATGTGCGTTTTTTCATTGAGGCTTTTACCAAACAAGCTTGGATTAGGAAAGCGTTCTTCCAAATACTCAACAATTGCCATTGATTCAGAAAATACCGAACCATCGACAGAAAGAGATGGGACATAGCCAAAAGGATTTATATCTAGGTATGTTGTCGTTAGTTCGTCAGAGCTGACCTCAATTCTATCGTAACGTATACCCTTAAAATTGAGCACCCACTCCACCCTTTCAGAGCTATTCGAACCTTCTGCGCTATACAACGAAACTTCCATATATCCTCCCGAAAAGCATAACGCCCTGTTAAGGGGTGAGCAACGCGATACCGGAGCCGCCGCATACCACCTTAAGCACTAAATTCAACGCATAGTGAAAATGCCACGCGTTGTGAATCCCTCTTGAACAGTTTGTTATACGATGCCTCACAGCAAGCGCTGAAACTGACCGTTTTTAGCTTTGAAACCTAGCTTATTAAACAAAGCTTGAGACCGAAAGTTACCCTCATCAATATCTGCATACAGTCTTTCAATGCCCAAAGATTTAGCATGAGAAAATAATAAACTAAGAGCTTCCGACATATACCCTTGTCGCCAGTACGATGAATTTAGTAAGCATCCGACCTCACAGGAATCACTGTTATCACTAAAACTATGTAAGCCGCAGGTTCCAATAACTTTGTTTGTCGCTTGATCCATAATCGCCCATTCCAACGATTCACCTGATTTCTCCAGCCGGACGACACTTTCTAGCATCTGAACTATCATATCTTTCGATGTAAAAACTGGGTCTGAGGCAAATTCCATTGTTTGAATATCACCATAAATTTCAAACAAATCATCAGAATCATTCGTTTGAATTGACCTCAAAACAATTCTACCTCCGTGTAAATCAGGCTTCATTTCTCTCCTTAATCGTATAACGCCCTGTTAAGGGGTGAGCAACGCAATACAAAAGTCGCCGCATACCACCTTAAACACTAAAACCAACGCATAGTGAAAATGCCACGCGTTGCGAATCCCTCTTGAACAGTTTGTTATGTGTGTTATTTTCGCTTGCCATTCCGGTCTTTGGTAACGCGAATGCTAAAGGCTTTTAGTTTATCAGACTCTACTACCTGCATTATTGTAAGACGATCGGAGCTTGTATAATTCAGCTTTAAGCAAGCTTAAACTCTTTCACTTCAAGTTTTTCTACAACAAGAACAACTTCTCGATTCTCAGCATCCTTTACCACAGCTTCCTCTTCTGGGTCACTTGAGTCGAACCACTCAAGGTTTGAACCAAGCTCGTTAATATTATCAAGTACCCATACTTCCCCATCTTCCAGAAAAGTAACTGAAATTGGAAACTTGGGTTTATTCTCTAACTTCATGATGGAATTCCTCAACACACATAACGCCCTGTTAAGGTGTGAGCAACGCAATACCGATGCTTCCGCATACCACCTTAATCACTAAAACCAACGCATAGTAAAAATGCCAAGCGTTGCGAATCACTCTTAAACAGTTTGTTATGCTTTGGAAGACATGTATTTCCATATGCTATGATCAAATAATGATTCTTTTATTCCTAATATTTCTGATGTTTCGGAAACTATATTATGCGCTTCTTTATAACTTGAAACTTGAGAACCAGATAGCTTTATGAAATTAATTAAATGCCTATCAATAGCATTAGTTTCATGCCCAGTCAAAATTCTAAAATAATCAGCGGTCTTACACTTTACTCCAGGTAACTTCTTTAGTAATTCGAGATTAGAATCATCAGCTAACCAACTACTAAAGTCTTCTATGGTCTCAATATCATTAGATTTCAAGAACTCAGATAAAGTTTCGATTCTCACGGTCTTAGAGCTTTGCTTCCAATTTATTAACTCGGAAAGAGTAACTGTGTTGTATAGATCAATAAACTGAGAAGTCGTTTTACATTCTGGGTACTCCGTCAGGAATTTGGTAACCCTTGGCTTAACTGTCGAATTGTAGTTTATTCCTGCTTGAAGAATACCATCTATTATAGTGGCACCCATATTGCCATAGTTTCCATCTAGCTCTGAAACAAATTCAAAATCGGTAAGATTTTTCACAAACTCTGCGAGTTTAATAGATTTTTTATTCATTGAATATATTCCCATCCTTGAGAAGCATAACGCCTTGCTAAGGTGTGAGTAACGCAATACAAAAGCTACCGCACAGCGCCTTAATCACCCTAAGCCACCGCATAGTAAAAATGCCACGCGTTACGAATCACTCTTAAGCAATTTGTTAGTACATGCGCTACTTCTATTTATGCGCTCCAAGATATTGAAAAGTGGCATGATATGAAAGGCTTTGAACACTGAAGTGAGACGGGCAGCTACAAAACTTTACCGTATTGAGAGACGAAAGTTGGCTAGAAGAAAAACGCACTGAACGCCCCTACTTTCACTCACTTCAAATTAGAAAAGGATTCGATCCTCGCACTTTGATGGCAACACTCAAAGAAAGATAGGATTCACTTCGGAAGTACAGCGGAAGCGAAAAAGCGCCAAAGAAATAGGCTAAGAGTTAGAAACCGTAAACGGTAAAATCAAAGCGAACACTCCGCATATAGTGCCACCGGAAAGAACGTGAAAGGCACTAACTTTAAGGTGTAAAGACGAGCGCCAAAACAGATAAACACCAAAACTTATAACCTTTGATGTCAAACCCGTACTAACGCCGCATTAAGGTGTGAGCAACGCTACCACAAAACTAAACCATACCACCGTAAACACGAAACCAACGATGAAATGAAAAATGCCAAGCGTTGCGAATCACTCTTAAATGCTTTGTTATGCGTACTTTTCCGCGAACATCTGTTTATAGGATTTATTCTGCAATGCTGAACCTGTCAACCCAAACTTGCTGGCTAGGGCTTCAAGTTCCGACCTATAAGCAATTAGCATTGATTCATCGTCTGTCATGATAGCGAACTCAGCAAAGTCGCCAATTCCATCTAATGAGTCAACCGTGATATGAAACTTGCCAACGAAATAGATACTTCGAGTTTTGGTAGCCTTTAACGTAATTTCGTACCCCATAGTTTCAAGCATACTTTTAGCATTTTCTGCATCAGTGATATTAGTCGCTTCACATCGGTCTGCCTCAGGGCCTTTTACAGTCCAAAGCTTAATACCCGAAGGCTTCATAGGTACTTTAGCTCTACCTCATATTTACCCTGAAAATGCTCATCGCTCATCTTGGGATCCTATAACAAAATGCGAATTTTACCATAAAAGTGAGTAGCTAATCATGATCGTACGCATAACGCCCTGTTAAGGTGTGAGCAACGCAATACAAAAGCCGCAGCATACCACCTTAATCACTTAACCCAACGCATGGTAAAAATGCCACGCGTTGCGAATCACTCTTGAACAGTTTGTTATGTTGAAACTCAGCACGTGTTTTACATTAAACTTTTACCGCATTTTCAACTGCATCAAGACTTCCAGGTGTCAAAGACAGCTTCAATATTATGACCATCTGGATCATGAACGAAGCAGGCATAATAGTTCTCGGTATAGTGAGGTCGCGGTCCTGGAGCTCCGTTGTCTCGCGCTCCTGCTGAAATAGCTGAGTTATAAAACTCTCGAACCTTTTGCTGACTCGCCACACGGAAGGCAATATGAAAGCTCGTTAAAGCACCCTCAGTCTTAGCACTACAGATCTCGAATAAGAAGCCCTTACCGAGGTCGAAAGCCCAAAATTTACCTTTTTCACCAAATGCAATTTTGTACCCTAGTGGACTAAAAGCTTCTTCATAAAACTTCCGGCTTCTTTCTAAATCACTAACGGGAATTGTAACGTGATCAATCATGTATATACCTAAGATATTGTGTGGAAGAAGAGATTAGCTGAATACCTGTGGGCTTTGAAGCCCTATTCAACATAACGCCCTGTTAAGGGGTGAGCAACGCAATACTCAAGCCGCCGCATACCACCTTAAACACTAAAACCAACGCATAGTGAAAATGCCACGCGTTGCGAATCCCTCTTAAACAGATTGTTAGGCTCTGTTTTCCTCGAACCAAAAGTCATGTTGATTCAATTGAATGTCAAATCCACTTTTGGATAAAAAGTTAATCTGCTCTCGATTGAACTCTACTCCGTGCTCTTTTTTGAACGCCTTCATTTGACATAAAAACCTAAACTCCTCAATGTCTTTAGTTCCTTTTGAGGAATTACAGGTTTTACAACACGGAAATAAATTTGAGAGTTCTGTTTTACCTCCTCGAGACTCGGGGACAAAATGATCAACAGTTAGCGTTTCGAGAACATCCGACAACGGTGTAGTTTATACCCTGATCATTTTCATACCACCCTTCAACCTGAGACATAGACCCCCCATGAACTGGACAGCATCCTTTATTAAGCCTATTTAAGCGCTCTTCTACTTTCTTTCTCATTGCTTCCTCGGAGCCTAACGCCTTGTTTAGGTGTGAGGCATGCAATACCGAAGGTTCCGCATAACACCTTAACCACTAAAACCAACGCATAGTAAAAATGCCACGCGTGCCGAATCACTCTTGAACAATTTGTTATACGAATTTCTTCAGTGCCAACACT
>NZ_JAWOUH010000038.1:0-5903 GCF_033339295.1 Vibrio sp. 704 | reverse complement strand
AACAATCAATGCTGCAACAAGATTGATTAGCACCACTTTCTTCAGTAAATTGAGCAAAATTCCCTCCTAGAGCATAATGCCGCATTAAGGTGTGAGCAACGCTACCGCGAAACCCAAACATACCACCGTAAACACTAAACCCAACGATGAAATGAAAAATGCCAAGCGTTGGGAATCACTCTTAAATGCTTTGTTATGTGCGCACACAACGTTAGTAACATAAATATCATAATAAAGAACAACAGAAACTAGTTATCCCTTTTACTTGATTTATTATGTTCTTCTTTCGCATCAATTTTTTTCTTAATTTTCTTTATCAAACTAGTAACCAATAGGCTAAAAACAAGCCCTAACCCCCCGACACCACCGCTAAAAATCAAGTTGGGTAAGTAGCCTTCAAGTGTACCAAACGATATCAAGAAATCTGCATTCTCACTCCAATTGTCTTTACCTATAAACAATACAATACCGAGAGGAATCATAGATAGTAAAACTATCGTAAGGGCAAACACTTTTGATGATAACTGTTTAACTAGCTCAGGGCTGGAGCCCGAATTTTCTGGAAATATGTTTTCTAAGTTTTTTAATATCTCATCTTTTCGAGAAGGATTAAGCAATGGGCTTGAAATAGTATTGGAGATTAGATCTTCAATTATATTTACGGCAACAATCACACCAGAGTCCAGTTTATTACTTCGTAGGTTAGAACCAATAACCCGCTCAATTTCAAATAACTTGAGTTCTCTACTTTCACCAATTTGATATGAGATTGTGTTAATGATATCCAGCCTAACCTTATCAACTTTGTCCTCTCTGCTTTTGAGGTATAAGTATATAGCTAATGGGATGCCTATAATTGACGCAATCGAACCAACGTACGTTAAAATAATTTCCATAATACCTTTTCTACTAATTCACACATAGCACATAACGCCTTGTTAAGGTGTGAGGCACGCAATACCGAAGCCTCCGCATACCACCTTAACCACTAAAACCAACGCATAGTAAAAATGCCACGCGTGCCGAATCACTCTTGAACAATTTGTTAGCCCTTTTTCAAAAGGTTAAGACTTGTATACGACAACCAAACTACCAAGATTGCCAGTAAGTTTAGAGAAACCGTTACTTCATTAACATTCACACTTATCGGTACTTCAACTCCAAAAGAAAAGGCTAAGGAAAAGTTAGGTGTTTCTATGCCTATCATCTGAATTAAATAAAGAACGATCATTAACTTAAATACCCAAAGCTTCTTTTTTAACAACCCGTAAAAACTAGACAAGTTCAAGCTTAGCATCACTAAAACAATGGCAAATGTGAGAAAAAGACTCGAAGAGCTCAATTGATTTACTTCGGCAAGCAAGTTAAATAGTAGAAACAGAGTAACTGCAACAGATATACCCTGCAAAAACAGCAAGAACTTTGTTCTTTTTAAATGATTTTCAAACAATTTTATATTTTCTCCTTGAGGGCTAACGCCCTGTTAAGGGGTGAGCAACGCAATACAACAGCCGCCGCATACCACCTTAAACACTAAAACCAACGCATTGTGAAAATGCCACGCGTTGCGAATCCCTCTTGAACAGTTTGTTAGGTTTATGATTTCACGATGTAGGTGACAGTATTCTTTGAATATAAGCTGCTTTTGCTGCAGGATAATCTTGCCTACTGACGCCACTTGCAACCAAGCCCTGTTTTAGGGAATTGTACTCGATTAGCAACTCTTGGTTTTGAATGTGAGCATCTCTAAATTGAATATGTTTTCTTAATTTTGAGTCGCCCTGCTTATAAGCATGAACATGGATATAATCGAAACGTTCGTTATCGTTGTAATATGTGAAGAAACAACGACCTTCAACTCCTTGCTCTCCTTTGCAAGTAAAGCCTAAAGATTCGAGCACTAGAATGTTTTGCTTAAAAGTTAAAGTGTCATTATATGCGATACCTATATCTATTATCGGTTTTGCAATTGAGCCTGGGATCGCTGTACTACCAATATGATAAATAGTCACACCATTCAAGTTAGGCGCAATCACGCTGACAATTAGCTCATAGGCTTCAGACCACTTATGGACGTAATCAGTTAGCTGGACTGTAAAACGCTCTAGCCCTATACCTAACTCTTCAAGTCGCTTTATCAACTGAGTTTTATCCACTTTAACTTCCCATGTTAACTCGTAAACCTAACGCCCTGTTAAGGTGTGAGCAACGCAATACCGAAGTCACCGCATACCACCTTAAACACTGAACGCAACGCATAGTAAAAATGCCACGCGTTGCGAATCACTCTTAAACAGTTTGTTATGTGAATTTAAACCCATATGCTTTGATCGAAATATCCTTAATTTTACTTTCACCGATACATCTTTTTAAATTTGAGTACACTTTTAGTGCTTCACTGTAAAATTGCTCATGTTCAGGATCATCAGAAGCACAATCGACAGCCTTTGCAAAACATTTGGTGGCAGAGAACAGCTTGGAAATACAGATAATCATCAACATATGCTTCAAAGCGAGGCTTTCGTTACGAGTATCCGGTAATGGGATAACTGCAAACTCACCTTTATGATTCAAGGCAGACCTTGTCTCATCTGCTACCTGTTGTAACGTAGGGTGCTTCATTTTGCACAATAGCTTGTAGTTGTGATAACACAATTTCCAAGCCGTATTAAATTCATCATCATTTGGGAATTCATCCGGAATGTTCCCGTATAAATCTTTGTATGCTGCCATTTTGCAAAGTTTTCGAGCACCCCAAGGAACATCACCATTCTTGTTAAGTAGAACTTCATCAGCCAAGTCTTGACGCTCAACAAGGCAATTAACAACAAGTGCATTTTCATAAAGCGAAGCAGCGACACATGCTGCTTGGTAAGGATAACCCCAATTAATCAATAACCACGCACCTCTAAAATCACTCATGGTACGCTTCAAAAATGCAGCAGAAAGTTTGATAGATTTTGAACCTGAGTTTTTACCTTTGAGAAATGGAGCTTTAATAGCCAAGTTCATACAATCTTCAGCTAAAGAATCCCAAGGCTTTAAGTCTTCAAAACTTCGGTCTATTGCACCGACTTCGAGGCGAGCCAAATAGTTCCAATAGTGATCTTGCCAGTTGTCTTCAGAAATCATATTTCAATCACTTACATAGGATCCCAATAATTCACATAACGCCCTGTTAAGGTGTGAGCAACGCAATACTGAAGTCACCGCACACCACCTTAGACACTAAACGCAACGCATAGTAAAAATGCCACGCGTTGCGAATCACTCTTAAACAGTTTGTTATACGAGCTCTTTCTGGATACTCGAAAGATAGGCAAAATGTTTGTACTCAACGGGTATGTTACGTCCAACGCCCAATTCGCGATAGCTAAACTTCAGCGCACAAGCCCCTAGAGCTGCCACATTGAGCCCTTGCATGTATGGCTGATAATTTTCTGGTAAATAACCATTAGCTAGCATCATGGCATTACTTACACCAAACCACGGGTCTGTAGCTATTGCCGTTAAGGAACGCTTAACTCTTTTAAAGCCAGTTTCTTTCATAACGCGATTGAAATCATTTAAATCACGATGAAGTTTATTAATTGCTTTGTTCTTTCGTTTAGGTATGTCTTGGCTCGTAACTACAGTATCTACAATTGAATCCATAGCATCACGTAACGCTAAAAGCTCTGGCAACCTTTTATTCTTAAAGTCAATAACTTCAGGAAGAGGGACGTCACCGGTTGGAATTTGGATAGCATTATACAATTCAAACTCTAAACATCCTTGTGTTTTTGCATATTGCTGAGGAACAATTAATTGATCCGTTGGCTGGGCAATACTCCACTCTTCATTTTCAACTTTATTGTTTTCTTCGTAAGCAGCCATTTGAGTTGCTAGTGGTAAAAATCCATTTTGATCACCTCGTAATTCACGAAATCGTACTGTTGTAGATTTAGCAATCCCTTCCTGAATGAGAAAGTCAACATCCTGACCACCACCAATATGAATCATATTGTTTGTTGGATAATCTATCTTGTCCCAAAAAAGAAGGTAATTTCTGAGATTTATAGGCTCGACAGAGCCATTCATTTGTAATCCATGCCCATTATTCAAAATTGAATAATTTGGAGTAATTATTATACCGCGTTCCATTTAGCCTCCTGCTCGTATAACGCCCTGTTAAGGTGTGAGCAACGCAATGCTGAAGCTCCCGCATACCACCTTAAACACTAAAATCAACGCATAGTAAAAATGCCACGCGTTGTGAATCACTCTTGAACAGTTTGTTAGAATTACGTCTCACTGCGGGTCTATCTATTTCGTACACCATCACCAAATTCAGTAAAGTCGCTGATTTGGCTTAACTTAAATCTGTGTTCAAGAACAAAGGTTGACCACTTCTCTTTAAATATTGGGGCATCATCAAGCTCACTAACATTTTCGGTAGTGAGCATCTTTTTTGTCAGGTAATTAATACTAGTAACTACCTCCACTCTAGGACCTCGATTAGCCATTGCCTCATAACCGATTAACTCAAGATCTGAATCTTGGTAACGGAAGTTGTAACTCCACTGGTTCTCAAGTCGACCATCTAAAAAATCAATATGTAAGTTTCCTTTTGTAATACTCATTAAGATTTCTTCAGCCCTTCCTTCTTCATCAACAGAAAAGAAGCAATTGTCATTTTCAACAACGACGTCGTACTTGTCGTTATTTCTTAAAGCAACAATAATTCCTCTTCGGTTGAGATCTAACTGACCACGGTACTCATCAGTGACCATTTTGTTTTGGTCTGTACCTTGTATCATCAAAACAATATCGTCTCTACCATCTCCATTTAGGTCACCATGTATAGCCTCAATTATAGTGTGACCATTAGGAACGATTTCCCAATAGGAGCTATCAAGGTCGATTTTTTCTTGTGCTAAAACGTTTGCTCCAAATAGCAAAGCTGATAATAAAAGTAACTCTTTCATTTCTCGCTCTATGATTTTTCAGTAGTAAGTTCTAACGCCCTGTTAAGGTGTGAGCAACGCAATACCAAAGCCGCCGTTTACCACCTTAAACACTAAAATCAACGCATAGTAAAAATGCCACGCGTTGCGAATCACTCTTAAACAGTTTGTTAGCACTTAGATTATCGCTGCTTCATAAACGCTATTGCTAACCCAGAAGACACGAATGTGATACCTGCACCAATATTTAACCCTGACACTAGTTTAGGCTTGTTTCTAAACCACTCAGACAATTGAGAAGAAAACACACCCATTAAGCTAAAGCCAATTGCTGTTAATGCTGCAAACCACACACCGTAGCCAATCATTTGAGTTGTCACTGAGCCTAAACTTGGGTTTACAAATTGAGGAACAAAAGCAAGAACAAACATACCTGGCTTCGGATTAAGTGCTGCTGATAGAAACCCAGTAGAAAAGATAAGTTTCAGAGACTGTTTTTTCGCTGGTTCCAGTGAGAACAGGTTTCTCGTACGGAGTACTTTCACACCTAACCATATTAGGTAAGCAGCACCAACCAGTTTTACAACATAAAACGCCACTTCAGAGGTTTGAATTAAAAGGGTTAGCCCGAATGTTGCTGCGACTACATGAAATAAAATACCAGCACCAGAAGACATGCCTGACATTACTGCCGCCAGTCGACCTTGGCTTAAACCTCTACCTATAGCGAGCAAGTTGTCCGGGCCCGGCGAGATCACCAAAAGTAAACAAGCTAATGTATAAGTAACAAATACCTCTAATGGAAACATAAAACCTCCTTGTTGAATGATTCTGAGTGCTAACGCGCAGTTAAGGTGTGAGAGACGCACATGCACCCTAGCCTAAAATAAACTCTGATAAATCCGTGCCTATTTGGGCACTAAAACCCCAATGCGTTTCGAATCGCCTTGAACGTCT
>NZ_JAWOUH010000037.1:0-6383 GCF_033339295.1 Vibrio sp. 704 | reverse complement strand
CGGCCTGTCACGCCGGGGGTCGCGGGTTCGAGTCCCGTCCACTCCGCCACTTATATTAAGCCTCAGTCGAAAGACTGAGGCTTTTTTCGTTTCTACTGCGGCGTTTCCCTGAAGTGTGTTTACACCTAATTAGACTACTCCCCATAATCCCTACTAAGTGAACTTTGCGTGATTACACACTAGGCTTTAATTAATATAGGCCGTTGATGCTGTGGAAAGACAATATGACCTACAAACAAACCTAAGTAATCTATGGTATTCAAAGGCGTTCAACGGCTTGAATCTTGATGAGAAAGAAAAAACG
Source organism: Vibrio sp. 704 (assembly GCF_033339295.1). Taxonomy (NCBI): domain Bacteria; kingdom Pseudomonadati; phylum Pseudomonadota; class Gammaproteobacteria; order Vibrionales; family Vibrionaceae; genus Vibrio; species Vibrio sp. 704. The sequence goes on along the minus strand of NZ_JAWOUH010000037.1, from coordinate 6,079 downwards.
AACTGTGCACATAATCCAGAAAAGCGTCATATATACCCCCAATCTCTCCTGGCTCAAAAATCAAACGACTTGAAAAGAATTGGAAGGTGAAAGATTGAAGGAGCTCTTCATTAGCGAGGTGATGATTTTCGACGCTGAACATTTGATGAGTCTCAGAAAAAATATATCGCCAAGGGGTAAGAAGCGCCAAAACAGAGAGGGGTAGCTTAGCTCGAGGCTGTAAGCTATGCGGAATACTCACAAACGTCAAAGCTCAAACCCATTAAGAGAGTCGCTCTAGATCTAAGTGGTTATGTGCTCACTAGCGGTACTAGAAAATAGTTAAGTATTCCAAATGGATTATATGAAAAAGCCAACTGCTAAAGCGGTTGGCTTAGTATAAAAATCTCGACGTACTTTAGAGCGAGAAATGATGTCTAAAGAATACGTTTTAAAACACCATCTGCCTTTAGGCGGGTAATTTTTCTGACCAGTCGCTGTACCCCTATAGGATAGTCTTCTACTTTCTCTAATTGCTTATAAGTACAGATAAGGTGAGTATGCTCAAGAATACGCGAAACTTCGTCTTCAAACTTCTCAGTGAGCTTCGCATAATTGTCTTGTATGAGTAGCCCATTTTCTAGGTCGAGTGACCAAGCACGTGGGTTTAGGTTATTCCCAGTAAGTAGCATATAGCGTTTATCAACCCAAATACCCTTAAGGTGGAAGCTGTTATTGTCATGCTTCCATAGGTGAATTGACAATTTACGTGCGGCGATATTCGCTTCATTGGCTTTCGCAAAGCGACGCAAATTCACTTCGTAAAGATATGGAAGTCCGCCAATGGTTTTAAAGTCTTCCTCGGGTGCAATGTAAAAGTCGTTGGCGGTTTTATCACCCACAACAATAGTTACTTTCACACCACGCTTCATGGCTCGTTTCACTTCACGATGAAGTGCTTTAGGGAAGTTAAAGTAAGGCGTACAAATGAAAATTTCGTCTTGGGCTGCTGCCAATAACTTTACAATCTGTTGATTGAGCAGATTACGGCGTTTGCCTAGCCCAACTAACGGAGTGACTTTTACGCTTTCTTCTGTTGCAGCTTGGTCTTCAAACTTATAGTTGGCTTGAGCAAGAGAAGCCCTCAGTTGGCGAATCGCCGACTTTATTTCTTTGGTTTCTGGCTTATCTTTTCCTGCAAGATCATTAACGGCAGGGTGAGCAATCATTTCTTCCTGAATGAATTGCACCATTGAATTCGCTAAAGGTTCATGTCGAATCACATGGTAACGATCAAATCGATAACGTTCATGATAATGGAGATAAACGTTATTTAAGCTCGCCCCACTGTAGATAACAGTATCATCGACAATGAAGCCTTTTAAATGCAGTACCCCAAAAACTTCTCTGCCACGCACTGGTATGCCATAGACAGGGATTGGGTGTAGGTACTTACTGGCATATGCTTTGTAAAGCGCTGAATTACCCTCAGATGTCTCCGCACCAATCAGGCCACGCTGCGCTCGATGCCAGTCGACACAGATATTGATGTCCAACCCAGGATTGCGCTGTTTCGCTTCATAAAGCGCAGTGAGAATTTCACGTCCAGCTTCATCATCTTCCAGATATAGAGCGACTAGGTAAATTCGCGACGTTGCTTTGCTGATCGCATCTAAAAGACGGGTTCTGAATGATTCTGCTGAATACAGAACATCAAAGTCTTCCGGATTGACAGCGAGACTTGGCAACTGTTCGAATGGATTCCTACTTACTATCATATCGGTATGAGTACCTTAGTTTAGTGCAATATTGCGAACCTGCCATTTTATCAAAGATATGATTTACCTGGCTACAAAAGCACGCGTTTTGATGTCGTTGAAGAGATGAATTGCATTGGAATGAGATCTTTACCGCTATCTACGTAACGTTGAAATGCCATTTTTAGCGGGTGTGGTAGCTCAGAGCAATCAATTGTTGTGAATCCATGCTTGGAATAATAGGATTCGAGATGTGTAAACGCGAAGCAATAATCGCCATCAGTGAAAACATTGTTTTTACAATGAGTTAGTAGTTTTTTTCCAATCCCTGTTCCCCTAACTTTCGGAATGACCAACATTCCTGTCAACAGACGAACTTTATCTACACTTTTTAAACGTAGTAACGCAATGATTTCACCCTTATGGCTTGCTGTAATGATCAATTCATCCTTTTTGGCTCGACCCGCAGGGTAATACGCTTTGTATAGTTTCTTAATGAGGGGGAGCTTGATGGGATTTAACACTTCTATGATTAATGAGTCTGGTATTGTCACTGCGGTTAAAAGATAACTAATGTAGAATGTCGACAGTTTAAGAGAATCTTATCTGGTGTTGCAAACCTACTATGCAAATTAAAACAAATGCGAGCCTAAAGGCTTACCATACTTTTGGAATTGAACAATCGTGTTCCTATTTAGCTATCGTTGAGTCGCTCGAAGATGTTATTGAGCTATTTCAAAACCCAAGATTCACCCATTTACCGAAACTTTTTTTAGGTAAAGGAAGTAATGTTCTTTTTACAGAACATTTTGAGGGATTAGTGATTGTTAATCGAATCATGGGTAAAGAAGTCACGGAAACGGATGAGCACTACCTATTACATATTGCCGGTGGTGAAGATTGGCCTGAATTGGTTTCCTGGTGTGTGAATCAGGGGATCGGTGGGATCGAGAACTTAGCTTTGATTCCAGGTTGTGCTGGCTCGGCTCCTATTCAGAACATTGGTGCGTATGGCCTAGAGCTAAAAGACATCTGTGATTATGTAGATGTTCTTGACCTAACTACGTTTGAAAACAAAAGAATGCACGCCCAAGACTGTGAGTTTGCCTATAGGGATTCCATATTTAAACATGCGTTGCACGGAAAGTGCTTTATCACCGCATTAGGGCTTAAGTTGACGAAGCAATGGCAGCCGATTAACCAGTACGGCCCTTTACAAAGTATCCCAGAAGAACAACTCAGCCCTGCTTCTATCTTCGAACGAGTATGCCAAGTGCGAAAGGCAAAACTACCAGATCCAACCAAGATAGGTAACGCAGGTAGTTTCTTTAAAAACCCAGTGATCACGCAAGATTACTATGATCGACTCACAAAAAAATACCCTAACGTAGTGGCCTACCCAGCTTCTGGAGGAATGAAAATTGCTGCTGGTTGGCTTATCGATCAGTGTGGATTAAAAGGGAAGTCTGTACACGGTGCGCAGGTCAACCCTATGCAAGCTTTGGTTTTGACCAACATGGATAATTGTAGTGCAGATGACATTGTCGCGCTTGCTTCTTTAGTGAAGCAGACAGTATGGGACAAATACCAAATCATACTTGAGCATGAAGTACGCTTTCTCAATCGTACCGGGGAGACCAATTTGGCTCAGATCGAGGCATCTAGATGAGAAAAGATCACTCTACGAAACTTCATATTCTAAAGTTATTAAGTGATGGAGAGTTTCATTCAGGAGAAGCGTTGGGCGACGATCTTAATGTTTCTAGAGCGGCAATCGCTAAGCACATTAAAGGTCTTAGTGAATGGGGTATTGATATTTATCGAGTGCAAGGGCGCGGTTACCAATTAGCCTCACCATTGCAGTTGTTAGACGAGACTCTCCTTACCACTAGCTCGGAGTCACTTGTTGAACTCGTCCCTGTGATTGACTCAACGAATCAATATTTGCTCGACAGAGTCGCGGATTCGGAAAAGGGCCGTGTTTGTATTGCTGAATATCAAGCACAAGGGCGTGGTCGCCGCGGTAGACAATGGGTCTCACCGTTTGGCTCTAACTTATATCTCTCTATGTATTGGCGACTGGATGCAGGAATGGCTGCGGCAATGGGCTTGAGCTTGGTGATTGGGATTGCCGCAGTGGAAGCTTTGGAAGAAGTAGGCATGCAAGGTGTTAAACTCAAGTGGCCGAATGACTTGTATTATCAAGATAAAAAACTGGCCGGAATCTTGGTTGAAATGTCGGGTCAGGCCGGTGGGGCTGCTCATCTAGTGATTGGGATGGGCCTGAATATTGGAATGCCTGACGACCAGCCTGAGATTGACCAGCCATGGACCACGTTGAACCAAGTAAATCAGAGTCTCAAGAACGATAGAAATGTTCTAGCAATGACACTTATCAAGCATTGGAACTCCGCACTTGTCGAATATGAAATGAAAGGGCTTACTGGCTTTATCGAACGTTGGAATCGGTTAGACAATTTCCTTAATCGTCAGGTCAAACTGCTTATTGGTCCTAGAGAGGTATATGGCGTCGTTCGAGGCATCGATCATCAAGGTGGAATATTAATCGAAACCTCCCAAGGACTCGAGACTTATATTGGTGGTGAAATCTCGTTGCGTAAAAGTGACTAATCTTCGATTACTTTCGCAACGAGACTTTATCAACCAAGTGGTTAACGCCTTTGTGTAGAATCAAGTGGGCTCTCTCACGAGTTGGAAGAATATTCAATTCTAAATTGAGCCCATTAATATCATGCCAAATTTGCTTCGCTTTTTTCTTTGCGTCATCGACAGAGAGTTGTGTGTAGTGGCTAAAATAAGAGCCTGGTTTCGTAAAGGCCCCTTGGCGAAACTTTAAAAAGCGTTCTACATACCAATGTTCAATGGTCTCTGTTTCTGCGTCGACATAAATTGAAAAATCTAAAAAGTCAGAGACGAAGACACGATGCGGGTCATGTGGATAGTCCATTCCACTTTGCAGAACGTTTAAACCTTCAATAATAAGAACATCCGGTCTATCCACTTTTCTTAGTTCATCAGTAATGTCATACGTGATGTGAGAGTAGATGGGTACTTCAAGATCGGGCTTTCCTGCCTTTACGTCAGACATGAACTCGACTAAACGCTTGATATCATAGGATTCAGGGAAGCCTTTACGATGCATGATACCGCGTTCTTCTAGTACTTTTTTCGGATATAGGAAGCCATCTGTTGTAACCAAGGAGACTTTGGGGTGATTCTCCCAACGAGAAAGCAATGCCGTTAGAATACGAGCAGTCGTACTTTTGCCTACAGCAACACTGCCAGCGATACCAATTACGAAAGGGGGAGCATGTTCCTCTGTATTTAAGAATTGTTGTAATACGGAATTGCGGCTTTGACGAGCTTGGACATACAGATTCAAAAGACGAGACAAAGGAAGGTAGATCTCTACCGCTTCCTCCATGGTTAGGTTTTCATTAATGCCCTGAAGCGCAGTCAAGTCGTCTTCAGAAAGTGTCATCGGTACAGAGTTTCTTAACTCGGCCCAATTTGCACGGTCAAATGACAAAAATGGACTCATGGGTCTCTTTTATCCTTGGTTTAATAGAAGCAAGAACATACATCAAGCGAACTTCAAAGCAAACGACAAAGGTCGAAGTTTACTTTAAAAAAGCTAAGTTTGTACGAATTTGCAGCAAACGAATCTAAAAAATCGAAATTTATGATTTTTTTTCAAATTACTATTGCAACCTAGAAAATCATTCAATAGAATGCGCACCACTTATGCCGACTTAGCTCAGTAGGTAGAGCAACTGACTTGTAATCAGTAGGTCACCAGTTCGATTCCGGTAGTCGGCACCATTCTTTCCTTTAGTAGTCTGAATGGCTTGAAAATTTGGAGGGGTTCCCGAGTGGCCAAAGGGAGCAGACTGTAAATCTGCCGGCACTGCCTTCGATGGTTCGAATCCGTCCCCCTCCACCATATTCTTTAGGAAATAGCTCTCAGAGTTACGTGTTGCGGGCATCGTATAATGGCTATTACCTCAGCCTTCCAAGCTGATGATGCGGGTTCGATTCCCGCTGCCCGCTCCACTCTAATTTGAGTGCTGATATAGCTCAGGTGGTAGAGCGCATCCTTGGTAAGGATGAGGTCGGCAGTTCGAGTCTGCCTATCAGCACCAGCTCTCAAGTTTATTTCCTTTTGATATTAGATTTACCAATTATCTTTTTTTGGTTGCGTGGTCAATTTGGGCCACCTAAATCCGTACCTAGAGGGACCACTCATGTCTAAAGAAAAATTTGAACGTACGAAACCGCACGTTAACGTTGGTACTATCGGCCACGTTGACCACGGTAAAACA
>NZ_JAWOUH010000036.1:0-6474 GCF_033339295.1 Vibrio sp. 704 | reverse complement strand
GCGACACTAGCTCAGTTGGTAGAGCGCAACCTTGCCAAGGTTGAGGTCACGAGTTCGAACCTCGTGTGTCGCTCCAGATTTAAGGCCTAACATGAAAATGTTAGGCCTTTTTCGTATTTTTTGAAAATCTCAAACTTCTTTTCTGTCACAGACTTCGTTAAGTAACGAACCCTTTGTCTCATTGACTCAAGTGATTGTTCATTCTGCCATTGCAAAGCATCTTAGCCATTCCTACTAGTCTATGTTTAAACCATCACTTGTGGAGAATAACCACTCTTGCTCCAGGCAAAGCTGTGACGAGAATGCTATCTTTTTAAATGTTCCGGATATAGAAAGGAATGTTTTACGATTAAGCAGCACAACCTTAAACCTCTGTTGGATGAGGTGATGATATCTCAAGAATATTTGTTTAAATAACAGCTGTTTGAGAGAAGCAGAAAAGCATAGCTCACGACTATGAGCACGACAGTTGCGATGGGGTATGTTTTGTTGTGATTTACATCACTGTTACTAATATGAAAAATCGTTGCCAGAAGATTTTATTTTGTGATAAATTCGCGCGCAATCTCGGAGCGTAATTAACAACGTTTGATCTCTGGGGGATACGCGTAGTGACCATTCAAGCTGATTGTGACACTGCGTAGGGTAGGTATCGGCAAAGCCTTTTGTCGATAGACGGGATACTAATGCTGTAAACGCGGCATATTAATGGGAAACCCAACATTGAAACCTTTGAATAAACACACACTAATCAGCTTCATACTGCCGAAATGTCCTGTTTTACAAAACGGGTGCATTACAGAACCTTGATTAATCCCTTTTACATATAAAGTCGCGAGTATCGTGGCGGATGATCTGTATTTGTCATTTATGCACTGACAAATGCGGAGGGGTATTCACACCTCCTGTAATTTCATTCTAATGATTATTAATACAGGATACAGAATTATTATAATTCAAGGGATTATGTAGTATGAGCACTGCCTTTGAAGTCGATAGCAATATCGCAAACATTTTTTCGTCTCAGGTTCCTATCGTTGAGGGAACGTATGACTTAACGCCAGATCAAGTATTGATTGATCAGGCTGAGCATGAATCTGAAGTACGTTCTTATCCACGTCGTTTGCCGATCGCAATTAAACAAGCCTTTGGGTGCTTGGTTGAAGATACGCGTGGACAGATCTTTCTAGACTGCCTTGCTGGGGCAGGCACTCTAGCTTTGGGGTATAACCATCCTGAAATAAACCAAGCTCTGAAAGAGCAATTAGATTCAGGACTGCCATATCAGACGCTAGATATTGCAACATCAGCAAAAACGACGTTTATTCAATCTGTTAAGTCTTTTCTTCCTCAAGAGTTAAGCGAGAACAGCGTTATCCAATTTTGTGGCCCGTCTGGAGCTGATGCGGTTGAAGCTGCTATCAAGCTCGCGAAACAGACTACCGGTCGCAACACTATGTTTGCCTTCCGCGGCGCATACCATGGTATGACTAATGGTACGATGGGGATGATGGGTAACTTAGGCACGAAAGCTCGTCGAACTGGTTTGATGTCGGATGTGCACTTTATGCCTTTCCCATACAACCTGCGTTGTCCTTTTGGGCTTGGCGGTGATGAAGGTGCGAAAGCAAGTATTCGCTATATCGATCGTCTTTTAAACGATGATGAGTCAGGCATTATGAAGCCTGCCGCGATTATCGTGGAGCCAGTGCAAGGTGAGGGTGGTGTTGTTCCTGCGCCAGCATTCTGGCTACGAGAGTTACGTCGTATTTGTGATGAACACGGTATCTTACTGATCTTCGATGAGATCCAGTGTGGTGTTGGTAAAACTGGCTACAATTTCGCGTTCGAAGAGTCGGGCATTGTTCCAGATATTCTGTGTTTATCAAAAGCAATTGGTGGTGGATTACCAATGTCGCTATTGGTTATCAACAAGCAACATGATACATGGAAGCCGGGCGAGCACACAGGTACATTTCGTGGTAACCAGTTAGCCATGGTCTCTGGTGCGAAAGCATTAGAAATTATCCAACGTGATAATCTTGTTGAGCATGCCAATATTGCGGGTCAGTACTTGCGCTACGGCCTTGAAAGTATTCAAAAGCGTGTGAACTGTATCGCAGAGGTTCGTGGCAAAGGTTTGATGCTAGGCGTGGAGATTAAAACTCCAAACGGTGAGCTCAATAAATTTGGTGAACCTCAAGCGGATAGTGAACTCACACTTTCTATTCAACGCGCAGCACTCGAGCGTGGCTTGATCGTTGAGAAAGGTGGACGCGAAGGCGCAGTAATTCGTTTCCTTCCTCCTCTTATCATCTCGTTTGAGCAAATCGACTTTGCTTTACGTGTATTTGAAGACGCGATTTTAGCCGCTGGCGGTAGTCACATCGAAATTCAGCCACAAGATGAATGGAAGAAGCATTTCATCCACACTGGAGAGATGGGCAGCAATGAATTTGCTTCGGTGATGAATCACACTACTACGGCAATGAAGTCAGTGTTTGAACAAGTGGCTGCACCGTATTCAGGTATGGATCCAAAAGCATTGGAAGCAGCGATTCACGACGTTGATCTTGATAATGGAAATGCGCCTCTTAAAACCGTTATCGACGATGCTGCTGAGCTGGTCGCGAAAAACGCAATTTTTACTCAACATCCAGATTGTATTGCTCACCTGCATACTCCACCTTTGATGCCAGCGATTGCGGCAGAGGCAATGATTGCGGCTTTGAACCAGTCTATGGACTCATGGGATCAAGCTTCATCAGCGACTTATGTTGAACAGAAAGTTGTGAACTGGCTATGCGATAAATATGAGTTAGGTGAAAAAGCGGACGGTATCTTCACGAGCGGCGGCACGCAAAGTAACCAAGTGGGCTTGATGTTAGCGCGTGACTGGATTGCTGACAAACTCAGTGCACACTCAATTCAAAAGCTTGGCCTTCCTGAATACGCAGACAAGCTACGTATTGTATGTTCAAAAAAATCCCACTTCACGGTTCAAAAATCAGCGTCTTGGATGGGGCTGGGTGAAAAAGCGGTCATGACTGTCGATGCTAATGCCGATGGAACGATGGATGTCACTAAATTAGACGAAGTTCTCAATCAGGCCAAAGCAGAAGGTTTGATCCCATTTGCCATTGTTGGCACAGCGGGCACAACGGACCACGGTGCTATTGATGACTTAGACTTTATCGCCGATATGGCAGCGAAACATGACATGTGGATGCACGTCGACGGTGCATACGGTGGAGCTCTGATTCTAAGTAGCCAAAAAGCGCGTCTGAAAGGTTGTGAGCGTGCACATTCCATCAGCGTAGACTTCCATAAGCTGTTTTACCAAACCATCAGTTGTGGTGCGCTATTGGTAAATGACAAGTCTAACTTTAAATTCCTGCTTCACCATGCAGACTATTTGAACCGCGAACACGACGAACTACCGAACTTGGTGGATAAGTCTATTGCGACAACTAAGCGTTTTGATGCGCTCAAAGTGTTTATGACGATGCAAAGCGTAGGGCCAAAAGCCCTAGGCGATATGTATGATCATTTGCTTGAGCAGACGCTTGAAGTGGCGGACATGATTCGAGAAACCAAACACTTTGAGTTGTTGGCTGAACCATCACTATCTACGGTTCTGTTCCGCGCGACAAATGAATCAGCGGATCTTGATGAACTGAACAAAACGTTGCGCTTAGAAGCGTTAACACGCGGTATTGCGGTATTGGGTGAAACCATTGTCGACGATAAAACTGCATTGAAATTTACGATTTTGAACCCGTGTCTGACGACGGCGGACTTTGAATCTTTGCTCTCAAAAATCAATACGCTAGCGGCAGAGCTAGTTTAACAAAGGTAACGGAAAACTATGGCAATTCTACAGATTGGTGCAGGCGGCGTTGGCTGGGTAGTTGCACATAAAGCAGCACAAAACAACGACGTTCTGGGTGATATCACAATCGCATCACGTACCGTAGGTAAGTGTGAGAAAATCATCGAATCGATTCAGAAGAAAAACAATCTGAAAGATTCAACTAAGAAATTAGAAGCGCGAGCGGTAAACGCGGACGACGTAGATTCTTTAGTTGCTTTAATTAAAGAAGTACAACCTGACTTAGTGATCAACGCAGGTCCTCCTTGGGTGAACATGTCTATTATGGAAGCATGTTACCAAGCTAAAGTGTCATACCTTGATACATCTGTTGCGGTTGATTTGTGCTCTGAAGGCCAACAAGTACCTCAAGCTTACGATTGGCAGTGGGGTTACCGTGAGAAGTTTGAAGAAGCGGGCATTACAGGTATTCTTGGTGCTGGTTTCGATCCGGGCGTAGTATCGGTGTTTGCCGCATACGCAGTGAAGCATCTGTTCGATGAAATCGATACTATCGACGTAATGGATGTAAACGCAGGCGACCACGGTAAGAAGTTCGCAACTAACTTTGATCCAGAAACGAACATGCTTGAGATTCAAGGCGATTCGTTCTACTGGGAAAACGGCGAGTGGAAACAAGTACCTTGTCACTCACGTATGCTTGAGTTTGAATTCCCGAATTGTGGTTCACACAAAGTGTACTCAATGGCGCACGACGAAGTTCGATCTATGCAAGAGTTCATCCCGGCGAAACGCATCGAATTCTGGATGGGCTTTGGTGACCGTTACCTAAACTACTTCAATGTGATGCGCGACATCGGTCTACTCAGCCCAGATCCACTAACGCTTCACGACGGTACGGTTGTTCAACCTTTGCACGTGCTAAAAGCACTACTACCAGATCCAACATCACTCGCGCCAGGCTACACTGGCCTAACGTGTATCGGTACTTGGGTTCAAGGTAAGAAAGATGGTAAAGAGCGCAGTGTATTTATTTACAACAACGCTGATCACGAAGTCGCATACGAAGATGTTGAACACCAAGCTATCTCATACACCACTGGCGTACCAGCGATCACTGCGGCTTTGCAGTTCTTCCGTGGCAAATGGGCAGACAAAGGCGTGTTCAACATGGAGCAGCTAGATCCAGACCCATTCCTAGAAACCATGCCATCTATTGGTCTAGATTGGCATGTTCAAGAACTGGAGCCAGGACAACCTGTTATCCATAAATTGAAGTAAGAATTTAGCGACTCTTATTTGTACGTTTAAGCCGATGCACTTGCGTCGGCTTTGTTCGATTTTATAGTGTCTTTGCTAAGGCGAAGGGACGTAAGGTATCAAAATGCAACAAAACGAACTAAAAACGCCATACTTCATGATCAATGAAGACAAGCTGATTGAGAATCTAGAGAAAGCAAAACAGCTAAAAGACATCTCTGGTGTGAAGCTTGTATTAGCACTGAAGTGCTTCTCAACATGGGGTGTATTCGACATCATCAAGCCTTACCTAGACGGAACAACAAGTTCTGGCCCGTTTGAAGTGAAGCTTGGCTACGAAACGTTCGGTGGTGAGACACACGCATACAGTGTGGGTTACAGCGAAGATGACGTTCGCGATGTGGCGGACATCTGTGACAAGATGATCTTTAACTCTCAGTCACAGCTAGCGGCTTATCGTCATATTGTCGAAGGTAAAGCATCGATTGGCTTGCGCCTAAACCCAGGTGTGAGCTATGCAGGGCAAGACTTAGCAAACCCAGCGCGTCAATTCTCTCGTCTTGGGGTTCAGGCTGATCACATCAAACCGGAAATTTTTGATGGTATTGATGGCGTAATGTTCCACATGAACTGTGAGAACAAAGACGTGGATGCGTTTATCGGCTTACTCGATGCTATTTCAGATCAGTTTGGCGAGTACCTAGATAAGCTGGACTGGGTGAGCATGGGCGGCGGGGTATTCTTCACATGGCCGGGTTATGACATCGAAAAGCTTGGCCTAGCGCTGAAAGCGTTTGCTGAAAAACACGGCGTGCAAATGTACCTAGAACCGGGCGAAGCGATCATTACCAAGACGACTGACCTAGTGGTCACTGTGGTTGATATCGTTGAGAACGTAAAGAAAACCGCGATTGTGGATTCAGCAACAGAAGCACACCGTCTTGATACGTTGATTTACGACGAGCCTGCATCGATTCTAGAAGCGTCTGAAAATGGTGAACATGAGTATGTGATCGGCTCGTGTTCATGCCTTGCGGGTGACCAGTTCTGCGTGGCGAACTTCGAACAGCCTCTAGAGATAGGACAGCGTCTGCATATTCTAGATAGTGCCGGTTACACCATGGTGAAACTAAACTGGTTTAACGGTCTACGTATGCCGTCGGTCTACTGTGAACGCTCGAATGGTGACATTCAAAAACTGAATGAATTTGACTACTCTGATTTCAAACGTTCACTGTCTCAGTGGTCAGTGAAATAAAACGTATTGAGTATTAGAACGACAAAGAGCAGCTGAATTGCTGCTCTTTTTATTTTCAGCCCTAAACCACCTACTTCAGTAGGTGGTTATCATCCGTTTCGGCTTTGCCTGTAAAACTACTCAT
>NZ_JAWOUH010000035.1:0-7908 GCF_033339295.1 Vibrio sp. 704 | reverse complement strand
CTGATACTGTATAATTTAGTATTTGTTCAATCGTCAAAGTTGTTCCATTAGGGAATTCCTCTTTAATCGGACTCCACGTTTTAGGCAAAAGGTCTTGAGGGGTAATCTCTATTTTTTGTTCAAAAGAAAGATTCCCTTTATCTATCTCAGACAAAACGGCTAAAGCAATCGGAAATTTCATAACGCTTTGCATCGGGAAATGGAAGTCGTTATTAATCTTCAAAGTATCCTTCTCATTGCTGTTGAATATTGCTACTCCTATTCTGGCATTTTTTGCCTTTAAAACATTCTCAATTTTCAAAGTTAAGTTGTCAGTTTGAGCATTTGAATACGCAATTGTAAAAAATAAACTTAACAATACTAATAATATCCTTTTTACGATTTTCATATGTCTGTACTCCTATCTGGTTAAATTACCGCTAACACCTGAATTAAGCCGCGCCGCGAAGCGGCGTCGGCTTGAATGAGTTGTTAGGCAACACCGCGCTTTCTCTCGAAGGCTTGTCGTGTTTGAACCATGTAAACCGCCGGCCCGTCAGGCGTGGTGATGATCTTCTCCCGCACGAATCCTGCCTTCTCATAGCAGCGTATGGCTCGATGGTTGTTCGGAGTCGGGTCGGTCTGAATCTTCGTCACGGTGGGGTCCGAGAACAGTAGTTCAACGAGAGCGCGGACAAGCCTTGTTCCTAGGCCTTTGTTCAACTGTGTCGGGTCAGCCAGAGACTGGTCTATTCCTCGCACTCCTGGATCAGTTTCATCTTCCCACCAGCCATCACCGCTTCCGAGCGCGACGTACGACTGAGCATAGCCGATCGGTTCCTCGCCCAGCATTGCGATGTACGGTGTTACGGACTCTTCCGCCATCGCTCTGGGCAGGTAGTGTTCCAGCACTTCATCAAGAGTCGGTCGCTCTTCGTCACCACCCCACCACTCAACGATGTGCGGCCGGTTGAGCCAATCATGGAGCATCGGCAGGTCGCGCTCGGTCATGAGGCGAAGAGTTATGGGGGGGGTGCTCGCGGCCTTGCGGCCCATGGCTCGCTGCTGTTCGGCAAAGCGGGCCTGTCGTATAGCGTTAGGGGTGGCCAGCAGGTTGCCGGTACGCTTGTCGTGTTGGTCTTTCATCTCAAACCCTCCATTAGAGCTAACAGTATACCACCAGTTAGCGCTAACGCAAGCATTACATACTTAAATCTGGCCCCCGACTGCGCTGCTTCTGGGTCTGCTTCGCCAGCTCGGCGCGGGCCTCCTGCACCTGCGGCAGCTCCATCACTTTCTGTACCGTGCGCTTGATGTAATCGGCCTCATGGCCTGCCTTGCGCTCCATGATCGCGGGGCTGGCCTCGGCCATGGCCTTGGCGATCTCGTCCGGCTCCCGGCCCTTGCTGGCCAGCTTCATAGCCGCAATGAAGTCGCACTTGCTGAGGTCGTCACCGAAGCGTTTGACCAACCCGGCCATTTCGCTGCGGTAGTCGTCCACGGCGCTGCGGCGATACCGGCGCACACTCCGCGGGGCGGTGATCTCGGCCAGTCGTGCCGTCCGTTCCTGTTGGCGCTTAATGCTGTCCAGCACCTGCCCGGCCTGCTGCATCAGCTCCGGCCCTGCGGTGGCGGTCTTGCCCTTGGATTCACGCAGCAGCACCCACGGCTGATAACCGGTGCGGGTGGTGTGCTTGTCCTTGCGGTTGGTGAAGCCCGCCAAGCGACCATAGTGGCGGCTGTCGGCGCTGGCCGGGTCGGCGTCGTACTCGCGGGCCAGCTTCCGGGCGATTACGCCCCTGTGACCTGCTGGGGCGTCCTGAGCCACTTTTACCCATGCCTGATAGTTCTTGGGGCTGGTCTCCACGATCAGCGCCGGCTCCCGGCCCTCGGCTTTCATGTCATCCAAGTCGAACTCACTGAGATCGTCCACCAGCACCAAACCATGCCGCTCCTGCTCGGCGGGCCTGATATACACGTCATTGCCCTGGGCATTCATCCGCTTGAGCCATGGCGTGTTCTGGAGCACTTCGGCGGCTGACCATTCCCGGTTCATCATCTTGCCGCTGGCGGCATCCCGTATGCCGATGTCGTACCGGTCGCAGCCCATGGCCTTGAGCTGCCGGGCGATGGCTTGCGCGGTGCGGTCACCCTTTACTTGAGCTTGAAAACCAGCCATATACCCCCCTGTTGTTCGATGATTTGCGGCTCCAGCCAAAGCCATGATGCGATCAGCAGCGCCAGAATAGGCGTCACGGAAGCGATCAAGACCCCGGCCCACAACTTCCATGTCCAGCCACGGGCGGCGCTCCGGGCGCTCTGCGCGGCGCTGCTCACCTCGGCGGCTACCTCCCGCAACTCCTTGGCCAGCTCCACCCATGCCGCCCCTGTCTGGCGTTGGGCTTTCAGCCACTCCGCTGCCTGCGCCTCGCTGGCCTGCTGAGTCTGGCTCATGACCTGCCGGGCCTCGTCGGCCAGTGTCGCCATGCTCTGGGCCAGCGGTTCGATCTGCTCCGCTAACTCGTTGATGCCTCTGGACTTCTTCACTCTGTCTATCGCGCTCATGCTCGATAACCTCCCGGTATTCTTGTAAGTCGATGATCTGGCCGTTGGCCGTGTCGATGGCTAGGGCGGTGTCGGCCCGCTCGGTGCGGATGCCCCGGCCCTCCATCTCCACCACGTTGGGGCCAAGATGGATGCCCGGCAGGCGCTCGATGCCCTGCGCCTCAAGTGTTCTATGGTCAATGCGGGCGTCGTGACCAGCCCGCTCTAATGCCCGGTTGGCATGGTCGGCCCATGCCTCGCGGGTCTGCTCAAGCCATGCCTTGGGCTTCAGGCTCTCGGACTTCTGCGCCCCGCCCCGCTCTGGCTGTTTGGCGTTGTACCGCTTGAACCACTGGTCAGCCGGGCGCTCGATACCGTCGTTCTTCCGCTCAGAGATCATCAAGTGGCAATGGGGGTTCTCACCTTTACCGGCATGAATGGCCAGCGTATACGGCAGGCGCTCGCCCTCGGTCAGATGCCGGGCGAATTCGTCCACCAGCTCCCGCTGCTGATCTAGGGTCAGTTCGACCGGCAGGGCAAACTCAACCTCTTTGAACAGCCGCCCATTGGCGCGTTCATACAGGTCGGCAGCATCCCAGTAGTCGGCGGGGCGCTCGGCCCACTCGGGCAGGTGGCCGGACTGAGTGTGCAGCACCTCGTCACGGTCGCGGGAGTAACGGCCCTCCCGCTGGATGTAATCGGCTTTCGCCTTGGCCGACTGGCCGCCGTTCCGGCTGCCGGTCTTGGCCGTAAGGTGATAGATGGCCATAGGGGTTTAGCTCCATGCAATGGCCCTCGGAGAGCGCACAGCCCCAAAGGGGTGCCCGCAGGGCAGTTTCTCGAAGAGAAACCGGTAAGTGCGCCCTCCCGTTAGAATGACGGTCGGGGTTTGCGGTGTCTGTGCTCCGATGATAGCATGATGGCAAGCACATAACCAAGGGGAATGTCAACATGGCAAAAGCAGCGGAACGGCTCGCCAAGCTGGAAGAGCAACGGGCACGGATCAACGCCAAGATCCAGCGGGTCAGGGCACGGGAGCAGCAGCAAAAGCGCAAGGAGGACACCCGGCGCAAGGTGCTGGTAGGCGCGTGGATACTCGGCAAAGTCGAAAGCGGCGAGTGGCCAGAACAGCGCTTGCTCGATGGGCTGGACAGCTACCTAGAGCGCGACCATGACCGGGCGCTGTTCGGACTGCCACCCAAGCAGGAATAGCAGCCACAGGAGCATGGCCAGCCGGAGCCGCAAGAGGGGCAAGGGTGAGCTTCTACCGGCTGACACCTGCCGAGATCGAAGCCCTGCAGCAAGAGATGCGAGAGGCGGGCGCGACCATCAAGGCGGAGATAGCCAAGCGCAAGGTGGCCAGCATGGCCCCTGCGGGGCTTCACACGCGCCCCCGCCCTGCGGGCAGGGGTAAAGGCCGCTAAAGCGGCTAAAGGCGTCTGCGGCTTCCTGTGGCGTCTGTGCATGGGGTTTGGGTTTGCGGGCCTTGGCCCGCCTTTTCCCTACCGCGGAGCGGTGGGGGCGGTGTGTAGCCTAGCGCAGCGGATAGATCAGTTATCCGGCCTCTGGCCGGGCATTTTGGGCAAGGGCAAACAGCGCCCCACTAGGGCGCTGTTAACCGCGCCTAGTGGATTATTCTTAGATAATCATGGATGGATTTTTTCAGCACCCCGCCAGCCCCCGCCCCTGCTGGGTTTGCAGGTTTGGGGGCGTGACAGTTAACGGGGGGGTTCGTGACAGTTAACGGGGGGGGGCGTGACAGTTAACGGGGGGGGCGTGACAGTTAACGGGGGGGGCGTGACAGTTATTGCAGGGGTCAGCCTGCCGCCTTGGGCCGTGCGATGTCGTACTTACCCGCCGCATACTCGTTCACCGTCCAGCCCAGCGCGATCAGCTCCGGCAGCGCCTCGCGCACCCGCTGGCGTCTCTTGCGCATGGCGGCCCCACTGGCCTCTGACGGCCAGACGTAGCCGCACAGGGTATCTATGGCCGCCTTGCCGGTCTTGCCGGGGTCGATCCAGCCACACAGCCGCTGGTGCAGCAGGCGGGCGGTTTCGCTGTCCAGCGCCCGCACCTCGTCCATGCTGATGCGCACATGCTGGCCGCCACCCATGACGGCCTGCGCGATCAAGGGGTTCAGGGCCACATACAGGCGCCCGTCTGCCTCGTCGCTGGCGTACTCGGCAAGCAGCCGGAAGCCCTGCCGCTTGCGGCCATTCTGGGCGATGATGGACACCTTCCAAAGCCGTTCAATGCAGTCCCTGATGGGCTTTGAGTCCTCGATATTGGCATAGCCTATTTCACGAGCCAGCGCCCGATAGCTACCCTTGACCACCATGGCGTCAGCGGTAACGGCTTCCCATTTGGGTTCCAGGAACAGCCGGAGCTGCTGCCCGCCGGGGGTCTCCGGTTCTGGCTCTAGCACCAGACCACTAGGCCCGGCCATGGCCACCAGCCCCTGCAGGATGCGCAAATCATCAGCGCCCAGCGGCTCCGGGCCGCTGAACTCGATCCGCTTGCCGTCGCCGTAGTCATACGTCACGTCCAGCTTGCCGCGCTTGCGCTCGCCCCGCTTGAGGGCACGGAACAGGCCGGGGGCCAGACAGTGCGCCGGGTCGTGCCGGACGTGGCTGAGGCTGTGTTTGTTCTTAGGCTTTGCCACGAGGCACCCCCTTGCTCTTGTGCTGCTTTTCCAGCACGGCGGGCTTGAGTACCCCGCCGTCATGCCGCCTGAACCAGCGGTCTTTGAACGGTGCCCCATAGTTGGCCTTGCTGACTCCAAAGCGGACGAAATAGGGCCGCTGCGTGTCGTCTACGCCCCATTCCTCGGCCTCACCGGTGGTCATGCCGGACAGGTACGATTGCCAGCGGATGTTATCCACCAGCACGGACGATCCCCGGCTGGCCTGCTGCTGGTCGCCTGCGCCCATCATGGCCGCGCCCTTGCTGGCATGGTGCAGGAACACGATAGAGCACCCGGTATCGGCGGCGATGGCCTCCATGCGGCCAATCACTTGCGCCATGGGGCCGCTGGCGTTCTCTTCCTCGATGTGGAACCGGCGCAAGGTATCCAGCACCATCAAGCGGCGTCCCTCAGCGGCTCGCTTGAGGCCGTCGAACCACTCCGGGGCCATGATGTTGGGTAGGCTGCCGATCAGCGGCTGGATTAGCAGACCGTCAGCCACGGCTTGCCGTTGCTCGTCGGTCAGGCGTTCCCCCAATGCGTGCAGGCGGTGATGTATGGCGGTGGGCGGGTCTTCGGCGGGCAGGTAGATCACCGGGCCGGTGCGCAACTCGCCCACGTCCAGCAGGTCGGGGCCGCCTGCGATCTGTGCGGCCAGTTGCAGGGCCAGCATGGACTTGCCGGCCCCACCGGGGGACACCAGCGCCCCCACGGTGCCGGCCACCATGTTGGGCAGTACGTAGTCAATCGGTGGCGGTAGCTCTGTGAAGCTCGCCAGAATGTCGATAGGCTTATGGGTAGCCATTGATTTGCCTCCTGTGTAGGCGGTTGGTGGTTAGGCGCTGGCGGGGTCACTACCCCCGCCCTGCGCCGCCCTGAGTTCTTCCAGATACAGCCGCAGCGCCTCGGCCTCTGCGTCTGTGGCCCATATCTTCCGGGCCTTGCGGCCCATGGCTCGCTGCTGCTCGGCAAAGCGGGCCTGTCGTATAGCGTTGGGGGTGGCCAGCAGGTTGCCGGTACGCTTGTCGTGTTGGTCTTTCATATTTCCTCCGCATTAGAGCTAACACCATAACAGGCATTAGCTCTAATGCAAGTGTTTTATCCTAATGTCGGCCCTCGGTACTGCTGTTTCTCGGCCTGCTTCGCCAGCTCGGCGCGGGCCTCCTGCACCTGCGGCAGCTCCATCACCTTCTGCACCGTACGCTTGATGTAATCGGCCTCATGGCCCGTCTTGCGCTCCATGATGGCGGGGCTGGCCTCGGCCATGGCCTTGCCGATCTCGTCCGGCTCCCGGCCCTTGCTGGCCAGCTTCATGGCCGCGATAAAGTCGCACTTGCTGAGGTCGTCACCGTACCGCTTGACCAGCCCGGCCATTTCGCTGCGGTAACACCTGAGTTAAGCCGCGCCGCGAAGCGGCGTCGGCTTGGACGAATTGTTAGGCCGCATATCGCGACCTGAAAGCGGCACGCAAGACCTCAACCTTTTCCGCCCCGAGTGAGGTGCATGCGAGCCTGTAGGACTCTATGTGCTTTGTAGGCCAGTCCACTGGTGGTACTTCATCGGCATAGTAAAAGTAATCCCAGATGATCGCCTCCCAGCTGTTACAACGGACTGGCCGCCCGGCGATGACGCCCTCAGCCGCCTCTGGGCACGAGCCCTGCGGAGCCTCCGCGATTTCATACGCTTCGTCTGCCCACCAAGCAGGTTCGCAGTCAAGTAACTCATCCCCGATCTCCGCTAAGAATCCATAGTCCAACTCCTCCATGACGCGCCCGCCGAGCATTTCAACTATTGCCTCGAGCTCGCCGCGCCTCTCGCCGGGAAACGTCAGATCAATATCATCGTGCTTGCGTGTTACACGCCCTAGCCGTGCATCGATCGCCCAGCCCCCACCGATCCAGAGCGGCAGATTTCGCTCATCTGCCGCAGCTAGAATTTTGTGTATCAATGTGACCTGCGTTGTGTCCATGCGGCCTAACGGTTTGGGCTATGGGCAGTGGCGGTTTGCGTGAGCCTTTCCTGTCAAACCGAGAAAACGCTCGGGCGGGCTACCGACTTTGCAAATTGCACTTCAACCCGCCATTGCCTATGAGCCAGTGTTAGCGGTAGTTTTTTATTTATTCAAATAGTAATCCCACGTTATTTTTGCAATGTCTGAAATAATCTTTTCATTAATTTCCGAAGTTTCTTTGGACTCTGCAACAAATACGCTTATAAAAATTAATTGTCCATTCGGTAAAGTAATTACCCCAACATCATTAGTGGCTGCTGCAATTCCATTATTTATTCCGGAAGTCCCTGTTTTATGAGCAACAATTGTATTCTTTGGTAATTGTCCTTTTAATCGGTTACTTCCTGTTGTTGTTTCTCTCATAATTTTCCAAATAAAATCATAACTTTTTTTAGAAAGTAATTGGTTCTTATTATTATAAGTATCTATTAACAGTTTGTTCATCGCTGTTGGGGTTGCCCAATTTTGATATTGGGTATTCCAATCCTTGTGCATTTGTTCTTCGTTTGCTTTGATTGAAATATCAGTGAAATGATTAGCATTCAAGAATTTTTGAACAGAATCAGTTCCTCCGATTAATTTTAGCAAAATATCACAACCAATATTGTCGCTCTCTGATACTGTATAATTTAGTATTTGTTCAATCGTCAAAGTTGTTCCATTAGGGAATTCCTCTTTAATCGGACTCCAC
>NZ_JAWOUH010000034.1:0-25863 GCF_033339295.1 Vibrio sp. 704 | reverse complement strand
GGTTGAAAGCACCGGTCTTGAAAACCGGCATACGTTAATAGCGTATCTAGGGTTCAAATCCCTATCTCTCCGCCACTATTAAGAAGCCTCGCTAGAAATAGCGAGGCTTTTTTCATTTCCGCACATCTTTATTACTCTATCTGTGCTTGCCAAAAATCAATTCCATATGCGATCTACTTTTCGACAAAGTAATATTGGTATCGGTCTTGGTTGTGACGTTTTGATTTTTGCTAAGAAGTGCAGTTGCCTCTAAAGCTGTTCATCCTCATCACTGCATGCTGTCCCGATAAGGTTGTTGGAGATGCTTTGTTAAGGTGTTGAACCATCTATTGCCTTATCGTTCTCTTAAAGCACTACCATTGCTTCTCTAGCCCCTTTTACTGGATAGACCGAACAAATAAGCATACTCAAATAGCCACTGTTTCACTGATGTATCTTTTTGTTTTGCTCAGTCTAGCGATGCGTGTGCTCTATTGCCTAAATCTAGCTACGTCTTAAAACCATACATCAACAGGCTAAAGTTACGTATTCCTGCATCTTTTAAAATTGTTTTGGATTCTGCTGGAATGACAGGATCAGAGTAGTCAAAAGAGAAGAGTGAAAGTGAAACGATAGTGAGTTGCTAGGAAGTTGGAAATTACTTGGGAACCAATGAATTTGATAAACATATTGATGTAAGGACTAAAGGGTTAATAGCAGGCAATAAAAAAGCCGACAGGTAAGCTGTCGGCTTGGTTAGGTCATCTTAAGTTAGTCATTCTGTACGAGCGTGAGAGCTTTACGAGAGACTTCGTGAGCAGCTTTGGTTAGATTTTGCTTCTCTAGTGTGTCTGCTAGGAATGCATAGTCAGAGACGTCAGAGCGAAGCTTTAAGGCGATCTCAAAGTGATCCTGGGCTTCTTGCCACTTCTCTTGACGGAAATAGAAGTGCGCTAATGCGCTATGGGCAGCGGCGTTATCCGGTTCTTTCTTCACTACTCCCTCTAAGAAGACCACGACAGGGTGGGTATCTGGCAGATTTAGATCTGGCAGTAGTTGATAAAGCTCTGGGGCTGGTTGTTTTTTTAATGCTTCTTTTAGCACGGTAAAGGCTTCTGCATCAGCTTTTCGTGTGATGAGTTCTCGAGCAAAACAGGCAACGAGGTGTGTGTCTTGTTTCACTTTACGTGAGAGGCTATTCCAATGGGAGATTAGCCCTTCGCTACCCTGTTGCTGCGCTACTTCATGGAGTAAGCCGCACTGCGCCTTTTGAATCAGCTCTGCATGTTCTTCGTCCGAGATGAGTTTTGCTTTGGTTAGTTGTGGCAAGAGGTCAATAAGAGGTTGCCACAACTTTAGCTGCATGTACGTTGTTTTCAGCAAGTTCAATACAATAGAGTTACTCGCATACTGACTTTTTAACGATTGCAAGGTATCGAAAGCGGACTCGAACTCGTTGTCGCGGATAAATTGTTTCGCTCGAGTCAGCTCTACTGCGAGATGGGCGTTCTCTTGTTGGCTCGCTAGCTCTAGATAGTGATCTCGTTTTGCTTTATCACCTTGACCTTGTGCGGCTTCAGAGGCAACTAAGTAGCAAAGCAGCGGCATATCGTGATGATTTGCCCAGCGAGTTACTTTTTTCTCAGCACCTTTCCAGTCACCTTCTAGAAGTTTAATAATGCCTTCATTGGTGTATCGGCGGGAATGGCGCATTTTGCGAACACTGAAGTAGTTCCATGTTGTAGAACTAGCATAAACTAACTTCTTAATCAGGTACTCAAGCAGAAAAAGACCTGCGAGTGCTGCGATAACGAAAACCACTAATGTCGTTACGCTCATCTCGATCGTTTTCTCGGCAATGGAGATGAGTACATAGCCTTGCTGACCAGAAAACTGGGTGCCAACAAATAGTCCTGCGCCTAGTACAACAAATAGGAAAATAAGACGAAACATTACTTATCCTCCATGCCTGTCATCGTTGTGACTTCACGACGTAGGCGTTCACGGATGACATCTGATAGTTGAGACTGACTTTGCAGTTTTGTTGGGTATTCCACTTGAATATTTTGCTGACTTAGCAGGTTAACCGTTTTGTTGAACTCTTTAACGGAATTATCGTCTTGGTTGAAGAAAGCTAATGCCCATTTGTCGGCTGTTTTTAGAGATGTGGTGTAAATTTCACCTTGTTCTTGGTACACCGCTTTTATTGCCGTTTCCAATTTGGCTTTGATGTTTTCTTTCAGGTAAAAGTGTTGCTCAGGAGAAAGCAGTGGAATGACGTTACCATCGCGCGTGCGGAAGGTAATGAAGTTTTCTGAAAAGTCCTTCAAAGAGGTCATTAAGTTATCTTGCCAGTTTGCGATATCTTCAGACACTTCAGTGTTTTCTACGGCTTCAGCTTCAGGTAGCAGTGCATTGGCGAGAGGGAGCTTGTCTACTTGCTGTTGCAGGGCAGTTAAGCGTAGTACCAATCCATCACGGTCAATTAGCGGGATAGTGCGAAGTTTGGTGATATCGTTTGCCATTGCTTTACGTAGTTTGACGAGACTAGGGTCATTCAGCGCTGCAATGCGTTGGTCTGCACTTTCCATCAGTTGAGTCGCGCTTTCTACATCGTGCTCTAAGAACAATTTACGGCCGGCTAATTTGACGAGGTAATCGGCTTCCGCCAATAGCCAGTCGTTTGGTCGACGACCTTTCACATCGGCAACGGCGAGCTGTAAGCTTTCAATGCTCTTCTGTTGCTGTCCAAGTACCACTTCCGCTTTGTGTGTCACGGTTGTTGCTTTCTCGATGGTTTCTTCTTGTACCCGGCTGAGCTCTTGCTTCATGGAAGCTTGAGTGCTTTCTAGCTGACTTTTTAGTTGGGCGATCTGCGCTTGGTAATCGGCTTGCTGTTGATGCAGCTTGTACGCGAGGCCACCGCCAAAAATAATCGATAAGATGATAGCGACCGTGCCTAGTTTGACACCGCGTTTACCTTGTTTTTCTTCAAACTCGACTTTGGTTGGCTCTGCTGTTTTTGGGGGCTCGGCCGCTTGTGGTTGCTCTTTTTTAAGGTCCGCATCCTGCTGCGATGTGGTTTTTTCGACTAGCGGTGCCGATGAGGTTTCTTCGGAAAGGTTTTTATCGTTATTTTTTTGGTCGTTATTTTTACTTGTCATGCCTATATCCTGTGTAGCTAGGGCTGGAGAGCCGCCAGTAATTCTTGGTTGGATGCGCTTCCCGTGCATCTCACGCGAGTGAACCCCCTTTGAATTGCGATGTCAGCGATACGCTGACTGGGGATATACAACTCTTGTTGATTAAGCCAAGTCAATTGCTCCGACGTCAATTGGCTGCACAAATAATCCAGTTGTTCACCACTGGTGACAATAATCTGGTTAATTTGTAGGTTTTTCCATAGTGAGATACAGCTTACTGGATCGAATGGGATGAATTCTCTCTTGTAAGTCTCACTATAGTGAACTTTTGCGCCACGCCTCACCAATGCATCTTTGATCAGCTCTCTTCCGCCGTTACCACGAAGGATAAGAACTTGTTGTTGTGCCACATTGTTGAGCTCTGGCAGTCGCAATAAGTGTTCACTATCACTGACTTGGGGATAGTGTACTTTCTGTTGGGTACATTTGCTTAAATAGTGTGCTGTTTTTTGACCAACGGCAAGGTAAATAGCTTGTTTCGGCCATGACATCCCGTTGCTGGCTAAGATTTGCTGTGCACATTGCACTGCATGTCGACTAACAGCGATAACAATTTGAGCTTGATGTAGATGTTTAGAGAGGTGCGTGTCCGTGAGATCGGCGACAATGTCGATCAGAGGATGGTGATATGCGGAAATGCCGTGCCTTTCGAGCAGAGAGCAAAGCGCGTTGCCTTGCTCTCCCGGCCGAGTGACCAACACTGCCATGGTTATTCGTGATCTGCGTACAGCTTAGTTAGGATTTCACGAGCGCCGTTATCTAGCAGCTCATTGGCTAGCTGCACTCCTAATGCTTCGCCATCTTTACGATGGCCACGAATTTCACCACGCACAATTTCGCTGCCATCTGGTTCGCCAACTAATGCGCGTAGCCAAATGTTGTCGCCGTCTAGCAGGGCATAGCTGCCGATAGGTACCTGACAGCCGCCTTCTAGCGTAAGGTTCATTGCGCGCTCACACAAAACGCGGTCTACGGTGTCTTGGTGGTTAAGTGGCTCAAGCAGCTTAAGCAGTCTTTCATCGTCAAGGCGGCACTCAATACCGACAGCACCTTGGCCTACCGCTGGTAGTGATTGCTCTGGTTCGATAAAGCTACGAATGCGCTCTTCAAGCTTCAATCGTTTGAGGCCAGCCGCAGCAAGAATGATTGCATCATACTCACCCGCATCTAACTTACCAAGGCGAGTGCCCACATTACCGCGAAGCTCTTTGATGATGATGTCCGGACGATATTCTTTCAGTTGGCATTGACGGCGCAAACTGCAAGTACCAACCACGGCACCTTGAGGGAGCTCATCAATGTGGCTATAGGTATTAGAGACGAAGGCATCACGAGGATCTTCACGCTCACAAATGGTCACGAGGCCAAGGCCTTCTGGGAAATCGACGGGTACGTCTTTCATTGAGTGAACGGCGAGGTCTGCACGTCCTTCTAGCATCGCGATTTCAAGCTCTTTTACGAACAAGCCTTTGCCGCCAACTTTTGCTAGTGGTGTATCTAGAATCACGTCACCTTTGGTCACCATGGTTACTAACTCGACTTCCAAGCCAGGGTGAGCGGCTTGAAGGGCGTCTTTAACAAAGTAAGCTTGCCATAAAGCAAGAGGGCTTTTTCGAGTTGCAATGCGAATCGGTGTGGATTGTGTCATGATCTTCTCAATGCTGTTTGGATTTGGGTTTATCCTACCATTCTCATCAAGAAATGCTTACTGTTAGTTCGTTATCTCTGAAGGCTATGAATGGAATTACATGACGTTATGAAAATAGTGTGACTGGATTCTCAATTAGACTAAGGACTATTATTAGTAATAGGTAATAAGAGCGACACTACCGCGCGATTAATTTTGTGACTAAAGTATGGTTTTGTATCCAGAGTGATACGCGGGCGTGAAGCTTTACCCGCACCAATAAAAGTGTTAAATTGATCACGTTTTTAAGCCATTTTGGTTTAAAACGTCAGCAGATTTTCGTGATTGTTCAACCAAGGAATTCCCCTTGCAGGCTTACACCCAAAAAATCATCCAGCGACTAGATAATTTGAATCAGCAGCGAGTTGATCGCGCGCTGGCGCTTATGGATTCGCAAAGCCAGCAAGTCTTCCATTTGATTCCTGCCTTGTTGAACTACAACCATCCTGTAATTCCTGGCTATTATGATGCCGATGTCCCGTTTGGTGTGCATGGGCTTGAACTAAATAGCATTCAGCAACAATTCATAGATGATATTCAACTTGCCATTGGTCAGCCGCTCAAGACGGTAGAAAAGCCCGCTATATTGGGTTTGTACACCATGGGCAGTACCTCCTCGATTGGTCAAAGTACTTCCAGTGATTTGGATATTTGGGTGTGTATCTCACCAGAGATGGATTGTGACGAACGCGAGTTATTGACCAATAAATGCTTACTCATCACGGATTGGGCACAAAGCAAAGGCGTGGAAGCGAACTTTTTCTTAATGGATAAAGAGCGCTTTAGAAGCAATCATTCTGAGGAGATGACAGGTGATAACTGTGGTTCATCTCAGCACTTACTTTTGCTCGATGAATTCTATCGTAGTGCGGTGCGTATTGCCGGACAGCGTTTGTTATGGCAAATCGTGCCGCCAGAAATGGAAGAGTGTTACGACGAGTACGTTTCTCAACTTTGCAGTGATGGTTACATCGACTGTAGTGAATGGATCGACTTTGGTAAATTGAACTGCATTCCTGCTGAAGAATACTTCGGATCGAACTTGTGGCAGTTATACAAAAGCATCGACTCTCCCTACAAATCGGTATTAAAAGCCATCTTGCTAGAAGCTTACTCGTGGGAATACCCGCATACTCAATTGTTAAGCATCGACACTAAACGTCGTTTCTTTGCCCATGAGCCTGATCTCTATGGCATGGATGCGTACTACTTAATGTTGGAAAAAGTAACCCGTTACTTAGAGCGAATTCAAGACGATACACGTTTGGATTTAGTGCGTCGCTGTTTCTATCTCAAAACCCATGAAAAATTATCTCGTGAGCCGAATGTTGGCTCAGTAGCTTGGCGCCGTGAAGCGCTGAGCGATATGATTGCAAAATGGAATTGGGATGCCAGTGTCGTTGCAGAGCTCGATGACCGCCGTAATTGGAAGGTTGAACAAGTAAAGGTGGTACATCATGCATTGCTGGATGCGTTGATGCAAAGCTACCGTAACTTGATTCAATTTGCGCGTCGTAACGACATCACTTCTGCTATCAGTCCGCAAGACATCAGTATTTTGGCCCGTAAACTTTACGCAGCTTTTGAAGTATTGCCGGGCAAAGTAACGTTACTAAACCCACAGATTTCACCTGATCTGCACGAGCCTGACTTGAGCTTTATCGAAGTGAAAAAAGGGGGAGTGAACAAGTCTGGTTGGTACCTCTATAAACAACCACTTATTGCGCACCGCATTTTGGGGCAACCATATCTAGAGCATCATGAATACTTGAGTAAGTTGGTTGCTTGGGCATTCTTCAATGGCTTGATTACTGAATCGACTCGTTTACATGCCGTGGTACGTGAAGCGCAGCTAGATATTGATAAGTTTTACCAAATGGTGAGTGACTTACGAAATACTTTTGCGTTGCGTAAGCGTCGTCCATCTATGCAGGCGCTAGCGAGTCCTTGTGAAATAAGCCAGCTTGCGATGTTCATCAACTTTGAAAATGATCCGACGTCTGAACTTTCTGGTCGTTCGTTGAAAGTGGATGTTAAGAACACCGATATTTTTAGCTTTGGTCCAGAACATAAAAATTTAGTCGGCAGTGTTGACCTTGTTTACCGTAATTCTTGGCATGAAGTGCGTACGCTGCATTTCAAAGGGGAAACGGCGATGCTGGATGCACTGAAAACCATTTTGGGCAAAATGCACCAAGATGCGTTGCCACCAGAATCAGTGGATGTGTTCTGCTATGCGAAGAACATGCGTGGTGTGATGCGTAATATGGTTTACCAGCTTTTAGCTGAATGTATCGACTTACGCTTGAAACCAGTAGAGCAAGAGAAACGTCGCCGCTTTAAAGCGATGCGTCTTGGTAACCAGACTTATGGGTTGTTCTTTGAACGTCGTGGTGTGTCGGTGCAGAAGCTAGAAAATTCCATCGATTTCTACCGCAGCATTTCCACTAACAAACTCAAAGGCTCGCCGCTGTTAATGCTCGATCGTGAGCAAGAATATCAAATGCCGGAAGCGGTGGATGGGTTTGCCAGTGAAGGTCTGGTGCAGTTCTTCTTTGAAGATAACGAAGATGGCTTCAATATTTATGTGTTGGATGAGTCAAATCAAGTAGAAGTGTATCACCAATTTAGTGGCTCCAAAGATGAAATGATTTCGTCTGTAAACAGTTTCTACACGTCGGTAAAAGACGATAGTCGCGTCGCGTCGAAGTTTATTAATTTTAACCTGCCTCAGTACTATCAAATTATTCACCCTGAAGAGGGGAATGCGTATATCATTCCTTACCGTAATGACGGTTGTTCACCGAGTCGCCCGACCAAAACTGTGAACGCGTAATTAAACCCGTATCAATAAACAAAAAGAGCACTTCGGTGCTCTTTTTGTTTTGGTGACGATTGACCAGAATTATGCCCAATCAATGGCTTCGCCTGCGTGCTTTTCACACTCTTTCTTCACCATTTCAAATAGCTCCATACCCGTTTTTGAGCAGGTCCATTTACCTTCAATAAGCTTGAAGTGGAAACCACCAGATTTGGACGCTAGCCAGATCTCATGCATCGGCTCTTGGCGATTAATGATGATTTGGCTGCGGTCTTCAAATTCCAATGTCATTACGTTGCCAGTGACTTCGTAATCAATGTCTGCGCCTGAATCATCGATGGATTCTTCGATGATTTGCATCTGCGCATCCACCAGTTGATGAAATTCAGTATCGTTCATCCGTCTATCCTATTGCTTTTCCTGAGTGTGGTGCGATTATAGGGGGCATTGATTCAATAATCACGATATGCGAAATGAAAAAATTAGTTACTGTGTTGTTTGTGATGGTTGCCGCGACCTTAGCGGGGTGTGGTCAGTCTGGCTCACTATACATTCCAGATGACACTCAACAGAATGAGCAATCACAATAAATAACCGCACCTTAGGGTGAAATTAGGGTTCAGCAGTCGAATAAAATAAGGGAAGCGAATTTTGGATTACTTCAACTATCAGGATGATGGCCAGCTTTGGGCCGAAGACGTCCCACTTCAAGCTCTTGCAGAGCAATATGGCACTCCTCTTTATGTATATTCTCGAGCCACGCTAGAGCGCCATTGGAAGGCGTTTGATAGTGCTGTGGGTCAGCATCCTCACCTGGTTTGCTACGCGGTGAAAGCCAACTCAAACTTAGGCGTATTGAACACGCTAGCGCGTTTGGGATCGGGTTTTGACATCGTGTCGGGTGGTGAACTTGAGCGTGTGATTGCCGCAGGCGGTGATCCGAAAAAAGTCGTTTTCTCTGGTGTTGGTAAAACATCGGCAGAGATGAAGCGCGCTCTTGAGCTAGGTATCAAATGTTTCAACGTTGAATCTGAGCCAGAGCTAGAACGTTTGAACAAGGTTGCGGGTGAGCTTGGTGTGATTGCACCAATTTCTCTGCGTATCAATCCAGATGTCGACGCGAAAACACACCCTTACATTTCGACTGGTCTTCGCGACAATAAATTCGGCATTGCGTTTGATCGTGCGCCAGATGTTTATAAATTCGCGCAAAGCCTGCCGAACTTGAATGTGCAAGGCATCGACTGCCACATTGGTTCTCAGCTGACCAATATAGACCCATTTATCGACGCGACAGACCGTTTATTAGCTCTGATTGATGATTTAAAAGCACAAGGCATTAACATTCGTCACCTTGATGTCGGCGGCGGTTTGGGTGTGGTCTATCGTGATGAATTACCACCTCAGCCTTCTGATTACGCCAAAGCGTTACTAGGCCGTCTTGAAAATCACCAAGACTTGGAGCTGATCTTTGAGCCAGGCCGTGCAATTGCTGCGAACGCAGGTATCTTGCTAACGCGTGTTGAGTTTTTAAAACATACTGAGCATAAAAACTTTGCGATTATCGACGCTGCAATGAACGACTTGATGCGTCCTGCGCTATACCAAGCATGGCAAGATATTGTGCCAGTTTCACCGCGAAAGGGTGAAGCTCAGACTTACGACTTGGTTGGTCCTATTTGTGAAACCGGCGACTTCTTGGGTAAAGATCGCGCACTCGTTTTGCAAGAAGGTGATCTACTCGCGGTTCGTTCAGCAGGTGCCTATGGTTTTGTGATGTCTTCGAACTACAATACTCGTACCCGAGCGGCAGAAGTGATGGTGGACGGTAAACAAAGCCACTTAGTTCGCCAGCGTGAGGAGCTGACCAGTTTGTGGCAGCTGGAACAGATTCTACCGGAGTAACACACAACAAATGCATTTCCACTTTTCCAAAATGCACGGTTTGGGCAACGACTTCATGGTCGTCGACTGTATTACCCAGAACGTGTTTTTCTCGCAAGACC
Organism: Vibrio sp. 704; assembly: GCF_033339295.1. Lineage (NCBI taxonomy): Bacteria > Pseudomonadati > Pseudomonadota > Gammaproteobacteria > Vibrionales > Vibrionaceae > Vibrio > Vibrio sp. 704. Next base: position 16,167 of record NZ_JAWOUH010000034.1, on the reverse strand, counting down.
TGATCCGCCGCTTGGCGGATCGTCATACTGGCGTTGGTTTTGACCAATTGCTTGTGGTAGAGGCCCCTTACGACCCTGAAACCGACTTCCATTATCGGATTTTTAATGCCGATGGTAGTGAAGTTGAACAGTGTGGTAACGGTGCACGCTGTTTTGCCCGCTTTGTTCGCTTGAAGGGGCTGACCAATAAATACAGCATCAGCGTGAGCACCAAGAAAGGAAAGATGATTCTCAACATCGAAGATGATGGGGAAGTGACGGTCAACATGGGCGTGCCAGAGTTTGAACCGAACAAAATTCCTTTCAAAGCGAAGCAAAAAGAGAAAACTTACATCATGCGAGCAGGCGACAATACCTTGTTTTGTGGTGCTGTGAGCATGGGTAACCCGCACGTAGTGACCGTGGTCGACGATGTGGATACGGCAGAAGTGGAAACTCTCGGTCCGCTGCTTGAGTCGCATGAGCGTTTCCCAGAGCGCGTCAACGCTGGCTTTATGCAGGTGATGAGTCGTGACCATATTCGTCTTCGAGTTTACGAGCGAGGCGCAGGAGAGACACAAGCTTGTGGTAGTGGTGCATGCGCGGCAGTCGCGGTTGGGATTCTGCAGGGCTTGTTGGATGAAAACGTTAAGGTTTCTCTACCTGGTGGTGAATTGCGAATTGCATGGCAAGGTCCTGGCAAGCCGTTGTTTATGACCGGTCCTACAACGCATGTATTTGATGGTCAATTATCTTGCTAGTTGAAGAAAAAGGAAACGGTTTGTCTCAAGTAGAAGCAGATGCCTTAACGGCTGAAGTAGTGGCCGAGTACCTCAAAGATCATCCAGACTTTTTTGTGCAACGTCCGGAGCTTGTGGATCGTTTATCTTTCCCACACTCAGACTTAGGCGCGGTATCTTTGGTACACATCCAAATGAATCGCCAACGTCAGCGCATTGAAGAGTTAGAGGAAGAGATCACTGCACTAATGTCGCTTGCGGCGAACAATGATCGCACCTTTTACGAATTTATGGATTTGCAGGGGCAGATTCTAAAGTGTGGTGACTTTAAACAAGTCATTCATTCTATCGAAGAGAAAGCCAAAGCACTGGGCTTACGTGCGTTTGTTCGATTGTTTAGTCAATGCGACGCATCGATTCAATTGAGTAAGGAAAGTTATCAACGCTTTGCGACCACTCACCTAAATGGCAAAGATGCGTACTTAGGGCGTCTTCGCAAAGTGGATCGTGAAGCTTTGTTTGGCAACATGGAAGTGCCGGAAATGGGTTCCTATGTGGTACTGCCGCTCGTGAAACAGCAAACACTGGGCGTGCTTGCTTTTTCTAGTGAAGATGGCGGCCATTTTCAGCCAGATATGGATACCTTGTTTTTGCGTCACCTATCATTAGTAGTGGCACATCTCGCTCAAACACTGGTATGGCAAAGTTACGATGACGACAACTCCCAACACTCCTCTGCCAAATAGTCTGCAAAAGCCTCTTGAGCGCTTCTATGAATTCTTACGAAGCGAAAAGGGGCTTAGCCTACATACTCAGCGCAATTACAAACAGCAGCTAGAAACTATGGCGCAGCACTTAGCTGAAATGGGGCTCAAAGATTGGTCTCAAGTGGATGCTGGTTGGGTGCGCCAATTAGCAGGTAAGGGCATGCGAGAAGGCATGAAAGCCAGCAGTTTGGCAACGCGACTCTCATCGCTGCGTAGCTTTTTCGATTTCCTTATTCTGCGTGGCGAGATGTCGGCTAACCCAGCCAAAGGGGTTTCAGCACCTCGCAAAAAACGCCCGTTGCCCAAAAACCTCGATGTTGACGAAGTGAGCCAATTACTTGAAGTCAACGAGGACGACCCGTTGGCTGTGCGCGATCGCGCCATGATGGAGCTGATGTATGGCGCCGGCTTACGTTTGGCTGAACTGGTGGGTGTGGATGTACGTGACGTACAACTGCGTGGTGGTGAGCTTCGTGTTATTGGTAAAGGCGATAAAGAACGTAAAGTGCCGTTCTCTGGGATGGCAACCGAGTGGGTCGGGAAGTGGTTACGCGTTCGTGGTGATTTAGCCGCTCCAGGTGAGCCCGCCTTGTTTGTATCTAAGCTCGGAACGCGTATTTCGCATCGTAGCGTGCAAAAGCGCATGGCTGAATGGGGGCAGAAACAGTCTGTCGCAAGCCATATTAGTCCGCATAAATTGCGTCACTCATTTGCGACACATATGCTCGAATCAAGCAATAACTTACGTGCGGTGCAGGAGCTTTTAGGGCACGAGAACATTTCGACGACCCAAATCTACACGCACTTGGATTTCCAACATTTGGCGCAAGCTTACGACCAAGCCCACCCACGCGCACGCAAAAAGAACGGGGAGTGAGCCGAAGTATGAAATTTTATCGCCGTATCGAGCCTATTAAGGCAATGACCTTTGACCTAGATGATACCCTCTATGACAACTATCCTGTGATCGTTCGCATGGAGCGTGAGTTGCTATCTTGGCTCAAGCACCATCATCCAGCGGTTGCTCATATGAACAAAGCGGATTGGTTTGCTCTCAAACAGCGAGTTGTGCAGCAACAACCCGAGCTGAAGAGCGATGTCACTTTATGGCGTTTAGTGCAACTTCAGCAAGCTTTCTCCCAAGTAGGCTACGACGAAGACGCAGCACATGCCGCCGCGAAAGCCGCAGTAGACGTTGCATTGGACTGGCGTAATCGTTTTGAAGTGCCGCAGCAAAGCCTCGATGTACTGGAGGAACTCGCGCAGCGCATCCCGTTGGTGGCAATCACCAACGGTAATGTGAATTTAGACCGCATCGGTCTTACGCCTTATTTCCAACAGGTACTTAAAGCAGGACCAGATGGATTAGCGAAACCCGCAACCGATATGTTTACTAAAGCGAAGCGATTCTTGGATATTCCTGCGGAGAATATTCTGCATGTCGGTGATCACCTAACCACGGATGTGCATGGTGCAAAGTTGGCTGGTTTTGCAGCCTGTTGGTTTAATGATATGAATAAAAATGTCATTAACCATTCAAAAACACGTACTTTACCTGATATTGAAATCAATAGTTTGCAGCCGTTACTCACACTTTTTTAATTGCTTTCGCATTAATCCATTCTAATCTCATTTTGTGTCTAGAAAAGCAGCGCAAAGCCACGTAAATTATTCTCTATTAAATAAAAATAGTAACGCCACACGTCGTGGTGAAGATAGTGTTACGGCAGTGGTAGGTCCATGCGAGCTTTTTCAAAACTGGTTCACGATGTCAGTCAACTGAATGACTTTTTAGTCACTTTTCCGACTTCCTCAGATAAACAATATTTAGTACAAATATTGTCGACGCAATCGCGCGAAATTACGACCACACTTGCAGACGCCGTTTTGTCGTCGCTGCCGAATGCTCATGTTATGGGGCATAGTACGCGTAATGTGATTCTGGAAGGGGAGATATTTACCTCTGGTTGCCTAGTGAGTGTGATTGAATTTGAGCAAACCACGCTGACTTCTGCGGTACAAACATACTCTTACTCCCCTGACATTGATGGCGGGGAGCTCAAGCGCTCTCTTCTAATGCAGCATAATTCACAGGTGATCCTCAGCTTTGCTGTGCAAATTGAACGACGTGACTATCCCTTGTTTCAAACCTTCGCCAGTGAAGAAGTAGTGATTTCTGGAGGGTTGGCGCAGAGTATTGACGATGGCTGCTGGGTGCTATATCAAAACCGAGTTTACGATAACGCTGTGGTTGCCGTAGCTTTGCACAGTGATACTTTGAAGCTATGGACTGATGCGTATTCGGAGTGGAACCCGATTGGCATGCCACACAAAGTCACTCATGCAAAAGGAACGCGCTTGTATTGTTTAGGTGAGAAGAAAGCGCTGGACGTATACAAGCGTTACTTGGCGGATGGCCATGACGTGACGCTGAGTCAACTGCTCAGCTTTCCTTTATATCGAGAAAGCTTAGGGCGAAAGGAAGTTTGTACGGTAACGGAGCTACACGCTGATGGCAGTATGAGCTTCGACAGGCCCTGGTGTCTTGGTGACGAAGTGCAATTTTGCTATAACCATCCCTCGTTAACGCTCGAGCAAGTGCGGCATGGTGTGGTTGAGTTAGCCATGCACCAACCTGAAGTCGTGATGATTTTTAACTGCGCGTCACGGTTAGACTTTATTGACAGCAGCGACGAAGTCCAAGCCTTCAAAGATATTGCGACGACGTTTGGTAGTTACTGTATGGGGGAACTGCATGGTGGTATTGGTCAGCCCGAAATTCTTCATCACAGCCTGACGTATTTAGCGATGCGAGAAGGAGACGAAGTGCAAACATTGAACTTGCCTAAGTCGCCCGTTAGCTCCTCTATTTCACCGTTGTTTAGCTTGATTCGAAATGCGATCGGCGATCTCAACCATATGAACGCGCATATGGGATATCAACTCGATCGCCAAACGCGCAAGTTACAAGAAAGCTATCGACGCGACAGTCGTACGGGGTTACAAAACCGGGTCGCATTGCAAGAGCGGCTGAGTAACATCGATTTGGATGAGCATTTGTTGACTCTAAAGCTACTTAACTTTAGTCATATCAACGAAAAATACGGCTACCGAGTGGGAGATCAATTACTCAAAGATCTCTCAATGCACTTTACGAATCGACTACGAAAGCGTTTCGGCATGCCAACGGCTTTGCAGCTTTATAGTATTGGGGTTGGTGAGTGGGCGTTCATATTTAAAGCTGACCAAAGCAGCGAAACCATCAAACAGCACTTTACGCGTTTTGCTGATGCGGTAGAACAAACTAATTTTGAGCCAATTGGCCTACGTGAAATAGATTATCTTTCTATCTCGCTATGCGGCGGCTTAGTGAGTCGTCGAGATTTTCCATCCGCTTCAGTGGATGAGCTCTTACTCAAAGGCATCGAAGCGAGACGCTCTGGTGTACGCAGTAATACCCATATCTGTAATGCGAAAGATATTGAAGTCAGTGAGGATGTGCGTAAAGAGCAACTTGGATGGCTAAGTTGCGTCAGTAGAGCCATTCTCAAACAGAATATCATCACTTATAGCCAACCTATTGTGCATGCGGGTAGCCACAAATTGGCAAGCCAAGAATGTTTGGTTCGTATTCTGGAAGCCGATGGAACGGTGATTGCGCCAGGGCGTTTTCTGCCAATTATCTCTGATACGCATCTTTACACTCGACTAAGTCGGCACATGATTCATTCTACGTTGCATTATATGCGAGATAAGCAAGGTGACTTTTCTATAAACTTATCGCCGCAAGATTTGCTCAGTGATAAAACTTTAATGCTTTTAGAGCATGAAATTAGCCAGCTAAATGACCCAAGGCGAATTGGTTTAGAAGTGCTGGAATCTGAGCAGATCAAAGACTACGGCCGAATGATAGAAGTGTGCAGTCATTTTAGAAGCTTAGGGGCGCGTATCATTGTTGATGACTTTGGGTCCGGCTATTCGAATATCGATGAAATCCTGAAGTTGGAGCCAGAAGTCATAAAGCTCGATGGCAGCTTGATTCGTGATATTGATAAAGACTTAAAACAGCGCAAGATCGCTTCCCAGTTGGTGCGTTTGTGCCAGGTGTTTAACGCGGAGACGGTGGCGGAGTTTGTCCACAATCAGGAGGTGTGTACCATTGCACAAGACATGGGGGTGGATTATTTGCAGGGTTACTATCTTGGCGAGCCGACTCGACTGTTTTAATGATGTTTCACGTGAAACTTCTTGTCGTAAAAAACGCAGCGTAGGCTGCGTTTTTTGTTTGGTTCTTCTACTGAGCTTAATGGTTAACGCTTAAGAGCGTGTCCACTCTTTTCAGCTTGGAACAGAGCGAGGTAATGGGCAAAAAAGCGCTGCATTTGTTGTTGGTTGTTTTGTTCTCCAAGTTGCCCGAGCAAATGTGCAGCGACTTCAAACGTACACAAATTACCTTGTTGTTGGTTGCGTCGCAGCTGATATTGTGAGTCCGCCGACGCAGACAATCCCATAGTAGGGATACCTTCTAACCAACGGCTCTTATTGATCATCTTGCGCGCCTCTTGCCAGGTGGCATCTAAAATAATAAACAGCGGAGTTTTGGTTTGTTGCTGGCTTTGGAGTACCACATGTTCGAGTGTGATACTTTCTTCACAGGGGAAGAGCAACACCGGATACCGCGATGGATCAGCTAATAGAGTGAGCAATTCTGCTGGTGGCTGTTTACGATCCCAGATTACTCGCTCAATGCTGAGTTGGCACTGCTCTAGTAGCTGGCCGGTATTAGTATCACGCTTCAGTTCATTCGGATGCATTAACAGCAGGATGTTGTGCTCACTGTTAAGTTTCGGCATTAGCGAGCACATACAATTGAATTGAAAACCGCAGGTTGGACACGGTTGAGACATTAAAGACGAACTCCTTCTCGCACCGGGCTTATCCCATCAGAGAACAGACGCACGCCACTGACTTGGTTCGGCGTTGCCGTTGGCGCCATGCTTGGGTTGAGTGGGTAGCTAACCCCAGTGTATTGCATCACGTGTTGAGCCGCTTTAGCTCCGCCACCGCTGACATTAAAAATCAGATCTCGCCAACCATGAGAGGTTTGTTGGCCGAGCATAATCGGGCTTTGCACTAGTGTAATGCGGCTATTAAATCGCCATTCCTTTTCGTGATGTTCAAATATCAGCAATGTACAGCCTCCGGAACCACACCAATCCAACTGTACCAATAGCTCTTCGTTACCATCGCTGTTGAGGTCGTAAGTTAGCCAACGGTATTGGTTATTGTTGGGGTTGGTTTGATGGATAAAGAAGTAGTTGCGCACCGCGGCATCTACTTTTGAATCAAACTCTGCACTAGAAGGGACGTCAGCACTACCGATGGGGTTGTTGGTGCGTTTTTCGGCTGGTTGCATGATGCCTTCATCACGAACGGTGGCAGGATAAAGGACTAAACCACCATCGGCGATTGGGTATACCAAGTTACCGACTTTTTCTTTGGTCGCTTTGAGCTGATTGCCTTCTCGAGTAAACAGTCGCTCTGACATTAGCCTTTGCTGTTGATGATGCGTCATGACAACTTGAACCTGAGACGGACTTAACTGTTGCCAGTAACCACGCTCGATTAATGGTGCTTGTCCATTGGCGTAACGGTATTTTGTTGTGGCGCTATGGTCTGGGTTTAAGGTCATTTGTACTTCAAAACCTTGTGATTGAGTTGAGGTCGCGACATAGGTATTAGCCCAGCCAAGCGTTGCATCGACGTTTGCAGCCATACCACAACCTTGATACGTCTCGCCATCATGTTTTAGTGTTGCTTTCCAGCCATACAAAGAATCGCTCATTGTGTCTGAGCAGAGGTTTTCTGTTAAGCGAAGCTCACCATCTTGTAGTTGATAAGTGCGCTGGCGAGGTTGAAGCTGACTGCTTTTAATCGCTAATTTTGTGGTTTGTTTGCCGATTTGCTGGAATGTTAGTCCATTAGCCTCAAAGCTTGCCGACCAAGAAGGCTCATTACCAAACACGCGAGTTGGTTTGTTTGGTTGCTGACAACGGTTTGGATTTTCCGTTGTGAGGAAGTTCACTTGTTCCACGACAAAGTTAGCATCGAAATCAGCAGAAAACCCATCGATGCCCGGTGGGTTGAGGTGGCCGATAACCTCGCCATACATAGTCTGGTAAGGCTCGTTATTTAACTGAATTGCTCGTTGCATTTGTTGTGGTGATAGTTGCAACCAATATTGCTTGTCGCTGCCGCAAGGCATGATGTATTGGCTCTCGTGACCGACGATCACTTTTCCGCGCAGCATAAAAGTTTGAGGTTGAATGGTTTCAGGCTTATCTAAGGTTGCTGGTGGAGAGGTTAGGTCAGCGGCACCAGATTGTGGCGACTGTGAACTACATGCTTGCAGAACCAGCAGGGTGGTAAGCGCCACTGGGTTTTTCAAAGCCTTCATGTTATATCTTCCTCATTATTGTTACTCAATCGGCATCGGATGGCATTATGGCATATTGGTTATTTAAAACTGAACCAGATACCTTTTCTATTGACACGCTTCGAACCCAAAAGGTTTCATGTTGGGAGGGAGTTCGTAATTATCAGGCGCGCAATATGATGCGTGACCAAGTGAAGGTGGGCGATTTAGTCCTGATTTACCACTCTTCTTGTAAACATGTTGGCGTGGCAGGTATTGCTAAAGTTGTGAGAGAAGCCTATCCCGATCATTTCCAATTCGATCCCGAAAGCGATTATTACGATCCAAAGTCAGACCCAGACAACCCGCGTTGGATTATGGTGGATGTCGAGTTTGTACGTAAAACGGCGCGAGTGATTCCGTTGTCGGTGATGAAAGCGATGCCAGAACTTGAGAACATGCCGTTGGTGAAACGTGGAAATCGCTTGTCGATTATGCCCGTGACAGAAGAAGAATGGGACGCGATTCTTGGCAAAGAGAAGCTGCCAAGTCAGCGATAAAAGAGAAGGGCTGCGAATGTGCAGCCCTTCATTATTTGGAGTATTGAAGCTTACAGCAAGTGTTCTTGTAGGTAGTGTGCAACCGCATCTTCTGCATTGCTGCCAATTACTTCATTATTTGGTAGAGCTTTCATCACTTTTTCGTGTGATGTACCCATAACTAGCCCTTTACCTGCCATCGACAGCATTTCTACGTCATTCATGCCATCACCAAATGCTACGCAGTTTTCTAACGTGAGGTCGAGTTTTTTCGCTACCGCTTCAAGAGCATGACCTTTAGACACGCCAGCGCTCATTACTTCCAAACACCAAGGCGTTGAAAATGCGATGTTCAGCTGATCACCAAACTGCTCACGTAGTTTGTTTTCAAATACAACCAAACGTTCGTGGTCTTCTCCTGGATGAGTAAAGAAAACTTTCGCAATACCGTCAGTTGGGGCGTGGTCTTCATCAAATAAGACGTAAGTGAATTCATCGTGGAAGTCACGTAACGTTTCATCATCCTTGTTCATCAACCAGCTATCATTTTGATACATGTGAATAAGTATTTCTTGATCATGTTTGATCGTGTCGATCACGCCTTGTACCAGTTCCGCAGGGACATTCTCGCTGTACATTAGCTGATCTTCCTGGTCATGCACTCGGGCACCATTCGACGTGATCATATAAGCTGGAATGCCAACTTGGCGACGGATGCTCGCAACGTCTACGTGGTGACGGCCGGTTGCAAAGACAAAGGTATAACCCTTTTCATGCAGCGCTTTTAGCGTCTCTTTTGAGTAAGCACTGAGCTGATGGTTTGGTGCGAGTAACGTGCCATCCAGATCAGAGGCAACGATTTTGGTGATCTCTTTGCAAGGTAGCGATGTGCTCATGAAGTCCTCGTAAACGGTTTGGATAGTGTGGAACAGGTGAATTGCAAACGGAGTACAGCAGACTGACTAGATCGTACTGCTCCGAATGCGGGGGAACTTGGGCCCGTAGCACTATGCGGTTAAACACAGTGTCAAAGTAGCCAAGTTCAAGCAGTGTACGCCAAAATGAGGATGAAAAAGAGGGTAAATCGATGTGTAGACATTTCCTCTTTAATCTTAGTCGTGAAATGGTCGCCTAGAGTTCTTATTGTGCTTGTTCGTTTGATGACGATTTAGGGTCATTCATAAAGCGGAAAATCGCATCGAGCGCTTGATTACGATACTTGTCGGTCTCGAATAAGATTTCATGCTGTGCGCCTTCGATGGAAAGCAGCTCCGCGTGCGGGTTGGTTTTCCGCAATTTATCAATAAAACGCTTTTGCGCGAGGTTGCTAACAATCCGATCGTTTCCGGCTTGGATTAGGATTACTGGTATTTTGACTTGGCGAGTTAATAAAAAGCACTGCTTAGCGGCCATGAGCCCTTGCCAAACCCAGCGAGTGCTTGGCCCACCGACTTGCAGTTCCGGTTTTTCCGTATATAGGTTTCGGAACCATTGGTAGCGGCCGTAACTTTGGCTAAGTGGGTTATCTTCAAAGGGCTTAGGGAAGTAGGCCTGATGTCCTGGTGCATAGCGTGGCAAAGTCGATACCGCTGACATAATTTGTGTGACCGGAATCGCTATTGGTGATAGGTACCATGGCAGGTTAATGCCAAACATGGGCGCACTTAGAATCAAACCAGTAAAAGGGTGTTCTGGGTGAGTTTGCAGGTAACGTGTGGCGATCGCGCCGCCCATAGAGTGCGCGATGATGAAGCATTGTTGATATTCGCTAAGGTCGTGTTTTTTTACGACGATGTCCATATCATCAATATAATCAGTAAAGTCATAGACGTGACCCATATCTGAGTCAGATAATAAACGATCTGATAAACCTTGACCGCGGTGGTCAAAGGAATAGACATCGAAACCTTGGCGGTAGAGATCGTAAAACAGCTCTTGGTATTTCCAGGAAGACTCAATGCGTCCATTTACGATGAGCACGGCTTTTTTATGCTCTGGGTTGGTTAGCTTGCACCAGTAAATGTTCTTTTTCTCAGTCCCTTTAACAAAGCCCTCTTGGCGAGTTTGCCAAAGTGCTGCGATCGGACCACCAATTGCTTGCTCAAATAATGTCTCTTGAGTATAAGTCAAAGGTGAATGGTTAGTCGCCATTAGTTGATTACCTGAAGATACGTTGTTTACGCGATGTATCATCGAAGAATTAGTGAGGAAATGCAATGGATACCCATGTCTGGTTAGCTTATGTAGTAACAGCAATCGTTTTTAGTTTGGCTCCGGGCTCTGGCACGGTGAACTCAATCAGTAATGGTTTGAGTTACGGTACCCGTAAATCACTGGGTGCCATTATTGGCTTACAAATTGGTTTAGTTATCCACATCGCGCTGGTGGGGGCGGGTATTGGTGCGCTTGTCGCGCAGTCAGCAACCGCATTTTCTGTCATTAAATGGGTTGGTGCCGCTTATCTGGTTTGGCTGGGGGTTCAGAAATGGCGCGACACATCAAGCTTAGTCGCAGCTGAAAACCACAACGAGATGTCAGGCACGGCGCTGTTGTACAAGGCAGTGTTGATTAACCTCACCAACCCTAAATCGATTGTTTTTCTGGTGGCGTTGTTCCCGCAGTTTATTGACCCGGCAAAAGACCAAATCACGCAACTGTTGGTGCTTGGCGTCACTACGGTCGTGATTGATGCGTGTGTAATGTTGGGTTACACGATCTTGGCAGCACAAATGGGACGCTTTATTCGCTCCGATAAAATCATGGGAAAAATAAACAAAGTATTCGGTTCAATGTTCATGGGTTGTGGTGCATTATTAGCAGCTGCAAAGTCATAAGCCATTTATAGGTCCTTCTTTAGCATGAATACAACGTATGTCGCTCGCCAGCCGATCTTTAACCGAAAAAGACAGACGCTGGGTTATGAATTGTTGTTTCGAGACGGGGAGAGTAACGCATACCCTTCACATATTGATTCAAATCGAGCGACATACCGACTGATCGTCGAAAACTTCCTATCACTGGGTACTAACCCAGTGATTGCCTCTTCAAGATGCTTTATTAACTTTCCTCATCAAAGCTTGGTGCGACGTTTGCCGCGCAGTTTGCCGAAAAACAAAATTGTCATCGAAGTGTTGGAAACGTGCCAACCTACGGATGAGCTTCTTGATGCGATTCGTGAGTTTTATCGAGAAGGTTACTTGATCGCTTTGGATGACTTCACCCTAACACCAGAATGGCGTCGTTTTTTGCCATATGTGCATATTGTGAAGCTCGACATTATGGCGATGGGGCTCGAAAAGGCCTGTGAACTGGTCAAAACACACCTGGCCAAACGCGTCAAATACCACTTTTTAGCAGAACGTGTTGAAACCGCAGAAGAGTTTGAGCAAGCGAAAGCGGCTGGCTTTAAATTTTTCCAAGGTTATTTTTTTAGCAAGCCACTCGTCTCGCAGACTAAATACGTCAGTCCTGAGCAAGTGTTGGCATTGCAACTGTTTCGTGAAGTTTGTGCTCCTGAGCCTGACTTTACTCGTATCGAGTCCATCATTACGCAAGATGTCGCGTTGTCATATAAATTATTGCGTTTTGTAAATACGCAAGCGCCGAATTTGGCTGTCGAAATCAGCTCTTTTCGTCAGGCATTGATTTATCTTGGCCAGGATAACCTTAAGCAGTTTGTCTCTTTGGTTGTGGCATCGTATATCTCCAGTAACAAGCCTCGAGAGCTGTATCACCTTTCATTGCAACGAGCTCAATTTTGCCAATTGATGTCGCGCTATCAGCCATTCTCTCACCTCAACGAGCAAGGTTTCATGGTTGGTTTGCTGTCGATTCTAGATGCGCTGCTGGATCTTTCGGTGGAATCTTTAGTTAGGCAGTTACCGCTTAGTCATTCAGTACAACAAGCGCTATTACATCGCAAAGGGGTTTATGGTGCACTTATTTCCCTCGAAGAGTGCTACGAGCGTGCCGATTGGTCAGGGGTTGAAAAAATCACGATGCAATTGGGGTTGCCTTTAGAGGAAGTGAAGCTCTCCTTAGGTGAAGCGGCTCGCTGGAGTCAAAGCATCGCGACTGCATAATTTCTTGTCTTATCTTTTATCTCTTTGAATCTCTCTCTTTACAATCAAGCTGTTCGTTAGATGTGAAACTTTTATGACGATGGACGGTTTCCTCTTGACGATATATCTTAATTAAATAAACATATACGCATATCCATATATAGGTATGTTTATTATGCTTCCACATCAGTTTTTTAAGCTGTTATCCGATGAAACACGCGTACGTTGTTTAATGCTCGTGGCCCGTGAAGGTGAAACTTGCGTTGGTGATTTGGCGTTTGCTCTACAAGAGAGCCAGCCGAAAGTTTCTCGTCATCTTGCTCATTTACGATCCAGTGGCATCTTGGTGGATAAACGCCAAGGACAATGGGTGTATTACGAGTTATCACAGCAATTACCAGGTTGGATGCGAAAGTTAATTGAAGACTTAGTGGCATCAAACTGTTTGAAGCAGGAATACCAAGACGACATCACACGCTTACACGATAAAAGTCGTGAGGCTTGCTGTTAACAGCGAATAGAGATTCAAGGTAGAAGATTAGAGGGTAAAACTATGACAATTAAAGTAGGAATTAATGGCTTTGGCCGAATTGGTCGCTTAGCGCTGCGAGCGGCATTTGATTGGCCAGAATTGGAGTTTGTGTTAATCAACGATGTCGCAGGTGACGCCGCTACGCTTGGTCACTTATTAGAATTCGATTCAGTGCAAGGTCGTTGGCATCATGGAGTTCAGGTCGAAGGCAGTGAGCTCGTCATCAACGGCAAGCGTGTCGCCACGACTCAACAACGCGATATCGATGCGGTGAACTGGTCTGATTGTGATGTTGTGATTGAAGCGACAGGCGTACATCGCAAAACATCATTCCTAAACAAATACCTAGAGCAAGGCGTGAAACGTGTCGTGGTAAGCGCACCTGTGAAAGAAGAAGGTATTGCGAACATTGTGGTGGGCGTGAACGACCATATTTTCGACCCTGAAAAACATCGTATCGTGACAGCAGCTTCGTGTACGACTAACTGTATCGCACCTGTGGTTAAAGTCATTCATGAGAAATTGGGTATCGAACAATCTTCTTTTACGACCATTCACGACCTGACGAATACGCAAACTATTTTGGATGCGCCACACAAAGATCTACGCCGTGCAAGAGCATGCGGCATGAGCCTTATCCCGACCACGACGGGTAGCGCGAAGGCGATTGTCGAAATTTTCCCAGAATTAAAAGACAAAATTAATGGTCATGCGGTTCGCGTACCTCTAGCAAACGCATCGTTAACAGACATCATTTTTGATGTGAAGCGTGATACCACAGCAGAAGAAGTGAATGCACTGTTAAAAGAAGCATCTGAAGGTGATTTGAAAGGCATCCTTGGCTTCGAAGAGCGTCCTTTAGTTTCTATCGATTATAAAGGCGACCAACGTTCAACCATCGTTGATGCGCAATCAACCATGGTTGTGGGTTCTCGTATGGTTAAGATTTACGCTTGGTACGATAACGAAATGGGTTATGCAACGCGCACAGCAGAGCTGGTTCGTAACGTTGGTTTGGCTTAAAAAGGGGGTCACAATGTCTCATCCTACATGGCAATTAGATTTGGACTCCGGTGCTTTAATCTTAACACCGTGCCCAGGAACGAAAGGTGTCGATTTGCATGCGTCGTTAGAACAGTTGAAAGAGCAGGGTGTTCAAGCGGTCGTTACTGCATTAGATGATAGTGAATTAGCTGCGAAGAATGTCTCTGCATTGGGTGAAGCCACTCAGCAACTGGGTATGAAATGGTTCCAGATCGAGATTGAAGACGACTGCGCACCAAATGAAGAATTTGCGACGAAGTGGCAACAAGCCAGTCCGGAACTGCACGCGATTCTTGCTCAAGGTGGCAAAGTTGCGATGCATTGTATGGGTGGTTCGGGGCGCACAGGTTTGTTCGCTGCTCACCTACTCCTAGAAAAGGAATGGCAGTTAGAAGATATCGTGCGAGAAGTGCAGGCATTGCGCCCTGGTGCATTTACAAAACCTGTGCAAGTTGAGTACATCGAACGCGTGGCTCAAGACGCTTGATCAGCTTAAATAGCTTTTGGTTCATTATGATCCAAAAGCTAAATTCGAGCTTCTTCAGGATACGACTGTTTACAAAAAATGCCACTAACATTAACTAATGTATTGTTTTTAAAGTGAATTTTTCTTTTTATTGATGTTGGGGCATTTTTTGAAAATCACAGCAACATTGTATTGGTCAATGTTGCTGTACAGGTTAGGAAGTATTTAGAACATGATGATCTAAATACTTCTATCGCTGTACATATGAGGTCAATATGATTTCTCAATTAAGCAAAAGTATTCGTCAGTACATGTTAGTGACGTTTAACTATTGGAACTTTACGGTGACCGATGGCGCACTGCGTATGCTGGTGGTGCTCTATTTTCATGACTTAGGTTATTCCACGTTAGCTATTGCCTCACTGTTCCTTTTCTATGAATTTTTTGGTGTGGTGACAAACCTAGTTGGTGGTTGGCTGGGCGCAAGGTTAGGCCTTAATAAAACCATGAACATTGGTTTAGCGATGCAAGTGTTTGCGTTGTTGATGCTCGCAGTACCAAATGCATGGCTGACCATTCCTTGGGTGATGGCAGCGCAAGCTCTGTCGGGGATTGCCAAAGATCTGAACAAAATGAGTGCTAAGAGCGCGATTAAAACGCTAGTACCAGACGAGCAGCAAGGGGCGCTCTACAAATGGGTAGCGATTTTGACTGGCTCGAAGAATGCACTCAAAGGAGCGGGCTTTTTTGTTGGTGGCTTGCTGCTGTCTTGGGTGGGTTTTCAAAACTCGATGTTTATTATGGCGGGTGTACTTACATTAGTGTTTATTTGCAGCATGATCTGGCTAGAAGCGGACATGGGTAAAGCAAAGAGTAAACCTAAGTTTCGCCAAATATTCTCCAAGTCTGAATCGATAAACATTTTATCCGCAGCTCGCATGTTCTTGTTTGGGGCGCGTGATGTGTGGTTTGTGGTCGCTCTGCCTATTTATCTTGGTAGCGTGTTTGGCTGGGATCACTTGTGGGTTGGTAGCTTTCTCGCAGCGTGGGTTATTGCTTATGGGTTTGTGCAAGGCTTTGCGCCGCGTATTACTGGCAAAGCGCAAGGTCGTGTGCCTGATGGTAGTGCAGCATTGGTGTGGGCAGGAATCCTAGCGTTAATTACGGCTGGTATTGCTTATGGTGTGCAAATCGGTTGGCAGCCTGAATTGGTGATTGTGGTAGGTTTGATGATTTTTGGCGCTGTGTTTGCCATTAACTCTTCGCTGCACTCGTACTTGATAGTGAGCTACGCTAAAGGCGATGGCGTCTCGTTGGATGTCGGTTTTTACTACATGGCCAATGCGATGGGACGTTTGATTGGCACGGTATTATCGGGTTGGATCTACCAAGAGGCTGGTCTTGCGGCGTGCTTATGGGTTTCTTTTGCTTTCTTGGCACTGACGACGCTGATTTCAATTAAGTTGCCAAAAGCTGATGTTGCTACTGCGTAACTATCCCCAGTATCGCTATCTGTAGATGGTATAAATGGCTCCAAATCGGAGCCATTTTTGTTTTCAGCCCTAAACCACCTACTTCAGTAGGTGGTTATCATCCGTTTCGGCTTTGCCTGTAAAACTACTCA
>NZ_JAWOUH010000033.1:0-29169 GCF_033339295.1 Vibrio sp. 704 | reverse complement strand
GATTACTCCTGCTCTTACTGGTTGCACCATTAGTTTGGTACAACGGTGCTAGAAGGGAAGTGCGTCCATCACATCAATGCCGTACTGAGGTGAAGTTGAAGTGTGCATCATGAATGCTTCGTTGAAAGATTCTTTATCAAAGTCACCTTTCACGTGAATCATTGAAGCTTGTGAGAACGCTGCCAACAGTTTGTGTGTTGATTGTGTTTCGTAGAACACTTTGCCTGGCATCGCTTCACCACTCATACCACATTTACCTTCGTAAATTGGGTTGAAGTTAGTGTAAGGCACCCAAGCACTGTCGAAGTGGATGTGCTTACAATCTAGAGACTCTTTGATGAATTGCGTGTTGTACAGCAGGCCATCGTAAGTTGAGTTAGTCACTACTGCGTAACTTGGCGCTGTTGCACCTGGTGTTTTCGCCACTTTCTCTGCAATGACATCGCGGCTGAATTCACTTTGTGGAATACCACCAAGGATGCCGTATGCGTTACGAGTTGGGCGGAAGTAGATTGGTGTCACGTCGCTCATCATCATTAGGTGAGTCAGAGATTTGTGACAGTTACGGTCAATCAGTACTGTGCTGCCAGCAGGTGCTGAGTACATACCAACGATTTTGTTCGATGTAGACGTACCGTTCGTTACGATGTAAGAGCTGTCAGCATTGAATGTACGTGCAATGTATTCTTCTGCATCTTTATGTGGACCTGAGTGGTCTAGTAGAGAACCTAGCTCAGGCATTGAGATTGATACGTCCGCTTTGAATGTGTTTGGACCGTAAAAATCGTAGAAGATGCTACCAGCAGGGCTTTTCTGGAATGCAGTGCCGCCCATGTGACCTGGAGTACAGAAGGTGTACTTACCTTCTTCTACGTATTTGAATAGCGCTTTAGTGAATGGAGGCATAATGGCATCTTTGTATGCCTCAGTCGCTTGGTTGATTTTGATAGCGATGTCGTCAGCCATACCTAAAGCGTACTCGAAGAAGCTCACGTTTAGACGTAGGTCTGTTAGTGAAATGTCTAGAGTAGACTGTTCGTTAGCAAATGCGTGAACAGGCAGTTTTTCGTTGATTTGGCTGATACGTTCACATAGCTCTAGTGAGTATTTATCCCAGTCGAACAGCACACCGCAAATGCGTGGGTTCATCTCAATCATTTTGATCAAGTCTTTATCATCTACTGGGTAAACCACTTCGTAGCCCGCTTTCTCAAGAGCAGCGTGAAGTTGACGAACTGGCTCTTCTTTAAAGAACACACCCATGTGGTTCAAGATAGCGAATATATTCATTTGGACATCTCCAAGGCGAATGAGGGCGCTCTTTGCCATTTACAGGCAATGAGTAAGGTGAGCGCCGCGTGAATTTGGGTTTTATGGGCTGGCACCGTAGTGCCAGCGTTTTGGGGATTAGTTGCTTGCTTGGGCAGGCATGTCGTCAGCGTGCATTTTCACGTACTGAGCAAGACCTGCTTTTTTGCTGTAGAACATCAAGATAACTAGAGACACGATGAAGGTTGCTGTTAGCGTACCGCCCTCTGCACCTGCTAGTGCGATGAAGCAGAACAGACAAGCCACACCAGAGAACAGCATTACGAAGCCGTTGCGTGTTGTCATACCTTCGAAGCGAATCAAGTTAATGCTTGAGTAGAAGTAAGGCAGCATAGTTAGTAGAACTGCGTCAGTTGTTAGCTGGTTGAACAAGTCTGATGCGTGTGCTGTTTTAGAGCTGAAGAACATCAGTACAACCATCAGTGCAGTCATCTTGATTGACGCAAGGATTAGACCTTTCTTAGGCACACCGTTTTTGTCAGTTTCGCCGTAGATTTTAGGGAAGTTGCCGTCGTTTGCTGCGCGTTTACCCGCTTCACCTACTAGCATCATCCAAGAACCTAGCGAAGTGAAACATGCTAGCGCTGTGAATGCTGATACGAATGGTGCTGTCCAGCTACCGAATAGCTCAGTGGTTGCTAGTGCAAATGGTGCACCTGATGCCGCAACTTCTGACGCTGGGAACATGCCGCTGATCATTTGAGTTGATAGGATGTAAATCACACCTGCGATACCAGTACCCAACATAGTTGCTAGTGGTACGGTACGTTTAGGGTTTTCTACCATACCAGTCGATACCGCTGCTGATTCCACACCTACGAATGACCATAGACAGATAAGAACCGCTGTTACTACCGCGTGGCTGTCAGTGCCTGCTGATACGTTCCAGTTTTGGCTGTAAAGCGCAGTATCGAAGTGCGTCCAACCAAATGCAGCTGTACCAACAACTGGGATAAGGATAAGAACTAGACCAAGCGTACATAGACGGCTTACCCAGCTACCACCAAGTAGGTTGACGAAAGTGAAGATCCATACCGATGCAATCGTCGCAATACCTGCTGGGATTGGGTTATTAAGCACAGGGAAGAATACTGAAAGGTAAGAAACACCTGTAATGGCAATAGCCAGGTTACCAATCCAGTTCGCGTGGTAATAAAGAACGCCCGTTTGGAAACCAAATACCGGAGACACTTCGCCAGCATAAGCGATAGGACCACCTTCTTGTGGGTTTTTGGTTGCCAGACGAGCGTAAACGAACGCTAGACTCAGTGCACCGACCAAACAGATCAGCCAACTAAAGATTGAAACAGAGCCTACAGAGGCAAGACTAGAAGGTAATAGTGCAATACCACTACCCATCATGTTACCGGCTACGACACCCGTACAGGCAATAAGGCCGATTTTTTTCGCATTCGATGACATAACATCTCCAAATCTATTCTACTCGAGTCAACATGACTCAAACTGAATGGTTATTAGCGAGATGCTATGAGGAAGAACCTGCTCGACCTCGCTAAATTTCGAAGTGAAGACTACGCCCAAAAACCGGGAAAAAAATAAACTTGGGGTTATCAATAAAATGATTAGTTCATCAACATCAAGTTGAGATAAACATGATAAACACAAAAACATAAAACTATATTATTCATACAGTTACAAGAAAAACATCAAACCTTCTACCGATAGATAAACTCTCATCAACTCGTTGGTCATCGCGATAAAAGTTATCAACCTCTATCAACTTCCCCATCCCGAAGGGTGAATTCCCTGAAGTGTTGATTCCATAAATCTCTCCCTGATCGCGCTTTTTGACCCACATCAATATTTATCTCGCCTGCAAGAAAGCATCAAAATCATTCTCGCCACATAACTCAGCCAGACACTTCATACAATCAATAGAGATAGAGATAGAGATAGAGATAGAGAAGCAAAGCGGGTATGCATTCCCGTTGCAAGCTTGCGTTGTTAGCTCCTTCGTAAGTCATTGCCCCACCGCCTCACCCTTTTCACTTTTCGACAGCGACAAAAAAGCCCCTCATCGAAATGAGGGGCTAGCATTAGACTGACGTTGAGTCCGAGAGAATTAAAGCATTCGAACGACAGAAGGGTGAACGGCGCGATACATGGCGTAATCAATCGCCTTCATGTTACTTGGGAAGACCAAGTTTTCGCACAGCAGGTACGTCTCAACCGACGTATCAATATAGAAAGCTTCACTGTAAGACTCACTGGCCAAATCCAGATCACCATCCAATTCGGCGTGCTTACCGCGAATCACATAGGAAAGCACTGAATCACGTAACCTCAATGCCTGTCCGAGATGCCGCTTGGCTAACGCCATGTCACCAATGATGGTTTCGTGCAGGGCTAAAGCTTCATAAATTCGCGGTTGAATTGGCCCCACCATCATTTTCACATTAGTCTCTAGTGCTTCCCTGAGCTGCTGCATTCGCCCTTTCTTCAACTCCTGTGAGAAATCAAGTGCCTTTTGTACATGGTAAGCAATCAACAACTCAGCTTGAACGTAAGCATTATCCGGCTCGATTTCTAAAATATTTTCCATCAAGTCGATACCTTGGCGGAATTGTTTAGTATCAGAGACATTAAGGTAATGGTTAGCCTGAACAAACAACTCCAACGCGTCGGGATTCATTGGCATTCCCGCCACCAGCATCGTAGATTTCAATTTGGCATCCGACACTTTCAGCACTTGCATCAAATCCAACGACGCTTGTTGAAGCACTGTCTTTAAATGACTACTGGTTAACGCGTATTGACGACTAAACAACACTTTTTCAGATGAGTTATTGCGATATTCCACCTCTAAAAAGCTGCCACCGTCGTTCTCACGAACTCTCACCACGACCGATTTACCAGGCACAATGCCAGAAGTAAACGACGCCTTCTTTAGCATAACTCGGTAATCACTGACTTGAGCAATGTCGGACATCAACTTTTGGGCGAATCCATCTGCCAAATCGTAGCTTAATCCTTCATTCGTAAAATTATCTTGAAACTTGAACTCAATCAGATGGGTATCGATGGCTTGGGTAATACGCACTTCCGATTGCTTGTAGGTAAACACGCCCATCACTACGACCAACATACTGATCCAGATGAAGTTCATAATTCCCAATCGCCAAGGACTGATTTTGTTTTTGCTCTGAGGTGCTTTTTTCTCTTTTGACATCTCGCAGACCGCGCGAGTTAGAGGACCGGCAGGAAAGGTAACGGCTGGTGCTATAGGTAGACAATCCTCTTCCGATTCTTCAACCGAAGGTGGGATCTCTTCATTTTGCCGACTTGTGACAAACTCTTCATGCGTCATAGCAACCACGTTCGCTACCAGCTTATAGCCACGCTTGGGCACCGTGATAACGTAGTTGGTATTTTCCTCTCGACCGTCACGTAGTAGCTTACGCAACTCAAAGATGGATTGAGTCACCACTTGATCGGTCACAATCGCTCCAGCCCAAACGTACTGAATCAATTCCTCGCGGTTGAACACCTCATTCGCATGCTCCGCTAAGAAGTGCAAAAGATTAATTAAGCGTGGCTCAACAGTAACTTCCCTATCTTGTCGATACAGCTTATTTTCATCAACGCTCAAAACCCAGTCATTGATTTGAAAATAGACTCCAACCATGTATGAAAACTCTCGTATCTACAGACAGCGTTACGCTAGGAATCAGACAATGGTCGATTCCTACAAGTAACTAAAGGCAAGATTATAGGTGGGAAAGCAGCGTGTACCTAGAAAAGCAAGTCGCCAAAAATGCAAACTTAAGTTAAGTGATGCAAGAATGAGACTACTCAAGTGCTGCGAGGATAGAGCAATGTGTGGCGTCATCGTCTGTATGACCACAACAAGCATCATTAATCTTCTTTAACGCTCGGCGAATTTTCGTCAGCTCGTTAATTTTCCCATCAATCAGCTCTAACTTAGCAGAAGTAATGGCTTTTACCTCTGCACAGCTGTGTTCTGTCGCTTCTAACTTAATTTCTAACAGGTCTTTAATTTCATCCAGACTCAAGCCAAGATCTTTACCTTTGAGGATAAAGTGCACCTGCTTTTGATTCTCTTCATCATACAAGCGGTAGCCTGATTCGCTTCGCCCTGCGGGTTTTATTAGCGCGTTTTTCTCGTAGAAACGCAATGTATCGGCAGTCACACCACAACGTTTTGCCAGTTCACCTATCTGAAACATAACTTTCCCTATTAACTATCTCGTTACTTTTAAAGCTAAAGAACGACTTTTTTGCAATTATTTTTGAGATGCCAAACGATTGCGCGAGCTTTTTTGTAATAAATTGGTTAGAATACGCGCCATCAAATGTGGAGACTGTTTTCTAATCAGAAAACACCCTGCAAAGGTCTTTACCAAAACTGGCCAATATTTTACCCCAAGAGGTAAAAACAAGTTCATTTTTGGCAAACATCTTTAACTCCGTGAATTTGAGGAAAATGGAAGCATGAATAACGCTCGTCCTATTCGCCGTGCGCTTATCAGCGTATCAGACAAAACAGGTATTGTTGAGTTTGCGCAAGCTCTTGCTGAGCGCGGTGTCGATATCCTATCTACTGGTGGTACAGCTCGCCTACTTGCCGAACAAGGCATCGCCGTAACCGAAGTCTCTGACTACACTGGTTTCCCAGAAATGATGGACGGCCGCGTTAAAACGCTTCACCCAAAAGTTCACGGTGGTGTGCTTGGTCGTCGTGGCCAAGATGATGACGTGATGGAAAAGCACGGCATCAACCCTATCGATATGGTTGTCGTAAACCTATACCCATTCGCAGAAACCGTTGCCAAAGAAGGCTGTACACTAGCCGACGCTGTTGAAAACATCGATATCGGCGGCCCAACAATGGTTCGTTCTGCAGCGAAAAACCACAAA
This sequence comes from Vibrio sp. 704, assembly GCF_033339295.1. Classification (NCBI taxonomy): domain Bacteria; kingdom Pseudomonadati; phylum Pseudomonadota; class Gammaproteobacteria; order Vibrionales; family Vibrionaceae; genus Vibrio; species Vibrio sp. 704. The sequence continues at coordinate 22,941 of NZ_JAWOUH010000033.1, read as the reverse complement.
GACGTGACTATCGTTGTTAACGCAGGTGATTACGGCCGCGTAATTGCAGAGATGGACGCAAACGAGAAGTCTCTAACACTAGAAACTCGTTTCGACCTAGCTATCGCAGCATTCGAGCACACAGCATCTTACGATGGCATGATCGCAAACTACTTCGGCACTATGGTTCCATCTTATGGTGAGAACAAAGACGGTGATGAAGAGAGCAAATTCCCTCGTACGTTCAACCAACAGTTCGAGAAGAAGCAAGACATGCGCTACGGTGAGAACAGCCACCAAGCAGCCGCGTTCTACGTTGAAGCAAACCCACAAGAAGCATCTGTTTCTACTGCTCGCCAAATCCAAGGTAAAGCCCTTTCTTACAACAACATCGCAGACACGGACGCCGCACTTGAGTGTGTGAAAGAGTTCAACGAGCCAGCATGTGTAATCGTAAAACACGCAAACCCATGCGGTGTTGCTCTAGGTAAAGACATCCTAGAAGCGTACAACCGTGCTTACCAAACTGACCCAACATCTGCATTCGGCGGCATCATTGCATTCAACCAAGAGCTAGACGCAGCAACAGCAACCGCTATTGTTGAGCGTCAATTCGTTGAAGTGATCATCGCACCTTCTGTTTCTGCTGAAGCGATTGAAGTGGTTGCAGCGAAGAAGAACGTGCGTCTACTTGAGTGTGGCGAATGGACAACTAAGACAACTGGCTTTGACGTGAAACGCGTGAATGGCGGTCTACTGGTTCAAGACCGTGACCAAGGCATGGTAAGCCTAGACGACCTAAAAGTGGTTTCTAAGCGCCAGCCAACAGAAGAAGAGCTGAAAGATGCACTGTTTTGCTGGAAAGTAGCGAAATACGTGAAATCTAACGCGATCGTTTACTCGAAAGGCGACATGACTATCGGTGTAGGCGCAGGCCAAATGAGCCGCGTTTACTCTGCGAAAATCGCAGGCATCAAAGCTGCAGACGAAGGTCTACAGGTTGAAGGTTGTGTAATGGCATCAGATGCATTCTTCCCATTCCGTGACGGTATCGACGCGGCTGCAGAAGCAGGCATCAAGTGTGTTATCCAACCAGGCGGTTCTATGCGTGATGACGAAGTTATTGCAGCGGCAGACGAACACGGCATGGCGATGATCTTTACCGGTATGCGTCACTTCCGCCACTAATCCTCTCGTCTTCACTGGGACGATAACTGCGTTGACGGCGTTCACTTATCCTAATCACATAGCATACTATGCTCATAGGAATAAGTTCACTTGTCGCCTTGTCCTCGTCCCATTGAATTAGAGAGGCCATACTCAGGTCTTTGCGAAATATCTGAGTTTGAGCAAACGGTATTTATAAGATTAAGGATTTTCATATGCGAGTTTTAATCATTGGTTCAGGCGGTCGTGAACATGCGCTAGGCTGGAAAGCAGCGCAAAACCCAAATGTTGAGACTATTTTCATTGCTCCAGGCAACGCAGGTACAGCACTAGAGCCAAAACTAGAGAACGTAAACATCGATGTAGAAGACATCGCTGGCCTTGTTGCTTTCGCCAAAGAGAAGGCGATTGAACTGACTATCGTTGGCCCAGAAGCACCGCTGGTTATTGGTGTGGTGGATGCGTTCCGCGAAGCGGGCTTACCAATCTTTGGTCCTACCCAAGCCGCAGCGCAGCTTGAAGGCTCTAAAGCGTTTACTAAAGACTTCCTTGCTCGTCACCAAATCCCAACCGGTGCCTACGCAAACTTCACAGAAATTGAACCAGCGCTTGCTTACGTGCGTGAGCAAGGTGCACCGATCGTGGTGAAAGCCGACGGCCTTGCTGCTGGTAAAGGCGTGATTGTGGCAATGACGCTAGAAGAAGCGGAAGACGCAATCAAAGACATGCTAGCAGGCAACGCATTTGGTGATGCTGGTAGTCGTGTCGTTATCGAAGAATTCCTAGATGGTGAAGAAGCAAGCTTCATCGTGATGGTGGATGGTGAGAACGTTCTACCAATGGCCACCAGCCAAGACCACAAACGCGTAGGCGACAAAGATACTGGTCCTAACACCGGTGGCATGGGTGCATATTCTCCTGCTCCAGTGGTGACACAAGAAATCCATAACCGCATTATGGAAGAAGTGATTTACCCAACGGTACGTGGCATGGCCGCTGAAGGTAACCCTTACACTGGTTTCCTATACGCGGGTCTGATGATCGACAAAGACGGCACTCCGAAAGTAATCGAGTACAACTGCCGCTTCGGTGATCCTGAGACACAACCTATCATGATGCGCATGGAATCGGATCTTGTTGATCTGTGTCTAGCGGCAATCGACGAGAAACTGGATCAAGCGGAATCGAAGTGGGATCCACGAGCATCGATTGGTATCGTGCTAGCAGCCGGTGGTTATCCAGCAGCGTACAACAAAGGCGACGTTATTTCGGGTCTGCCACAAGTTGAAATTGAAGGCGAAAAAGTCTTCCATGCTGGTACAGGTAACAAAGATGGCGACATCGTGACAAACGGTGGTCGTGTTCTTTGTGCAACCGCACTTGGCAACAGCGTATCAGAAGCGCAGCAGCGTGCTTACGAGCTTGCAAAACAGATCAGTTGGGATGGCATGTTCCATCGCAACGACATCGGCTACCGTGCAATTGCACGTGAGCAAGACAAATAAAAACAACATAAGTTGGCTCAAAAAACAAAAGGCGCACTCAGCGCCTTTTTTTATTGTTCTTGTTCGACAGAATTCGAAGCAATGTTTATTCAGAGATCAACTTTGGCCGAGAAACACAATCAAAGTCATCGTCATTGAGCATCAACAGTTCATCGACCATTGCTTTGTTTCGTGACTGCTTGCCGACAAAAGCCACATAACTGTCTACCGATGAGAGACGCTCGATAATAAATTTTGGCAGCGTCTGATTAAACTCGAGTGTCGAGAACACCTTACCTTTGCAGGTTTCAAACGATTGACCATTCCAATAACCTTGAATAAGGCTCTGATTGTTACGAGACTGCGCCTTAACCGATGCCACTACGTCATTCGCTTCTGCTTTGTAGCGCTCTAATTGGTCATGCTGGAGTGGTAAGACTTTACGGTTAACACGATATTGTTGGTAAACCGCTTCGCCATCTTTATTGAAACGGATGTGGATTTGAAAAGGCACCAACTCTTGTTTGGTATCAACTTGCTCGCCTTTTCGAATCAACTCTCGCAACTCACCTTCATCCCAGCGATAATCACTCTTGAACCAACCATTGTCCCCCATAGTCACATAATCAGCCGCCGTACTCACACGAGTGAGTTTCTCTGTCATCCAGTACAAGCTGCTAGCATCTCCCGCAACTTTACCACCAGAAAAATGCGTGAATTGTTCTAAATTAGGAGTTTCAACCGATGAACAGCCAAAAAGGGTAAGGCTAGATAGGAGAAGTGAAGTGAGTAGATGTTTTTTCATGAAATTGCACCGAGGCAGGATACCTCGGTGCATTCTAACTTAGTTTACTGATTCTTTCAGCGCTTTACCTGCTACGAATGCTGGTACGTTAGCTGCTGCGATTTGAATCTCGTCACCAGTCTTAGGGTTACGACCAGTACGTGCAGCGCGGTGGTTTACTTTGAATGTACCAAAACCAATTAGTTGAACTTGGTCACCCTCTTTAAGTGCGCCAGTTACACCATCAAGAGTCGCTTCAAGAGCAGCTTTTGCTTGTGCTTTTGATAGGTCTGCTTTCTCTGCGATAAAGTCGATTAATTGGGTCTTGTTCATTAGGTTTCCCTTCTCATAGGTTATCGAATTCGTCTCACTCTAAAACATAAATGCCCCATCTGGCAAAGGTTTGTAAGCGATCTTTCGATTTTCTGACGTACTTTTAGCCATAATATGAGTAATAACTCACAATTTGTTACCACATACCCCCTGAAAACCCTTGCTTTCCAAGGTATTTGGACCAATTTATAAGTCACTTTTGCGGTTATAATAGCTGCAAATAACCACTATCAAACTACATTCAAGGGCAACTATGCTGCTGTTATCCATTTATATCTCTATTGCAATCGGCATTTCGTTTATCTGTTCGGTGCTGGAGGCGGTACTGCTGAGTATCAGTCCGAGCTACATTGCGCAGCTCAATCAACAGGGGCATCCCGCAGCTGGGCAATTGGCTAAGCTGAAATCAGATATCGACCGACCACTGGCATCTATTCTGACTTTAAACACCATCGCTCACACGATCGGCGCGGCCACTGCTGGTGCACAAGCTGCGGTTGTATTTGGTAGCGAAGCATTAGGTATCTTTTCGGCAGTGCTGACATTGGCGATCTTAGTGCTTTCAGAAATCGTACCGAAGACGATTGGCGCGACCTACTGGCGCCAGTTGGCACCCGCTGCCGCGGTCGCATTGCGTTGGATGGTATGGGCGCTTACACCCTTTGTTTGGTTCTCAGAGCAAATCACCAAGCGTCTTGCTCGTAACCACGAAGCTCCAAAGATGCGTGATGAGCTGTCTGCAATGGCGATTCTGGCACGTGAAAGCGGTGAGTTTGCCGAGGGTGAATCAAAAATCTTAAGCAACTTGCTTGGCATCCAAGATGTACCCGTAACGCAGGTTATGACGCCACGACCAGTAGTATTCCGTGTCGATGCCACAATGACCATCAATGAGTTCCTAGAAAAACACAAAGATACGCCTTTCTCACGCCCATTGGTTTACAGCGAGCAGAAAGATAACATCATTGGTTTTGTGCATCGCCTTGAGTTGTTCAAACTACAACAATCAGGTTGTGGACAGAAACAGTTGGGAGCAATCATGCGCCCAATTCAAGTGGTGCTAAACAATACCACTTTACCTAAAGTATTCGACCAGATGATGACTCATCGCTTACAGCTGGCACTTGTTGTTGATGAATACGGTACCGTGCTAGGTTTGGTAACGTTGGAAGATATTTTTGAACACCTCGTAGGCGAGGAGATCATCGACGAAGCAGATAAAAGCACTGACATGCAGGAGCTGGCTTACCAACGCTGGGAAAGCTGGAAAGAAATGCACGGCGTAATCGAAAGCCGCGATGACGATGAAGAAGATAATGAGCCGGAGAAGCAGGATAAAGAGCCAGAAGCTCAAGAGCCACCGAAATCCGACTCGAAAGAATCGTAATCAGCATTAGGTATAACAGCTTAAACGCACAAACAAAAAAGGCATCCAGTTAGGATGCCTTTTTCTATTTATTCAACGATTAAAGTGCAATACCGATGTTGCTCACACCTTCTTCACGTAGCTCTTCACGCAAATCTTTAATCAAGCTGATGTCACGTTCTACCGCTTCACGCAGCGGACGGAAGATAGCCCACTGGACGTCCCACTCTTCACATACGGCTTCGTTTTCTTTCTGGTTGTCGTTGGTGATTGGCTCTGCACCTTGCGCTTGCTCTAGGTCAGCAACGGTTTGTACCGACTGTTGGCTCACTTTAAGCATTGAATCGAAAAGGTAGTCGCGATCCAATAGACCATGCAGTAACGTAGACAAACCCTGACACGCGTCCATCGCTGGGTAAACGCCGTAAAAATCGAACTCATCCGCACTTGGGAACAATTCTTCTAACTTCTCTAATTGGCGTTCGAAGTTAATTTTCGCGTTCTTAACTGTCAAAATTTCCCATACACTATCAAGAATCGCTCGGTAAGCACGCGGGTCAGCAAATTCTGTATTCTCACAAAACATCGCATAGTTTGGATACATGCGTTCACACAGACACGCCATAAAGGTAATTTGTTGCCAAGGTTCTAGTTTTTCTAAACGAACCTGAAGAGGATTCTTAAGCATAGTCACTCAATCATTGAAGAAAAAAACAGCGAAAGTGTACTTGATTCATCACAGGGAAAAAAGTTAATGCCGCATTCAAATCAGATTTTCCTGCTCTCAGAGCATCGCGACACCTACAAAACGTTACTGGCAGAGAAAAATCTGCCCGATCTTTGCCTCACCGACCAACCAGAAGCCGCTCAGATCGTACTAGCGGATCCACCCTTACTATCACAAAGCTTAGACGAGTTTTCACAGCTTGAATGGGTACAATCCACGTTTGCTGGTGTCAACGCCTTAACATCCCCTAGCCTTCGTCAGGACTATACTCTAACTAACGTTCGAGGCATCTTTGGTCCACTGATTGCTGAATATGTTTTGGGTTACAGTATTGCCCATTACCGCCACTTTGCCCGATACCACCAGCAGCAACAAAACAAACAATGGCAGCCTCACCTGTACACGTCATTAAAAAGTAAAACCATGGTAATTCTTGGTACCGGTAGCATTGGGGGCTATCTGGGCAACGCCGCTAAAGCAATGGGGATAAAAACTATCGGTATTAACCGCACAGGTATCCCTACTCCAGGCGGCGAGTTTCATCAGACCTTTCATATCAATGAACTAAGTAAGGCATTTGAGCAAGCCGACATCGTTGTGAATACTCTACCAAGTACACCTGAGACGCGACAGTTACTTAATCGTCAAACGCTCAGCCAACTAAATCAGGCGTTATTGTTTAACGTAGGTCGTGGCGACGTACTGGATGAGGCAGGGTTGCTCTTCGCTCTGAAAAACCGTTGGGTAGAACACGCCTTCTTAGATGTGTTTGATCAAGAACCGTTGTCGGTAGAGCATCCATTTTGGAAACTACCGCAAGTCACCATCACTCCACACATTGCTGCGCTGAGTTTTCCCGAGCAAGTCATCGAGATTTTTGCTGACAACTATCTACGCTGGCGCGATGGGTTTTCATTAAATTATCAAGTGGATTTCGAAAAGGGTTACTAAGAATGTCGTTAGACGAGCTATTGCAGCAAGTGAGGGCCTGCCAGATCTGCGCGGATAACTTACCTTTGGGTGCAAACCCTGTCGTGCAAGCAGCAAAAGGGGCACGCATCCTAATCATCGGTCAGGCCCCTGGCACACGTGTACACAAAACCTCGATACCTTGGAATGACCCAAGTGGTGATCGATTACGCCAATGGCTCGATATCGACAAAGACGTTTTCTACGACCCAAATAAAATTGCCATTGTCCCAATGGGATTCTGTTATCCAGGCAAAGGGAACTCTGGTGATTTACCGCCTCGTAAAGAATGTGCGCCCACTTGGCATAAAAAGATTCTTGAGCAGCTGCCCAATATAGAGCTCACTCTACTAATTGGTCAGTACTCGCAGCAGTACTATCTCACCAACAAACCAAAGACGCTCACGCAAACCGTTCAGCAATGGCAAGATTGGGAACCGGACTTTATCCCGCTCCCTCACCCATCTCCACGCAATACATTGTGGTTAAAGAAGAATCCTTGGTTTGAATCTGACGTCGTACCATACCTTAAAAAACGCGTTCACTCGATGCTTTAGGTTACCCATGATCTAATTGCTTGTTTATCTGTACAAGAAAATTAGAACATAAAACCAGAAATTATAAGTATTTGTTTATATTAAGTTTTAATGTCTAATGTACAGCTAGAGTAGTAATTAGATCATGGTAGGCCAAATACTACTAGAGCTGTACAGCCTTGAGTCTCAGATAGAAAAAATGAATTTTAGGCAAAAAATACCGGCACTGAATGCCGGCATTTGATTTCAAAAGATCTAACTTACTTGTGGTATGGCTTAGATAGCTCGTGTACCGCTTCCACAAATACGCCCGCGTTTTCTGGCGGCACATCCAAATGGATACCGTGACCTAGGTTGAACACATGACCAGTACCTGCATCACCAAAACCTTCTAGAATACCCGCGACTTCTTCACGGATACGCTCTGGTGAAGCGTAAAGCATTGATGGGTCCATGTTACCTTGCAGCGCCACTTTATCACCGATACGTGCTTTCGCGTCTGCAATGTTGATTGTCCAGTCTAGACCAACCGCATCACAGCCCGTAGCTGCGATTTGCTCAAGCCACATGCCGCCATTCTTAGTAAACAGTGTGACTGGCACGCGACGACCGTCGTTTTCACGAATCAGACCATCTACAATCTTGTGCATGTATTGCAGTGAGAACAGATTGTAATCACGAGGCGTTAGTACGCCACCCCATGTGTCAAATACCATTACCGATTGCGCACCCGCTTTAATTTGCGCGTTTAAGTACTCGATAACGCTGTCTGCCAGCTTATCTAGAAGTAGGTGCAGAGTTTGTGGTTCCGCGTACATCATCTTCTTGATCTTGGTAAACGCTTTAGAGCTACCACCTTCGATCATGTACGTCGCAAGAGTCCAAGGACTACCAGAAAAACCAATCAGCGGCACTTCACCCTTCAGGTCTTTACGGATCTGGCGTACTGCGTTCATTACGTATTGCAGTTCACCTTCAGGATCTGGCAAACCAATTTTTTCCACGTCGGCTTTGCATGTAATTGGGTTATCAAAAACAGGTCCTTCACCCGCAGCAAAACGCAAACCAAGCCCCATTGCATCTGGAATCGTTAAGATGTCCGAGAATAAGATCGCGGCATCAAGAGGAAAACGGCGTAATGGTTGAAGTGTCACTTCGGATGCTAATTCTGCATTTCGACACAAAGACATGAAATCACCCGCTTCTGCACGAGTCGCTTTGTATTCTGGTAGGTAACGACCTGCCTGGCGCATCATCCATACTGGCGTGTAATCTACCGGCTCTTTTAAAAGCGCACGCAGATAACGATCATTTTTTAATTCAGTCATTCCGTAATTCCAACTGTTAGGCTTTCTGTGAAAGGGGGTATTCTATCACTGATTTAAGTCCAATAGCTGTGTGCTTTGCAACCTGGATCAAGTTATTAACTTTTAAATCAATGCTTAATTTGCACCCAATCGGTATCAGTGTTAAAAATTTGTTCGCTAGCGAAAACTACAATTATAAACTGAGTACTTAGTACTCAGCATCTCATAACGACATCTTACTTACCCCCTCCCTCTCGGAGGGTTTTTTTTATCTATTTATCAGACAATTAGAGTCTATATCTTTCAGCGTTTGTTCGATAAGTGCTCTTGCAATCGTTCCTTTAGGCGCAACAGGCGGCATCTCGTCGATACCAAACCATTGTGCATCAGACAGCTCAGTGTAGTCTGGGCTTAACTCTCCGGATTCATAGTCAGCTAAAAACCCCATCATCATACTGGATGGGAAAGCCCAAGGCTGGCTGCCAAAGTAGCGAATATTTTTAACGAGAATTCCCGTTTCTTCATGAATTTCTCGAGCCACGCACTCTTCTAATGTCTCACCGACTTCTAGAAAACCCGCAATAACCGTATACATACCATTTCGATGCCTTGGATGTTGGGCTAATAAGATCTGATTTTCTTTACGTACAGCAACGATAATACACGGAAATATTCTAGGATAATGAAGGGTGCGACATTCACCACACTGCATGGCTAACTGGTTATTATTAAGAAAGTTTCTTCCTCCGCACTGTGGACAAAAGCGCAAACTTTGCGTCATGTGCCCATATTGCACAGCTTTACTTAACAACATAAATAATGGCTCAGGAAAATGCAGGCAGTCACGCAGGGATACTAAAGGTAGATCATGCTCTAAATCGGCCAAGTTAAGCCACATGACGGGCGAACCAGAATACTCACCAATGGGTCTTGCACTCGTTACTGGCAGTGATAACTGCTCTGCAGACCCGAAGGGCACAGCACCATCCACCAGCCAAATTTCACTTCCTGCAACAACACACCAGTATGCATTTATCGCGCGGTTAACATCACCTTTTCTTAACATTACACCATCCCTTTGCTTGAAGTTCGTTCATTTTACTGGCAATCTAATTTCATACTAGAGTTTATCGTTAAGTAAATGTGCACTCTAAATTCTAGTAAGGACAAGAGTTTGTAATAACTTTACTAACTTTGCTTTGCAAAGGATACGTTCGCCGATGGGCGATCAGATCATGAGGGCATGGTCATGCTAAGAAAATTCAAACAAACACAAGACCAGTGGGGTGGCTCAAGTGATGTCATTGATCACTGGTTAGAGACACGACAATCCCTGATTGTTGAATATTGTAAGCTTGCAGCGCTGCAACCTTGTTCGAAAACCAATGTTATTGAACTCCCATCTCCTTCCGAACTGCAGGATTTCTGTCAGCACCTCGTTGATTACATCTCCGAAGGCCACTTTAAAATTTATGACATGGTTATGGACCGTTGGAAAGCAACCGGCTTTGTCGTGACTAATGAGATCAATCAAACCTATGGTCAAATTGTTCTAACGACTGAACCATTATTGAACTTTAACGATAAGTACTCAGAAGTGACTGAAGATGATGAATTAAATGATTTCGATTCTGATATGTGTATCATTGGGGAAATTCTTGAGACTCGCTTTGAAGTCGAGGACTATCTGATACAGCAAATCGCAGAAAGCCTGTCTATGCCACCTGGAGCTTAGTATTTGCAAACATTCAGAAATAGAGTGAGAGAAAAGACTGACGATCATCGTCGGTCTTTTTTGTTTCTAGCTTTATCGAAAATCCCACCGGAAGAACAAAGCAGTATAAAAAACTAAAAAGGCACCCGAAGGTGCCTTTTTCTTAAGCTTTTAACGATTACTCGTTATATGACTTACTCTTCAGAAGAGAAACCAGCGTTTAGAAGTGCCGCTAGGTTATCCGTTGCTTGCTCAGCAGAAGGACCATCTTGCGCTTCAGAACGTTTAGCTTGACGCTCTTGGTGGTATGCGAAACCAGTACCAGCTGGGATCAGACGACCAACAATTACGTTCTCTTTCAGACCACGTAGGTCATCACGCTTACCAGAAACCGCAGCTTCTGTTAGTACGCGAGTTGTCTCCTGGAACGATGCCGCAGAGATGAACGACTCAGTCGCTAGAGATGCTTTAGTAATACCTAGTAGTTCACGTTCGAAACGTGCAGGCTCTTTGCCTTCAGCTTCTAGGTTACGGTTAGCAATCTTAACTTGTGAGTATTCAATCTGCTCACCAGGTAGGAACTCAGAGTCACCAGAGTGAGTAATAGTACACTTACGTAGCATCTGACGAACGATAGTTTCAATGTGCTTATCGTTAATCTTAACGCCTTGTAGACGGTAAACTTCCTGTACTTCGTTAGCAATGTACTGCGTTACCGCGTGTACGCCACGTAGACGTAGGATGTCATGTGGAGACTCTGGACCATCTGCGATCACGTCACCACGTTCAACTTTTTCACCTTCGAATACGTTCAACTGACGATGCTTAGGAATCATCTCTTCGTAAGCTTCACCGCTTTCACGTGTGATCACTAGGCGACGTTTACCTTTCGTCTCTTTACCAAAGCTCACAGTACCTGTGTGCTCAGCAAGGATTGCAGGCTCTTTCGGCTTACGTGCTTCAAATAGGTCAGCAACTCGTGGAAGACCACCGGTGATATCTTTGTTACCGCCAGACTTCTGAGGAATACGTGCTAGTGTTGCACCAACACCTACTGCTGCGCCATCTTCGATGTTCACAATCGCTTTACCAGGTAGGAAGTAGTGAGCTGGCATATCAGTACCAGGGATCATTACATCGTTACCTTGCTCGTCAACAAGTTTGATAGCTGGACGCATATCTTTACCTGCTGAAGGGCGAGCTGCTGGGTCAGTTACTTCGCTTGAAGATAGACCAGTTAAGTCATCCGTTTGACGAGATACTGTTACGCCGTCGATCATATCTACGAACTGGATGCGACCTGCTACCTCAGTAATGATAGGTAGTGTGTGCGCTTCCCAGTTTGCAACTGTTTCGCCAGCTTGAACTGTATCACCATCGCCTTTGCTTAGTAGCGTACCGTAAGGCAGTTTGTGCTTCTCTTTAGTACGACCAAACTCATCAACGATAGTTAACTCTGTCGCACGAGAAGTGATAACGATCTTACCGTCATCAGCCAATACAGATTTAGCGTTGTGTAGCTTGATAGAACCGTTGTTCTTAACTTGAACACTGTTCTCTGCCGCTGCTGTCGATGCCGCACCACCGATGTGGAACGTACGCATCGTTAGCTGTGTACCTGGCTCACCGATAGACTGAGCAGCAATAACACCCACTGCTTCACCTTGGTTCACTAGGTGACCACGTGCTAGGTCACGACCGTAACATTGTGCACAACAACCGAAGTCAGAATCACACGTTACTACAGAGCGCACTTTCATGCTGTCTACTGAGTTCTCTTCCATGATTTGACACCACTTCTCATCGATCAGGGTGTTACGTGGAATAAGAACGTCTTCAGTGCCAGGTTTTAGTACGTCTTCAGCAACAACACGACCAAGAGCAAGCTCAGAAAGTGCAACTTTAACATCACCACCCTCGATGTGAGGCATCATGTCGACACCTTCGTGAGTGCCACAGTCATGTTCAGTTACAACAACGTCTTGAGCAACGTCTACTAGACGACGAGTTAGGTAACCCGAGTTCGCTGTTTTCAGTGCCGTATCCGCAAGACCCTTACGAGCACCGTGCGTTGAGATAAAGTACTGAAGTACGTTTAGACCTTCTTTAAAGTTCGCTGTGATCGGCGTTTCGATGATTGAACCATCTGGACGCGCCATCAGACCACGCATACCCGCAAGCTGACGAATCTGTGCTGCAGAACCACGAGCGCCCGAGTCCGCCATCATATAGATGCTGTTGAATGACTCTTGCTGTTCCTCTTCACCGTCACGGTTAACTACCGTTTCAGATGAAAGGTTTTCCATCATTGCTTTCGCAACACGGTCGTTGGTCGATGCCCAGATATCGATAACTTTGTTGTAGCGTTCGCCCGCAGTAACAAGACCTGATTGGTACTGTTCCTGGATTTCACGTACTTCTTCTTCCGCTTCTGCGATTTCAGTGTACTTAGCTGCTGGTACAACCATATCGTCGATACCAACAGATACACCAGAAAGTGCCGCGTATGCGAAACCTGTGTACATGATTTGGTCAGCGAAGATTACTGTGTCTTTCAGACCTAGTTTACGGTACGCCTCGTTAAGTAGGTTAGAGATTTGCTTCTTACCTAGCTTTTGGTTAACGATGCTGTACGGTAGACCAGCTGGCACGATTTGCCATAGCATTGCACGACCAACAGTGGTGTCTACCATCTTGGTTTCTGTAGTGCTGTTGCCGTCTTCGTCTACAACAGTTTCTGTAATACGTACTTTAACGCGTGCGTGAAGCTCAGCTTGTTTAGTGCGGTATGCTTTCTCAGCCTCTTCTGGGCCAGAAAGGTACATGCCTTCACCTTTCACGTTGATCTTTTCACGAGTCATGTAGTACAGACCCAATACAACGTCCTGAGAAGGTACGATGATCGGATCACCTGACGCTGGCGACAGAATGTTGTTTGTCGACATCATCAGAGTACGAGCTTCAAGTTGTGCCTCTAGAGTTAGAGGTACGTGAACCGCCATTTGGTCACCATCGAAGTCCGCGTTGTACGCCGCACAAACAAGTGGGTGTAGCTGAATCGCTTTACCTTCGATCAGTACTGGTTCGAACGCCTGGATACCTAGACGGTGAAGTGTCGGTGCACGGTTCAATAGTACTGGATGTTCACGGATTACTTCGTCTAGGATATCCCAAACGACCGCTTCTTCACGCTCTACCATTTTCTTAGCAGCTTTGATTGTAGTCGCAAGACCACGAGTCTCTAGCTTGCTGTAGATAAATGGTTTGAATAGCTCAAGTGCCATCTTCTTAGGAAGACCACACTGGTGTAGACGAAGGTATGGACCTACTGTGATTACAGAACGGCCAGAGTAGTCTACACGTTTACCTAGAAGGTTCTGACGGAAACGACCTTGTTTACCCTTGATCATATCAGCAAGAGATTTCAGAGGACGCTTGTTAGAACCTGTGATCGCACGACCACGACGACCGTTATCTAGTAGCGCATCAACAGACTCTTGCAGCATACGTTTTTCGTTACGTACGATGATGTCCGGAGCAGCTAGCTCTAGAAGACGCTTCAAACGGTTGTTACGGTTGATCACACGACGGTATAGATCGTTAAGATCAGAAGTCGCAAAGCGACCGCCATCTAGAGGTACTAGAGGACGTAGATCTGGCGGAAGTACTGGAAGTACAGTTAGGATCATCCACTCAGGGTTGTTACCCGATGCGATGAACGCTTCTACCAGCTTAAGACGCTTAGTTACTTTCTTACGCTTAGTTTCAGAGTTTGTTGTCTCTAACTCTTCACGCATTTGTTCTGCTTCAGCGTGCATATCCATAGAACCTAGTAGGTCCTTGATAGCTTCCGCACCCATCTTAGCAGTGAACTCGTCGCCCCACTCTTCTAGACGATCTAGATACTCTTCTTCAGTAAGCATCTGACCTTTTTCTAGATCAGTCATACCAGGCTCTGTTACTACGTACATTTCGAAGTACAGAACGCGTTCGATATCACGTAGAGGGATATCCATTAGTAGACCGATACGAGACGGTAGCGATTTTAGGAACCAGATGTGAGCTACTGGTGAAGCCAGTTCAATGTGGCCCATACGGTCACGACGAACTTTAGTTTGTGTAACTTCTACACCACACTTCTCACAGATAACACCACGGTGCTTCAGGCGCTTGTACTTACCACAAAGACATTCGTAGTCTTTAACTGGACCAAAGATACGCGCACAGAACAGACCATCGCGTTCAGGTTTGAACGTACGATAGTTGATCGTTTCAGGTTTTTTAACTTCACCGAAAGACCATGAACGGATCATGTCTGGTGAAGATAGACCGATTTTGATTGCATCAAATTCTTCGGTCTTATGCTGTGCTTTTAGAAAGTTTAATAAGTCTTTCACAATCAGCTCCTGTAAGGAGTTAAAAGGAGCTCACTTGCTAAAGTGAGCACCTTCTTCCAAATAATCGCTTTGATTCTCTCGACTTTCATCAAGAGAGAAAAGGATTACTCTTCGTCTTCTAGCTCGATGTTGATACCTAGCGAGCGGATCTCTTTCAACAGTACGTTGAACGATTCTGGCATGCCAGGTTCCATGCTGTGGTTACCGTCTACGATGTTCTTGTACATCTTAGTACGGCCGTTAACGTCATCCGACTTAACCGTTAGCATTTCTTGTAGCGTGTAAGCAGCACCGTATGCTTCTAGTGCCCATACTTCCATCTCACCGAAACGCTGACCACCGAACTGAGCTTTACCACCTAGTGGCTGCTGAGTTACTAGGCTGTACGAACCAGTTGAACGAGCGTGCATCTTGTCATCAACAAGGTGGTTCAGTTTCAGCATGTACATGTAACCAACAGTTACAGGACGCTCAAACGCATCACCTGTGCGACCATCAAACAGTGTTAACTGACCTGATGTTGGTAGATCTGCTAGCTCAAGAAGTGCTTTGATTGACTCTTCTGGAGCGCCATCAAATACAGGAGTCGCGATTGGTAGACCGCCACGCAAGTTCTTGATCAGAGTACGTACTTCATCATCAGATAGAGAAGCAATGTCTACTTTCTGGCGAGTGTCGCCTAGATCGTAAACTTTTTGTAGGAACTCGCGGAATTTCGCTAGTTCTTGCTGCTCTTTAACCATCTGGTTGATCTTGTCACCGATACCTTTCGCTGCCAGACCTAAGTGTACTTCTAGGATCTGACCGATGTTCATACGCGAAGGTACACCCAGTGGGTTAAGTACGATGTCTACAGGCTGACCTTTCTCATCGTATGGCATGTCTTCAACAGGGTTGATCTTAGAGATTACACCCTTGTTACCGTGACGACCCGCCATCTTATCACCAGGCTGAATGCGACGTTTAACCGCTAGGTAAACCTTAACGATCTTCAGTACACCAGGTGCTAAATCATCACCTTGAGTGATCTTACGACGCTTAGTTTCGAACTTCTTATCGAAGTCGGCTTTTAGCTCATCCCACTGCTCAGCAAGTTGCTCAAGCTGAGTTTGTAGTGCGTCATCTTCTAGCGTTAGTTCTAGCCACTTCTTACGATCAGTTGTGTCTAGTTTCGCTTCAGAGTAACCGCCTTCAATCAATACAGCTTTAACACGGTTTAGAAGGCCGCCCTCAAGAATCTGGAATTCTTCAGTTAGGTCTTTCTTCGCTTCTTTAAGCTGCATCTGTTCGATTTCAAGCGCACGCTTGTCTTTCTCTACGCCATCGCGAGTAAAGACTTGAACGTCGATGATCGTACCTGATACAGAGTTAGGTACACGTAGTGAAGTATCTTTAACGTCAGATGCTTTTTCACCGAAGATTGCACGTAGTAGCTTCTCTTCAGGCGTTAGCTGAGTTTCACCTTTAGGTGTAACTTTACCAACTAGGATGTCGCCACCCTTAACTTCAGCACCGATGTAAACGATACCTGACTCGTCTAGTTTAGACAGAGCAGACTCACCTACGTTTGGAATATCCGCTGTGATCTCTTCAGAACCAAGCTTAGTATCACGCGCCACACAAGTCAGTTCTTGGATGTGGATAGTCGTGAAACGGTCTTCTTGAACTACGCGCTCAGATACTAAGATCGAGTCTTCGAAGTTGTAACCGTTCCAAGGCATGAACGCGATACGCATGTTTTGACCAAGCGCTAGTTCACCAAGGTCTGTTGAAGGACCATCAGCAAGAACGTCACCGCGTGATACAGGCTCACCTGGCATCACACATGGGCGCTGGTTAATACATGTGTTCTGGTTAGAACGTGTGTATTTAGTCAGGTTGTAGATGTCGATACCAGCTTCACCTGGTACTAGCTCTTCTTCGTTAACTTTAACAACGATACGAGAAGCATCTACTGACTGGATTACACCACCACGTTTAGCAACTGCAGTTACACCTGAGTCAACTGCTACGTTACGTTCAATACCAGTACCAACAAGCGGTTTGTCAGCTTTCAGTGTTGGAACTGCCTGACGTTGCATGTTCGCACCCATCAATGCACGGTTCGCATCATCGTGTTCTAGGAACGGGATAAGCGATGCAGCGATAGATACAACCTGGTTTGTCGCAACGTCCATGTACTGAGCGTGCTCACGAGGGTGTAGACCAGATTCACCTTTCTGACGAGCTGTGATCAGCTCATCTGCAAAAGTACCATCTTCGTTTAGCTTAGCGTTCGCCTGTGCGATAACGAATTGGCCTTCTTCGATTGCAGATAGGTAATCCACTTCGTCTGTTACTACGCCATCTACAACGCGACGGTATGGTGTCTCTAGGAAACCGTACTCGTTACAACGCGCAAACGCAGATAGAGAGTTGATCAGACCGATGTTTGGACCTTCAGGCGTTTCGATAGGACATAGACGACCGTAGTGAGTTACGTGTACGTCACGTACTTCGAAGCCAGCACGTTCACGAGTTAGACCGCCAGGACCCAACGCAGAAATACGACGCTTGTGCGTTACTTCTGATAGCGGGTTGTTTTGGTCCATGAACTGTGAAAGCTGTGAAGAGCCAAAGAATTCTTTAACTGCCGCAGAAATTGGCTTCGCGTTGATCAAGTCTTGAGGCATGATTGCGTCAAGATCGCCTAGGCTTAGACGCTCTTTAACTGCACGCTCAACACGTACTAGACCTACACGGAACTGGTTCTCAGCCATTTCGCCTACAGAACGGATACGACGGTTGCCTAGGTGGTCGATATCGTCCACTTCGCCCTTACCGTTACGGATCGCGATCAGCTTCTTCATCACTTCGATGATATCAGTTTCATCAAGTGTGCCTTGCTCTTGAGCATCTTCACGGCCGATAGAGCTGTTGAACTTCATACGACCAACAGTCGATAGATCGTAACGCTCTTCAGAGAAGAAGAGGCTTTCGAATAGAGCTTCTGCAGCTTCTTTTGTTGGCGGTTCACCAGGGCGCATCATGCGGTAGATTTCTACCAATGCAGAAATACGATCAACCGTGCTGTCGATACGTAGTGTTTCTGACATGAATGGACCGTGGTCTAGATCGTTCGTGAATAGAACTTCTAGCGCTTTGTGGCCAGCCTGAGATAGGTTCGCTAGTGCTTCCAGGCTGATTTCCTGGTTAGCGTTAACAATGATCTCGCCTGTTGCTTCATTGATGTAATCTTTTGATGCAACTTTACCTACGATGTACTCAACTGGTACTTCGATGTGATCAACACCATCTTTTTCTAGCTGGCGGATATGACGAGCTGTTACGCGACGACCTTGCTCAACGTAAACTTTACCATTTGCTTCGATGTCGAATGACGCAGTTTCACCACGTAGACGATCCGGAACTAACTCCATCAATAGAGTTTGGTCTTTCACTTCGAAGTTCACTTTCTCGAAGAAGATATCTAGGATTTCTTCTGTCGACTTACCTAATGCTCGAAGGATGATCGATGCTGGTAGCTTACGACGGCGGTCGATACGAACGTACAAGTTATCCTTAGGATCAAACTCGAAATCAAGCCATGAACCACGGTAAGGAATAACACGTGCGTTGTATAAAACTTTACCTGAAGAGTGGGTCTTACCCTTATCGCTGTCGAAGAACACGCCTGGGCTTCGGTGCAGCTGGGATACGATAACCCTCTCGGTACCGTTGATTACGAAGGTACCATTGTCTGTCATGAGTGGAATTTCACCCATGTAGACTTCTTGTTCTTTAATGTCTTTTACAGTACCTGCTGGCGCGTCTTTATCAAAGATAACTAGGCGTAGTTTTACACGTAGTGGCTTTGAGTAAGTTACACCGCGGATTTGACATTCTTTAACGTCAAAAACTGGCTCACCAAGACGGTAGCTAACGTATTGCAGCTCAGAATTGCCGTTGTAGCTCTGAATCGGGAATACAGAACGGAAAGCGGCTTCAAGACCGTATTGACCTTCAGGATCCTGTTCGATAAATTTGTCGAACGAATCGAGCTGGATCGATAGCAGGTATGGAATGTCCAAAACTTGTGGACGAGTACCAAAGTCCTTACGGATGCGCTTTTTCTCGGTATAAGAGTAAACCATGGGGTTCCTCAGCTCGCTGATAAGTGACCCAAACTGTCCGCCCGCTCCTAGTTACTTAAGGGGGGTAAGGGACAGTGACTAATATAGCTGTTTACTGTAGTGACATTTCATTTCGTAAGAATGAAATGTTTTTTGCATGGATATCAGGCGCTTAAACAGCGGGAAAATTCGCCTATACCCTACAGCGCAAAAAGGCCGGTGGTTAAAAAACCACCAGCCAATTAGCCGTTAGGCTAAGAAACTATGCAATAATTACTTAACAGCAACAGTTGCACCAGCTTCTTCTAGCTGAGCTTTAAGAGCTTCAGCTTCTGCTTTCTCAACACCTTCTTTAAGAGGTGCTGGAGCGCCGTCTACTAGAGCTTTAGCTTCTTTAAGACCTAGGCCAGTTGCGCCACGTACTGCTTTGATTACAGCAACTTTGTTACCGCCAGCAGCTTCTAGGATTACGTCGAATTCAGTTTGCTCAGCAGCAGCTTCGCCTGCAGCAGCGCCGCCAGCTACAACAGCAGCAGCAGCAGAAACACCGAATTTCTCTTCCATTGCTTCGATTAGTTCAACAACTTGCATTACAGACATTTCTGCAACTGCGTCTAGGATTTGCTCGTTAGTAATAGACATAACAATTCTCTTTTAAGTCAACAATAAGTTTATTAAGCAACCAGTAAAAAGCAAGGCTTATGCCGCTGCTTCTTGTTTTTGATCGCGGATAGCTGCGATAGTACGCGCCAGCTTGCCAGCCGAAGCTTCTTTCATGCACATCATTAGGCGTGCAATTGCTTCGTCGTAAGTTGGTAGTGTTGCTAGTACTTCAGCGTCAGTTAAAGCGCCTTCAAATGCAGCAGCTTTGATCTCGAAATCTTTGTTCTCTTTAGCGAAGTCTTTGAAAAGACGCGCTGCAGCACCTGGGTGCTCATTAGAGAATGCGATTAGAGTAGGACCAGTGAAAGTGTCAGTTAGACACTCGTACTCAGTACCTTCAACCGCACGACGAGCAAGAGTGTTACGAACAACTCTCATGTAAACGCCAGCTTCACGAGCTTGTTTACGTAGAGAAGTCATCGCGCCAACTTGAACGCCACGAGAATCAGCTACAACTGCAGAAAGTGCACCACTGGCAGCTTCGTTGACTTCAGCAACAATTGCTTTTTTGTCTTGAAGGTTTAAAGCCATCTTGGATTTACTCCTGGTTGTCGTTACACCACTCACTATCATCACGACAGTGAGAGCTATTGAGGTGCTTCCCCAGAAGAAAGTTAACTATATTACATAGAGCTTTCTGTCAGTTCGGGCACCATCTACGTAGGATAATTAAGTTTGCTTTTACACAAACACCTACGGTCTTGGACGGAGACTGGGTCTTAATTCATTTCGAACTAGGAGACAGTTCAAAGAACCAAAGTTCAGCCCCAACCACAAATATTAGGCGCAAAATTATACACTAATTTTGCGCCTAAGCAAATAAATTATGCTTGAGTGTTCAGGCTAGCCTGATCAACAGCAACACCAGCACCCATAGTAGTAGAGATGCTTACTTTCTTCAGGAAAGTACCTTTCGCTGAAGATGGCTTAGCTTTCTTCAGAGCAACTAGAAGTGCTTCTAGGTTCTCTTTGATCTGCTCAGCAGAGAAGTTTGCTTTACCGATAGTAGTGTGGATGATGCCGTTTTTGTCGTTACGGTAACGAACCTGACCAGCTTTAGCGTTTTTAACTGCTTCAGCAACGTTAGGAGTTACAGTACCAACTTTAGGGTTTGGCATAAGACCGCGAGGACCTAGGATAGTACCTAGTTGACCTACAACGCGCATTGCATCTGGAGAAGCAACAACTACGTCAAAGTTCATTTCGCCTTTCTTAACTTGCTCAGCAAGATCTTCCATACCTACGATGTCTGCGCCAGCTTCTTTAGCTGCTTCAGCGTTAGCACCTTGAGTGAACACTGCAACGCGGATTTCGCGGCCAGTACCGTGAGGTAGTACAGTTGCACCACGTACGTTCTGGTCAGATTTACGAGCATCAATGCCTAGGTTAACAGCAACGTCTACAGACTCAACGAATTTAGCAGTCGCTAGTTCTTGAAGAAGAGCAACAGCTTCGTTGATTTCGTATTCTTTAGTTACGTCAACTTTTTCGCGGATTACGCGCATGCGCTTAGTTAGTTTTGCCATCTTATTAACCCTCTACCACTAGGCCCATTGAACGAGCAGTACCAGCGATAGAACGCTTCATCGCTTCGATGTCAGCACCAGTCATATCAGCAGCTTTAGTTTCTGCGATTTCTTGGATTTGAGCGTCAGTTACAGTACCAACTTTTTCAGTGTTTGGACGACCTGAACCAGACTTAACGCCAGCAGCTTTCTTAAGAAGAACAGCAGCAGGTGGAGTCTTAGTTACGAACGTGAAAGAACGGTCGCTGTATACTGTGATAACTACTGGAGTTGGTAGACCTTTCTCAATAGATTCTGTTTTTGCGTTGAACGCTTTACAGAATTCCATGATGTTCACACCGTGTTGACCTAGTGCAGGACCTACTGGTGGACTAGGGTTAGCCATACCAGCAGCAACTTGTAGCTTGATGTAAGCTTCAACTTTCTTAGCCATGATAATTCCTAAGTTTGGGTACAAACGCTAATCGCGGATCAGCTCCCCGTTTGTGTAAGAAACTTTTTACTTCACTTGAAGTAAAAAGGCGCGAAATTATAGTCATAATCCGCGCCTTATACAACCCTAAAAAGGTGATTTTTTATACTCTTTGACGAAGAGTCTTAGTCCAGCTTTTCAACCTGACCAAATTCAAGCTCAACTGGTGTCGCACGACCAAAGATCGATACAGACACTTTCAGGCGGCTCTTCTCGTAATCCACTTCTTCAACAGTACCGTTGAAGTCAGCAAATGGACCTTCGTTAACACGTACCACTTCACCCGCTTCGTACATTGTACGCGGACGAGGCGCTTCACTCGCTTTCTCAAGACGATTAAGAATCGCGTCAGCCTCTTTATCCGTGATAGGTGCCGGACGGTCTGAGGTACCACCAATGAAGCCCATGACACGCGGCACACTGCGTACTAGGTGCCATGATTCATCGTTCATAATCATCTGAACAAGGACGTAACCTGGGAAGAACTTACGCTCAGATTTGCGACGCTGACCCGCGCGCATTTCCACTACTTCTTCAGTAGGAACCAGTACTTCACCGAATAGCTCTTCCATGCCGTGCATTTTGATATGCTCGCGCAGAGATTGAGCTACACGACCTTCAAATCCAGAGAAGGCTTGAACCACATACCAGCGTTTTTTTGGAGCTTCACTCATGAATAAAAACCCTCTATACCCCAGTTGCTAGAGCTACTAGACGAACCATAATTCCGTCAATACCCCATAGCACTAGAGCCATTACAATACTTACAGCTAAAACGATCAGTGTTGTTTGCATGGTTTCTTGGCGAGTAGGCCAAACAACTTTACGTACTTCCATACGAGATTCTTTTGCAAAACTGATCGCTGCTTTACCTTTAGTCGTTGTTGCTGCAACGCCTAAGGCAGCTGCAATAAGAACAACAACGCCTGCAGCACGAACCACTACAGACATTTCACCATACAGGTAATTACCCACAACAGCGGCAGCTGCCAATACGAAAGCGGCTACCCACTTAAACGTATCTGCTGCGTTTGAGCTATCAGGAGTTTCAGCATTATTTGCTTTCATAAAACCAACCTGTTACAAGTCTTAATATAGACGACAACAACCCCGCTGTTGCAGGGCAAACTCCATATCGCTGAAAAAATCAGCGTACTCTTCTTAAGATTAAGCCTCTTTGCTTAATCTTGCTCTGCGCCCAACCCACTTCTGAACAAGAAAACAGCAAAAATAATGTTGAGTGCAGAAAAAGGGCATCAAATGATGCCCTTTTTGCTACTGGTTCGTCAAATCTAATTCAAGATTTTCCGAAAGCATCGCTAATTCGCTATGAATTAGTCGAAGATCTTAGCAACAACACCAGCACCTACTGTACGGCCACCTTCACGGATCGCGAAACGTAGAC
>NZ_JAWOUH010000032.1:0-35785 GCF_033339295.1 Vibrio sp. 704 | reverse complement strand
AACGGGAAATTTTCCACTTGCTAAAGGGGCATCTAACTGCGTTTCGACTGATTTAAAAATGTTCCCCCTACCAAACGAGAAGTTGTTTTTTTCGTTCGTTGTGGGATACCAATAATAGACTTCCACAGGCTTGTCTCTGTCTTCACTGAATCCCGTTTTGACTGTTAGCGCAGAATGGTATTTCGGCTCATTCGTACTGGCGCTGACACTGACACATAATGTAGCGAGTAGAAAAGACATTATTATTTTGGTTTTCATTTTTCCCTCAGCCGGCAAACACATTCTTCTGCACGGCATCTGAAGATAACGAGCAGAAGAATATCCATATATTTTGCGAAACATAGCAATTAAGCTATTCATTGTCGAGGTAACCCAAAGAAAATGATAGACCGCTCCAGCTAGAGCCTTTCTTTTCAATAATTTTCTGCGGATATCCACCATGCAGAAGTTTGTACTTTACTCATTGTAAACGACTAATCATGGCCTCTTAAGGCAACATTAGAAAACCAACCGTATTCACAATCCATAACTCCATAACTCATAGTTACACCGATGTATATCTAAGTGAGCTGAAGCTTCATTGCCCATCCAGTGCCCTTTGCATTTTTATAGCAAGGTAGCCAAGCACCATTTTATTACGGACCATTGCTGCCTGCGCTAATGCTTTTGTTTTGTATCGTAACTGATTTGCTTACTGACGTTCTTTAGTTGCACTCCTACCTTATTAAAGGCCTTTTGAATAGTTGTGGAAACATGCTGGCGGCCCTCTCCTTCAAAAAAGTTAGCTCGATCTTGCTTCGTTTCGAATACGCAGACTATTTCTAAACTTTGTGGAAAAGAAGAGAATTTGACGGTATGAGTCACCCAAAGAAAGCCATCGTAGCCTTTTAGCGTATCTTCACAAACTTCGGTCAACACTTCTCTAATTAGATTCTCGACCTTCTTATCTGATTTGCGCATAAATTAAACTTCATTCCTATCTAACGCCTTTAATTAGGTTTCAGTGTACATTGTCTTAAACAGTATTTGGCAGTGGTATTTAGTCAATAGCCTGTAGATGAGGTTATTCGCACGAAGATTTACCGACCTACTCGCTTCGAACTACATCTTACTCTGTTAAAAATAAGCGCTTTGCAACTCTACAAAACGCTTCTAACTTATTAGATTATTTTAAGTGTGTTTCAAGGAATGCAGAAACCTTGTCCATTGCAATGCCGACTGCTTCTGGATGGTCATACAGTTCATAGTGAGACCAATTTTCCAAATTAACCAGCTGTCGGTCTTTTGATTGAACAGAGCGGCCATAAATTTCCTGCCCATCACGATAAGCACCAAACGCCCCGACTTTTTGCCCTACCACGGCCATAACAGGCTGAGTCAATAACGTTTCGGCAAATGCAAAGGCATCCCAGCTCAGTGTTTTCTGTGCATGTGAAAACAGCATACGAGTTGCACCACCTTCGGTTTGTCCACGTGATGTTTTGTAGTATTCAGTAGCTTCGAACACGTCTCGTTCTGTTAATCCATTTTCTTTTGCAAATTCAATATTTGGAGGAAGAAGTTCATCGATTTTCAGCTCTGAGCCGCGAGCTTCGGCTGTTCTCTGTGCAGCCATAGCTTCAAGATTGGCGATAGGGTCGTACATACTAAAGCCTTCACGGAACAAGCGGCCTAAGTTAACAGGCGTAATACCTACGACAGCTTTCAAGCGCTTTTCGGTTAGGGCTGAATTGATCATGTAACCACCACCGCCGCAGATACCGAGTCCACCAATTCTATTCTCATCGACATATGGTAAAGTTACTGCATAGTCGATAACGCGACTGATATCTTCAACACGTTGACTTGGGTCTTCTACGTAGCGAGGCAATCCTCCCGATTCTCCTTGGAAGCTCGCGTCAAATGCGATCACGACGTAACCTAACTCAGCAAGGGCTTTACCATAGACAGCGCTGGATGTTTGTTCTTTACAACTACCAAAAGGATGAACGCTTATCATTGTTGGGTAGCGTTTCGATTCATTGAAGCCTTCTGGAAATAAAATTAATGCAGACATATCCCAAGCCATATCAGCATTTCTAAAAGTGATTTTTTGCATATTCATAATCAATACCTTAAGAGTAAAAAGCCTTGAGAGCAGAAAGGCTCGAAGCAATTGAGCCTTTCATCGGGAATATTAAAGAGTGCGTTGGAAGAAAGATGCGAGTTGGGATACTGCGTCATCGACGTATTCGGCAACATCATAAAGCGACATATGGTTTGCACCATCAATGGCATACAAGGTTTTATCTGAACTCGCTGCACGTTCTATCAGGTCATCACTCATCCATTTGCTGCCTGCGTCACTACCAACGACAGCAAGAATTGGCTGAGTTAGGAATGCTTCCGCTTTGTGGTACGCATCGTAAGTAATGATCTGGTTTAAGTTACGAGTTAGAGCAAAACCCGGCGCATTTGGATGTTCACAACGTGGTGTGTGGTAATACTCCCAAGCTTCGCGTAGCTCTGCATTTGAGGCATCTTCTTCACGCATCGGAGCTAGAGGAATAGTCGCGAATTCTGTACCATTCGTGTCGGTTGTGCGAGCATTCGAACCAAATTCTAAGTAACCAACAGCGTCAGCATCGTTAACCGAATTATCCCAACCATTACGGAACATTTGGCCAATGTTTACGGCACTAACCATACCCAGTGCTTTGATTCGACGATCATTGATCGCTGCATTTGCACTATAGCCCGCACCAGCACAAATCCCCATTGCGCCAATTTTATCGTTATCGACGTACTCTAACGTTGTCAGATAGTCGACGACTGCGCTCACGTCTTCAGTACTCGTGTAAGGGTTTTCCATTTGGCGAGGCTCACCTGTACTTTCACCTTGATACGAACGGTCAAACGCAATGGCAATTATGCCGCTTTTTGCAAGTTTACTCGCATATAGGCCTGCGGTTTGCTCTTTTACGCCACCACCTGGGTGTGAAACAACAACCGCCGCATATTGTTTACTTGCATCAAAATCTGTAGGGAAGTTGATAACCGCTGAAATCTCAATACCTTGACCATTGAGATTTTTGAAAGTGACTTTAGACATAGCGACATTCTCCATTAGAGGTTAACTGTTCATCTCAGGCTGACCTAAGCTTCGATGTAATATTAGTCAACACACTGTTTCGGATAAATATCGTTTTATCTACATGACTGTTTAGTTATACTTAACAAATGAGAATAGAACCTTCTTTAATTTCATCACTGACGTGGTTTGCACATATTGCTCGCCATCGCAGTTTCACTAAAGCAGCCTTAGAAATGGGGGTAACCCGTGCTGCCTTATCACAACACCTAAAAGCGTTAGAACAACAGCTACAAGTTCGGTTAATTAATCGAACCACCAGAAGTATGTCGCTGACGGAAGAAGGCCAACGTCTGCTTGATATTTTGCAACCTTCATTGGTGAACATTGAGCAGGTCGTTAACGAATTGAACGACTCTCATCTTGAGCCTTCGGGATTAATCCGTATCAGTGTATCAAGAACCGCTGCTCGGCTGCTTATTGAGCCCTATCTAGGTGAGTTCCTCTCTCGTTATCCTAAAATACGCCTAGAGCTAATCATGGATGATGGGTTTTCTAACATCGTCGCAGAAGGCGTTGACGCTGGCATTCGCTTAGGATTAAGCTTAGATGAACATATGGTTGCGATCCCTATTACTCCGCCGTTAACAACGGCAATAGTGAGCTCTCCTGAATACTTTAGGCAAAATGGACTACCTCAAACTCCTGAGGATTTAGAAGATCACAATTGCCTTGCTTATCGTTTTACCTCTAGCGGAACAATTGATCATTGGTCGCTAACCTCTCCAGATGTTGCAAAGCGCACCCTCGTTTTCGAGCCTAAAGGCAATGCTATTTTTAATGATGACTATAGTATGTTACAAGCTGCAATACAGGGTGTGGGTTTAGTGAAGCATATTGATTTATGGGTGGAAAAGCACATAAATGAGGGAAGATTGACCCGAGTTCTGACACCTTGGTGCAAAGAGTTTCCAGGGTTTTATTTGTATATACCTTCACGAGAGCATATGCCGAAAAAAATCCGCGTCTTGATGGATTTTTTAATCGAAAAGCGCGAAGCTCTGAAACCCAAAGAGTAATTGTCAAATTGCTTTAAGTAAAAAAAGCGAGCACGAGGCTCGCTTTTAACTTTCTGTTTTCGTTATATATTACAATAGCTCAACCGATTGTTTGGCTATCACAAATTCCTCGTTAGTAGGAATAACAAGAGCTTTGGCACCTAACAACTCAGATGTTGCAATAACACCTGCGTTACCAAATCTTGCATCTTCGTTACCTTTCTGATCTTCAACAAAACCTAACAGTTTTAGGTTTTTCAAGATTTCACGACGAATTGGTAGTGAGTTTTCACCAATACCACCAGTGAAGATGATGCCGTCTAATGAATCCAGAGCCGCGAGGTAGGATGTAATGTATTTCGCAACGCGGTAAGTGAAGATCTCAAATGCCAACTTCGCACGTGAATTCCCCGCTTCCATTGCTTCTAGTACGCCACGAGCATCACTTGTCACACCAGATACACCTAAGAAACCTGACTTCTTGTTCATCATCTCGAACACTTCGTCTTTTTCCCAGCCTTTACGGAAAAGGAACTCGATAACACTTGGGTCGAGGTCACCACAGCGAGTGCCCATCATTAGGCCAGCTAACGGCGTCAAACCCATACTTGTATCAACACATTCGCCATTTTTAACCGCACTCACTGATGCACCGTTACCTAAGTGCACAGTGATAAAGCTGCTTTCTTCAACCGGCTTATCTAGCATTTTCGCTGCTTCACGGCTTACGTAGTAGTGGCTTGTGCCATGAGCACCGTAACGACGCACTTTATGCTCTTCGTAAAGCTCGTAAGGAAGTGCGTACATAAAGGCTTTGGCTGGCATTGTTTGGTGGAAAGCAGTGTCGAATACAGCAAATTGAGGCAGTGAAGGGAACGCCGCCATTGCCGCTCTCATGCCTTCAGCGTTCGCTTTGTTATGAAGTGGTGCAAGTTCAGCAAGGCGCTCTACTTCTTGAATAACTGTTTCATCAACTTTCACAGTTCCTTTAAAGGTTTCACCGCCTGCGACAATGCGATGGCCTACAGCGACAAATTTTGAGCTCAAACCTAGAGTTTCGAGTAGTTTTACCACTCGCTCAACAGCGTACTGATGATGGTTACCGCCAGCTGGAATTGCTTCAACGGTTTTTTCTCCCTGATATTTCCAACTGATTTCAGCTTCAGGTAGGCCAAAACACTCACCAATACCTGATACCAAAGCTTCACCGGTTTCAGAATCAATAACAGCAAATTTTAATGAAGAGCTACCAGAGTTGATCACCAGTACAAACGAATTAGACATGAAATAGTTATCCTGTTGTAGAGCAGAGGTTGTAATAGCGCTTGTGCGCTGCGTACTTCTTGTTTGCCCCTCTATTATTCAATAATTTTTTAATCTTTCAACAATCTTTTAGTAAAAGCGATTTGATTGAACAAATTTTGTTGATCTGTAGCAAGTTTTGATTTTATTTGAAGACTAAAAAATATCACTTGTTAAACATAATTTATGAATAGGTCAATTTGTACAAAGTCAGATATATAAGCTACGTTGTTTATTGGGTGAACAAAAATAACAAACCAATCAATAAATCGGGGTAATAATGTGCCCACTATTGCATTTCTATTAGTGATCTTAGGTTTGATTTTGCTCTGCTGGGGATGGCAGATGACAAAAAACATCTGCTCGAAAACTGACGTAACCGGGTGGACTTTCCTATTATTGTTAATCAGCTGTTTCATTTTTGCTTATGCCGTTTTTTTGCACGCTATCATGCAAAAACCTATTACTTCTCTCTTAGAAACGGGGGTTTCTCTTATACTTTTTGGCGGCAGTATCTTTGTCGTGCTGGTGATTAAGTGGAGCAACGATTCGATATTAAAGCTTCATACTGTTGCTGAAAGAGAGAAGCGCAATGCCGTCCATGACGCTCTTACTGGGCTCCCTTATCGTAAATACTACTTTGAGTCTATCGAAGACATGACACAACCTGAAGGCCAATGACTGATTCAAATTATGAGATAACCTCAAAAACGTCGAAAGATTGATAATACGTTTCAAGGTAAGCTGGTTAATTTCTTTTCACAGCAAGCCGCACTGAAGGCTCCCGCTCTATCGTTGAGAACACGATTGCGCTAGCACATGGATTAGGGTATTCGGTCGTAGCAGAAGGCGTTCAAGACATGGACACACTGCATTTTTTGAGAAGTCGAGGCTGTGACATCATTCAGGGTTACTTGTTCTGCCCTGCCCTTAGACGAAGTAATAAGTTGGGTAAACAAACACGATGAAAAGCAAAACCGTATTAGACGCGCATAAAAAAGCCGAGCGCTTTGCTCGGCTTTCAATTCTTTTTGTAGCAACTTAAACCGTCGCTTTAATCACTCGTGATTATGCGTCTGTACGACGGCCACGACCGTGACCACGTTCACCACGATGTGCACCACGGTGATCACCACCACGGTTGCGATCGAAACGACGTTCGCCACCTTCACGATTACCATCGCGGTTGCCGTCACGGTTACCACGGAAACCACCTTCGCGACGACCGCCTTCACGACGATCACCACCACGATTGCCGCCTTCGCGGTTGCCACGGTAACCACCGCCATCACGACGACCACCATCGCGACGACCACCGTCACGGCGACCACCACGAGACTCGCGGAAATCATCGAAGTCACATACTACAGCACCAACATCTTGTTGACGGATACGTAGTTTGCTTAGCTTGTTCGCCGCGTCTGAAGTCATTGCTTTAGGTAGCTGTACGAATGTGTGACCTTGAGCTAGTTTGATCGCACCGATAGAACCTTTACCTAGACCTAGTTCGTTTGCTAGAGCGCCAACGATGTCTTTAACTTGAACGCCTTGCTCACGACCAACTTGAAGCTGGTAAGTATCCCAGTCTTGGTTGTTGAAGTTACGACCGCCGTCGCGACCACCTTCACGGCGCTCTTTACGACGTTGCTTGTCACGCTCAATTGCTTCAACCATTGGGTCTTCGCCAATGTAGAACAGAGGACGTTTGCCTTGCTGACGCTTAAGAAGCATAGCAGCAAGTGTTGCTGGGTCGATGTCTAGAGAACTTTGTAGTTTCTCTACCAGCTCAGCAAATTTGTCTAGTGCTTTGTGCTCTTTCTCTGCTTCAAGCTCAGCGCCTAGCTTAGCTAGACGAGCTTCAGCAACTTGGTCACGTAGAGGAAGTTGGATTTCTTCCATAGATGACTTAGTTACACGCTCGATAGTGCGAAGCATACGAATTTGGTTAGTGCGAACTAGAAGGATCGCTTTACCCTTACGTCCAGCACGGCCAGTACGACCGATACGGTGGATGTATGACTCAACATCAAATGGGATGTCGTAGTTGAATACGTGCGTAATACGTGGAACGTCAAGACCACGAGCTACAACATCAGTTGCAACTAGGATGTCAATAACACCTTGTTTGATGTGATCAACAGTACGTTCACGTAGAGACTGAGGAATGTCACCGTGCAGTGCAGCTGCTTTAAAGCCACGTGCAGATAGCCAGTCAGCCAGACGCTCAGTATCTTGACGAGTACGTACGAATACGATTGACGCGTCAGTTTCTTCAGTTTCAAGAAGACGAGACATTGCTTCATCTTTCTCTACACCTTTCACTACCCAGAACTGTTGTTGAACTTTGTCTACAGTGTGGTTTTTACCAGCAACGTCAACCGTTACAGGGTCACGAAGGAAACGTTCAACGATCTTCTTCAGCATTGGAGGCATAGTTGCAGAAAACAGAACGCGTTGTGCTGACTCTGGAGCGTGCTCCATGATCGCAGTTACGTCATCTACGAAACCCATGTTTAGCATTTCGTCTGCTTCATCAAGAACGAAAGTACTAACTTCGTCTAGGTGTAGACGTTCGCGATTGATCAGATCTTGAACACGGCCTGGAGTACCAACAACTACATGAGCGCCACTTTTAAGAGCACGCATTTGGTCGACAATAGATGCGCCACCGTAAATCTCTAGAACTTTCAAACCTTTGATATTTTTACCAAGGTTTTTCATTTCCGCTGCAACCTGAATTGCCAGCTCACGAGTCGGAGCAAGTACAATCGCTTGCGGTTTGCGTTGGTTTAGATCGAGTTTGTTGAGAAGAGGCAGAGAGAACGCTGCTGTTTTACCTGTACCTGTTTGAGCTTTACCCAGCGCGTCAGCACCTTCCAATAGGTGTGGGATTGCCGCAGCCTGAATTGGAGTTGGTGACACGAAACCCATTCCGTCTAGAGCAGAAAGGATAGAATCATTCAGAGATAAATCACTGAATTGAATAACAGAATCTTGCATTGGGATCCTACTTAATTAAACAAAAAAACAGTCCCATATGCTCTTCCAATTCGATACTGATCCATCCAGATACTGATTCCATTCAGACGGGAACACAGCACAGTACACAACCGCGATAAGCCATTAGGGACGACTAAGGGAGGCGGATTATTCCTTAAAAGCATAAAAAAATCCAGAAAAAATTGAATTACATCACAATTTATTCTCAACAATGGTATTTTTAGCATATTTTTCCACCAGCCCTACCATTCCCCGTAGATTCGCGTAGCTCACAGATGAGAATTTCATCAATATTTAAGCCAATTTCTCGTGGTTAAATAGGCAAAATTCACGGCGAAATTACGCTCCACAGGTAGTAATAATAGCTCGCAATGATTATAGTGTGCCCAACTCCATAGGTAATTTAAGAAAAGATGTTTCAAGATAACCCACTACTCGCTCAGCTTAAGCAGCAAATCCAAGAAAACCTGCCTAAAAAAGAAGGCTCAATAAAAGCCACAGATAAAGGCTTTGGCTTTTTGGAAGTGGACAGTAAGACTAGCTTCTTCATCCCGCCTGCGTACATGAAAAAGTGCATGCACGGTGACAAAGTCGTCGCCATTATCCGCACCGAAAATGAACGCGAAGTTGCAGAGCCACAAGAGCTGCTGGAACAAGCCGTGACTCGCTTTATTGGTCGAGTAAAAATGTTCAAAGGCAAGCTCAACGTAGCACCTGATCACCCACAGCTTAAAAAGCTATCTCTTAAAGCGAAATTAAAGAAAGGTCTAAAACCTGACGAGTTCGCCGAAGGTGATTGGGTTGTCGCACATCTTATTCGCCACCCTCTAAAAGGTGATAACTCTTTCTTCGTAGAAATTTCTGAAAAAATCACTGACGCGAATGATAAAATTGCGCCTTGGTGGGTAACGCTTGCTCAAAACGATCTACCAAACTCTGAGCCAGCAGGCATCGATAACTGGGAACTGAAAGACGACGCGGAGCTAGAACGCGTAGACATGACTCATGTTCCATTCGTCACTATCGACGGTGAATCGACTAAAGATATGGACGATGCGCTGTACGCGAAGAAAACCGTATCTGGCGATTTCGAACTCACCATCGCTATTGCGGACCCAACCGCCTACATCACACCTGAAGATGAAATGGATAAAGTAGCGCGTGAACGTGGCTATACTATTTATCTTCCAGGCCGCAACATCCCGATGCTACCTCGCGATTTAGCGGACAACCTATGTTCTCTGATTGAAGGTGAAACCCGCCCTGCTATTTGCTGTACCGTAACGGTAAGTAAAGATGGTGTGATTGGCGACGATATTAAATTCTTCGCGGCAAACATCAAATCACATGCACGCCTAGTATACGATCACGTGTCTGATTGGTTAGAACACGACAGCTCTGAAGCATGGCAGCCATCTGAAGAGATCGCGACCATCGTTCGTGATCTTTATGAGTTCTCTCTTGCTCGCGCTGAATGGCGTGAGAAAAACGCAGTGGTCTTCCCAGACCGCCCTGACTACCGTTTTGAGCTCAGTGAAGATAACGATGTAATCGCTATCCACGCAGACATGCGCCGCAGTGCAAACCGCCTTGTTGAAGAATCCATGATTACCGCAAACATCTGTGCAGGTCGTACATTACGCGATAAATTTGAAACAGGTGTCTTCAATACGCATGCAGGTATCAAGAGCGAGAAGATTGAGGAAGTGGTTAAACTTGTCAATCCAGAAGGCCAGTTGGAGTTCACAGCGGAGTCTATTGCTACACTAGAAGGCTTTGCTGCGTTGCGCCGCTGGTTGGCTGCTCAAGAAACGTCTTATCTAGATAACCGTATTCGTAAGTTCCAAGCATACAGCGAAGTGGGTAATCAGCCTCTGCCTCATTATGCAATGGGTTTAGACATCTATGCAACTTGGACATCACCAATTCGTAAATACGGTGATATGATCAACCACCGTATGTTGAAGGCCGTCATCCTTGGTAAAGAACCTGTACAAAAACCAGATGACCAAGTAGGCGAAGAGCTAGCTCTACATCGTAAACATCATAAAATCGCTGAGCGAAATGTCTCAGATTGGCTATATGCACGCACGCTTGCTGATGAGCCGAGCAAGAAAACTTGTTTCACAGGTGAGATTTTCGATATTAATCGTGCAGGCGCACGTGTCCGACTTCTCGAAAATGGCGCAGCAGCCTTTATTCCTGGTGCACTAATTCTTGATAATAAAGAAAGAATTGAGTGCAATGGCGACAACGGTACCATCTCTATCGATAAAGAGGTCGTATACAAACTTGGGGATACATTGGAAATTGTCCTTACGGACGTAAACCAAGAAAACCGCAGTTTAGTTGCAAAGCCAACCCAGGTATTCGCTGAACAACCAGCAGCACAAACAGAACAGACTGTAAGTGAATAATACCGAATGAAGTTAAAAGGCGCTCTATTGAGCGCCTTTTTTATTTGTTATGTAAAACGATAAGAAAGAGTATGCCGAACATTGAGATCATTCGCTTTAATCACTTCACTGCGCGCAAAAGTGAGCGTTACACTGCAACACATAATGGGTTATATATTGTTGAAGAAGGTGCCCTATTAGTTCATCAACCTAATGGCGAGCAATTTGAACTTAAAGCCGGAGATTTCACACTCTATAACTCCGCAGATCTGAGCAGTGCAGAAGCCGTCTCTAGTGACGGAGGCTTTAAAGCACTGGCTTTAGTCTTCAATCCAAATATATTCTGTGACTTTAAGAAAGCGCACCCGATGCTACGTTCCAAAACGGAAGAAAGGCGCTTCTATCCTTTTTCAACGCAATCCAGTGGCGAAGTAGCACAATTGAAGGACATGTTGGTTAAGTTAGCGAGTCGCAACGCTCCAGACTACACACAAAGCCATATCGCAATGGCATTGCTGTCGTTGATGGTTGAGGTAGAGCCAAACATCCTATCTATCATAGATGACGCAAGTAGCCTGAGCGACTCTCAAAAAGCCATTAAGTACATTGAGGGTAATATTGAAAAAGACATCACGCTAGAAGGCTTAGCGGCTCATATGAGCATGTCCATTGCGACCTTAAAACGTCGCCTCGCCGCAGATGATCTTTCGTTTTCTCAGATATTAAAGGTGAAACGGATAAACTTCGCAGCAACCCAACTGCGCAAGTCAGAAAAATCAATAACAGAAATAGCGTTTGAGTCTGGTTTTAAAAGTGCAGCGCATTTCAGTACAGCATTTAAATCCGTTTACAACATGACCCCCAAAGACTTTAGAAACCAAGTCGTTAGGCCTAAAGTATAAATCATGTCGGCATTCGCATCCGTTGGGCTCGCCCTATTCCCAAAAACACGCTTGAGGATCGCGCTCCAACTCGTTGAGTAAGTCCTCAAGCATTCGGCTAAATGGAAGTGGCTTATAAGGCACCCACCTTAACAGCTCATTGTGATATGTGGGAACATAGAAATACCAAAGTTGGTTGTCCTCATCAAACATGATCTTCGCGACGGGAGAAGTATACTCGCTATGCTGGGAGTCGAGGAGAAAATGCGCCCGATGAAGCTCAACGCCATTTTCTACTAGCTCATAGAGGCACTTGCCCTGTTCGACAGGCAAGTTAGCATTACGCGCAGAGCAGAGCGATTGAACTGATTTGTATAAACGACTTGTCGCCATTTGGGACACTGACATCAACGTTCTCCCGATGGATGATAGTTAGAGCTGCCAATCCTAGTATATAACCTTTACATCATCACCGATGGTAGTTATCTACCTAACTCAAGTATAAGATAGCTATATTATCATTTGCCCAGATTATCATCTCAATCCACTTGGAAACGCTAGCTCCATCACCTCTTGACTAGAAACAATTCCTTTGTTTAGCGCTAACAGTTCACAAAAGTGTAACCTGAACGCAATATCATAAACTCTGCTTTATCCCGTATATGGAGTTTAATATGTTACGTTTTACTGTGGCGACGTTATTGGCCATAGCAGTCTCCCTCCCTACCATTGCAAAAGAAATCAACATCTCAGGTTCAACGTCGGTTGCTCGTGTGATGGATGTACTTGCTGAGGAATACAACAAAACACACCCAGACGATTACGTTGCTGTTCAGGGCATTGGTTCGAGTGCTGGTATCACCATGGTCAATAAAGGAGTAGCCGAAATAGGCATGAGCTCTCGCTATCTGACTGAAAGCGAAAAAGGTGAAGATCTCAATGTATACCCTATCGCTTATGATGGCCTCGCTGTTGTTGTAAACCGTACCAACTCTGTAGAAAACCTTTCTCAGCAACAGCTGTTTGATATTTACAAAGGTAAGATTAAGAATTGGAAAGAGGTCGGGGGCGCAGATCAGCCTATCGCGGTGGTTACTAGAGAAGCGTCTTCAGGTTCACGTTACAGCTTCGAAAGCTTGCTGGGACTGACCAAAATCGTTAATGATCGCCTTGTCTCGGATATCAGCCCAAACAACTTGGTTGTAAACAGCAACAGCATGGTAAAAACCATTGTTAACCATAACACTCGCGCCATTGGTTTTATCTCTGTAGGGTCAGTAGATCGCTCGATCAAGGCGATTCAGTTAGATGGTATTGACCCAACCTCGACAAACATTAGCAATCATAAGTACAAGTTGGCGCGACCATTCCTAGTGCTATACAAAGTAGATAAGATTAGCGATGCAGGTAAAGGTTTTATCGCTTTCCTTCGTTCAGAGCAGGGACAAAAAGCGATTGCAGATTACGGTTATACGCCAGTAAAAAACTTTAATCAGTAAAAATGAAAAAGAGAGCACCCTGATGCTCTCTTTTACTATGTCGTGTTCTATCCGGTTTCGGAATTAGAAATGCAGTTGAATTACAGAGACCACAACCGCACCAGGTCGACGAATACCTTCAATTTCCACTTTAATTTCGCGCTCAATCTCCAAACCTTTTTTGATTGGCGTTACTTTTGTTAACGTGCTGACTGCACGAACATTATTGCCTGCTTTGACAGGGTAAGGGAAACGGACTTGGTTTAAACCCAAGTTAACTACCATTTTAGCTGTTGGGAACATTGGCTTGTCTGGATCGACTGAATCCGTCAGTTTAGGCAGCAATGCTAATGTTAAAAAGCCATGAGCGATAGTTGTCTTAAATGGAGATTCAGTTGAAGCACGCTCTGGATCGGTATGAATCCATTGCATGTCTTCCGTTACCGCACCAAATTGGTTAATACGTTCTTGAGACACATGAACCCAATCACCAGTGTGAATAACTTCGCCAATTTTTTCACTTAACTCGTCATAAAGCTTTTCAGCCTCAGGTGCCATTACGATCGGTGCAGGTTGAGGTGCAACTTCTTCGTTGACGGCTGGCTGCTGGTGATCACGAACTTTTGAGAAAAGAAAGCTATTTTGAGCTTTCCCCAAAAAGTCACTCCAATAATCGCGTAACGTTGGAGACATCCAATTCATAAACTCGGATTGATGAGCAGAAATCGCATCAACTTTGTCTTTAAATAGATTTGTGACCTTCATAAACACCCTTAAGAATTCTAAGCACAACTGGCTATACCAGTTAATTTTGAATTAGTTCACAAAGTCTTGCAAATACTTTCGGGCGAACACATGTACCCTAAAAGCATGTTATGTCTTATATATCAGCAAGATAACAATAAAACACCATTTTATTGACGTGCGCCAATATAAAGTAAAAACTCTATAAATTGGTACTTTTTGTCCCTTTTTCACTCCGTTTTCAAACTGTCCAACATCACATCAGTGATCATAAAACAAGCAAACAGTACTTCTATTATAATTCAGCACTTTACAAGTCGGACTATGCTCCTTATTATACCGCCCACAACGGAGAGATGGCTGAGTGGTTGAAAGCACCGGTCTTGAAAACCGGCATACGTTAATAGCGTATCTAGGGTTCAAATCCCTATCTCTCCGCCACTTATTTAGAGAGCTCGCATTTATTGCGAGCTTTCGTCGTTTTAGCTCTTAAAAAACGAGATTTAGAAATCCTCGCTCGTAAACGAATCCGGCACTTCACTATATTCCAGTTAAAAGCCCGCTAATGTTTAGCGGGCTTTTAACTTCGATTTTCTAAAGTTTAAGCAAACTTCTTAATCATTTCAGACAGGTCATTGGTGCAATTTTGCACTTTGGTGTTCATATGATTCGTTTCAGTCATCAGTTCATACGATTCACTGTACTTTAAATTAAGCGACTGGATGTTTTCATTTATTTCATCCGTTACATAAACCTGCTCTTCTATCGCGACCGCAATTTGTTGGTTTCGTTCGACGACGTCCTGAACAAGGGATTCCAATTGTTGAATGCTATCCAAAGCAGTACCTAACAATGTTACCGTTCCGGTCGACATTTCATTACCTTTCTCTAACGCAGAAACCGCTGATTTGCTCCCATTTTGAATCCCTTCAATGGCCGATTTAATCTCTGTTGTCGATTCCTGAGTTCTTTTAGCTAAGGTTCTCACTTCATCTGCTACAACGGCAAACCCTCTGCCTTGTTCGCCTGCCCTCGCGGCTTCAATTGCAGCGTTCAACGCTAATAAATTAGTTTGTTCGGCAATACCATTGATGACTTCAACAACGGTTCCAATTTGCTCGGTTTGTTGGTTCAAACGTATGACCACTTTAGATATTTCGCCGAGCTCACCCACCAACTCTAAAACCGATTGGTTAACATTATCGATAACGCTACGGCTGTCTATCATCGTATTTTGCGCTTCTAACGTAGCCTCGGCGGTCGCTTGAGCATTATTTGATATCTCAGATGAAGAGGCTTGCATCTCGTTGACCGCTGTTGCGACCGAGTCAATCTCCACTTTCTGTGCGCTTAAGTTCTCCGTCACTTGCTGGCTATTTGTCGCAGCACTGTTAGCACTTGCGCGCGTTTCTTCGCAAGAGTCTTTTACAGACACGCCAACGCGCCCCAATAGCGCATTTGCAAATTGCTTACGCATCTTCATACCCAGCTCAATCTCAGCCAGATCGTTGATTCTTCCGCAATAAATATATTCCATGAGTGGATTGTTGAAGTCTTGCCTAGCCTGTTTAGCGAGCTTCTCAACTGGTCTGGTTAATACATAAATAGAGAAAACGGAAAGTAACGCAACAACGCCAAACGCTATCACTGGTGATTGATTCATTTGTAGAATGAGTAAGCCAAGAAGGTTTGAAATTAAAAGGAAGAAGGCCGATCTCATCCACAAACGTGTACGAGGAAGATACATTTTCCACGGCTTACGATTATTTCGAAGCTTCGAATACGCTTTTTCCGCTCGCTGGATGTGTATACGCTCAGGTTTAAATCTCACTGATTGGTATTCCACAACTTCACCATTAGATTTTATAGGAGAAGCAAACGCGTCAACCCAATAATAGCCGCCGTTTTTACGTCGATTTTTGACCATTCCCATCCAGTGTTTGCCAGTTTTCAGGTGAGTCCATAAATCTTTAAAAGCCTGTTTTGGCATATCAGGATGACGCACAACATTGTGGGGTTTACCGATAAGCTCCCCTTCATCAAACCCCGCGACTTCATTAAAGTTTTCACTGGCATATTTGATGTAACTGGAGGTATCGGTAATGGAAACTAGGCTGTAACTCGAAGGGTAATCGTATTCCGTTTCACTCATAAACATGTGTCCTTACATTGATTAATTAACAAACGGCAAATATGAATTTATCAGCATAACATATACATGCATAATGATAGGTTGATTCAAAAATAAAACAAAATTATTGACAAGTTTACTTGTTACTTAATGACTCTAGTCGCATTTTTATCCTCTACTACAAGGCTTCGTTAATATGCACAAGACTGAGCACTGTTCAAAATTAATACACAAAAGCGCTTCCGTACTGAGTTCGTAAATTGTTATAAGTAATCCACTAAAACGAAAACAGGGAAGACAAACACAATGACTATTCACTTTCGTCAGCTTGCAGCTAAGAGAAACACGACACACTTGTTTATTGACGATTGGAAAATTAACACTCAGCAGTCTTGGGGGATATTCAGCGCGGATGGAGATATTGGCTCTCTGCTTGGAGACCTTATTTGTGATGAAATGTCACCAAATAGTGGGGAAATTGAGCTAAATGGGCTGTCCGTTGCGCAAGTGTCGTTATCAGAGCAACAGCGATTACTGGAAAGAGAATTAGAAAAGGATGATACGGATTTTCTTGATCGTATCGACCAAGGGAGCACTGTTTATTCATTAATCCTAGAGCAGAGCCAAGACACCAACTTAACTGAACAGCTAATTAATGATCTCGACCTAAGTCATCTTAAAGATAGTGGCTTCCGCGTTCTCTCTACCGGAGAAACCAGAAGAGTAATGCTCGCCCGAGCTTTAGCCACACAACCTGACTTAGTATTACTCGATAATCCATTTACTGGCTTAGATATTGCGCACCGAGCTGCTCTCGCTCGCTATTTACACTCGCTTTCTCAAAATGTGCAACTACTCGTAACCTTCTCTCGCGAATCTGACATGCCTGAGTGGATCAATAGCATCGCGCTTTTCAGTGCAGGAAAGCTTGATAGTACAATGGATAAGTCCAGTTGGGATAATCATCCAATCATTGGACAAATAAAATCTCAGTCAGAGCAACAGAGTGAAGAAATGATGAGCTTGATACGTCAGCATCAGCACTCGACGCCATTCAACAACCCAATATTTGAACTAAAGAATGGGACTGTTGAATACACCGATAAGAAGATTTTTACTGACTTGAACTGGCGCATAGACAAGGGCCAACATTGGCAGGTCAAAGGCCCAAATGGTTGTGGAAAGAGTACCTTACTTGGATTGATCTTTGGCGATCATCCGCAATGCTACAGCAATGACATTGATATTTTTGGTAAAAAGCGTGGTACTGGCGAGACAATCTGGGAAATTAAGCAGCATATCGGTATGGTGTCTTCAGCGCTACACCTCCAATATCGAGTCAATTGCAGCGCATTAGAAGTCATTTTGTCAGGATTTTACGATTCGATTGGGTTGTATAACCAGCCAACTCGCAAAGAGATGAATATTGCAAACGAGTGGCTCGATATCTTACATATGAGCCAGTACAAAAAAACCTCATTCAAGCAATTAGAGTACGGTCAGCAGCGACTATTACTGATTGCAAGAGCCATCGTGAAACAACCCACATTATTGATTTTGGACGAGCCGTATCAAGGGTTAGATTTTTTGGGTAGACGGTTAGTTAAGAACACACTTGAGCTCATCGCTAGAGAGAATTTAAGCCAACTATTGTATGTGTCTCACTACCAAGAAGACCGCTTAGATAGCATCAAAAATGAGTTAGAGTTTGTGTTTGATGAAAATGCTCAGTGTTATAGAGCTAACGTCTACCAATCATAATGACTTCGCTGCGCAAGCTGCTCATAAGGTAATGGTTTGGAGTATAGGTATCCCTGATGATATCTCACTCCCATCTTCTTTAAGTGTTCAGCTTGCGCTATGGTTTCCACGCCTTCAGCGATCAATTGTACTTGTAATTCTTCCGCGAAGTGAACCATCGCTTTTAAGACAGAAGCACTAAGGCTAGGAATACCAATGGTTTCGACAAAGCACTTATCGATTTTTAAGTAATCTATGCGCATGTGCTGTAGAAATGCTAACGAGGTTTGGCCAGTTCCAAAATCATCGATCAGCACATCAATACCATGCACTCGCAGCGCTGCAATGCATTTTCTCGCCTCTGAATCAATGAGCTGACGCTCCGTTATCTCTACCCCTAATGAGACTTTGTTTCGGCTCAACTGTCTGTCGAGCAATTGAATTTTTCTGATCGCGTTTGGTCCGACTAAATAACCAGGCGGCACGTTAATACCAAGGTGGACAGGCTGATCAAAGCCTAATTTACTGAAGTCCTCTGCCGCTTTATCCAGAACGAAATCAGTAAGTAAAAAAACCAATCCACTTTGCTCTGCCGCAGGGACAAACTCATCCGGAGAAATGAACCCCTTACTTTGATGCTCCCATCGCACTAGCGCTTCAAACCCGAATAACTGGCCGGTATCAACGTTAACTTGCGGTTGGTAATACAGGGTCAACTCTCCTCTTTTTATCGCTCTTTTAAGATCCAGTATCAAATTGCGATGGGGATCAATAAAC
This sequence comes from Vibrio sp. 704, assembly GCF_033339295.1. Taxonomy (NCBI): domain Bacteria; kingdom Pseudomonadati; phylum Pseudomonadota; class Gammaproteobacteria; order Vibrionales; family Vibrionaceae; genus Vibrio; species Vibrio sp. 704. The sequence continues at coordinate 17,208 of NZ_JAWOUH010000032.1, read as the reverse complement.
TTATTCAACGCATACAAGCAAAGGTAGATAACGAAAATAATTGGAATTGAGTACAAAAAATAGGAAAGTGTTCTCTGTTTGACGAAAAGATCGCTAGCTTCGCTCAAAGCTTCATACTCAAACATTTGCGACGATTTGATACCGATAGGATTACTTCCCGCTCTTAATGCTCCTTCAGGTGAAACTTGATCATGGATAAACAGCGCAGAGCGTTTTAGGCGTAAATCGTTGTTAAACCCTATTGTTGCATTAAAGTAGTCATGATCGATAATCGTTACGGCTTGATAACCCCGCTCTCCCTCCGTTACCACTAGCAAGAACTGATCGTACAAGCTATCAACACTACCAAGCGCTAGCGTTTGTCCCTTGGGAAAGGCGATGTGCTCAGCTAACGGTTTAGAGATACTTCCCAATTTCGAAGAACAAGTAATGACTCCCTCTTTCACAATGAGCATTTCTTCAATATCTCGTTCAAACATTAAGCTTTGCTGGAGCTCTTCACATCGTTCAGGGTGTAGCAGCGCCGTGCGGTTTTCTGTCTCTATTTGGAATAAAATTTCATCTGCAATTTGCACATTTTTTTCTAATAAATGATTGAGATTGTTTTGCACGCTTTCACGAGCTAAATACAAAACTTCTCCAATAACCAAGGGAATAGGCAGAAGGAAAATGATGGCTTTTTTAAAAATCGCCTTATTCAGCATATAAAAGTAACCTTTTATAAAACCGATTTACTGAGATGGTACCTCGATTCCGATACCCGCTAGCAACTCACGTTTTTTAACATTATTTGTTTGGATTAACTCAGTATGCGAAACGCTGAGTAATACCGCAAACTAAACAATGTCTTATTCACTCCTGTTCCAATTTAGTATCAAGCGCCTCAAACCTGAGACTTTAATTCGACACCATGTTATGTCTATCGGTACTTGCGAAAGTCTTTACCGGTCTGTTTCTCATCATGTAAGAATTACCCATTAAAATTATTTTTCTTTTCTCAGTAATTAAGAATTATATTTGTCGTAACTCCTACAACACGTTACAACACTCTCATGACGACAAACAAAGCTAATGCTAACCAGGTAAACGAAAAATCACTGCAGTTGTTAATGCAAGTTGCAGTTAGTCCGTTCCCAGTTTCTGCGAAAGCGCTAAGCGAGCAATTGAACGTTCCTTTAAGCAGCCTTTACCGACACTTAAAACTGCTTAAAGAGTGGAACTTGATCGAAGAAAGCGTTCACGACAAGACATTTGTCGTTGGTCCAGCGGCATTATTACTCATGCACAGCTATGAGACCGCGCAACATGGGCTCGACATGGTCGAAACCATACTGGCTAGGTTGGTACAACAAACCGGGGAAATGGCCGCTTATATGGTACCAGCTGGTTATCGTGCGCTTTGTGTCAGACAGAAAGAAAGTATGCAGGCGCTGCGTTGCAGCTTCGTCCAGGGTCAAAGTCAACCTCTGCTGCGCGGTGCCTCATCTAAAGTGATGCTCGCTTTTATGCCTCAAAGTCGATGCGAGAAAATCTTGAGATATTTTAATCAAGATCACCGACGCGACGAGTGGGAAAAAGAGCTCACAACCATCCGTAAACACGGATATGCCGTCAGTACTTCTGAGATTGACCCTGGTGTTTCAGGTATAAGCGCACCGGTAATGAAAGGAAGCAAACTGATTGGCGCAGTCTCGGTGATGGCTCCGGCCCACCGAGTCGAAAAGGATAAGCAGCGCATTATTTTACATGTACTGCAAGCGGCAAGGGCACTACCACCAGAAAGGTAATTCATCATGTTAAGCTTTTTCAAACGCTATAAACTCCATCACACAGTGAAACAGCCGCAACATTACCCTTTTTCTTTTATGACAGTGTGCGAGTATTTACCTCCTATGTCGAAGGGTGCGTTTGAATTAGCTGATCAAAGTTTGGAAAATGCTAGTGATTGGCTTTACCAACAACATGATCATGAAACCGCTGAAAACTTTGGTCACTTCAACCACGACAAGCTGGAAAATGGCGAGTTTCAGGAAGCGTTAAGTCTTTCGCTTTCTCGTCATTCTATTCCCGTTTTAGTGACCAACTGTACCGAGGCAATCTTGTCAATGTTACCTGTGGTCGTATCCTATCGAGACGAAGTGGGTGTCGTAAATATCGGGCATAACATGAACTTGAAGCCGACACTTGAGCCACGCTTAGGCTCTGCATTCCATTTTGCTCTTTCTCGCTATCAAAACGTACGATTGTTTTTTGCTGGCGTCTGTGAGCAAGAGACGAAGCAGGAAACGTGGGAATACGCGGAAGATCAAGGTTGTGATTGGGTGACCGAGAAAGAGTTTTCTTTTCGTCATCGCAATAACGTTAAGCAACAGATCGGCAATTACCTAGACCACTGCGACCAAATAATCATTAGCATCGACCTTGGATCTCTAAAAACCAAAAACAGCCTTGATGGCGCGTCAGAAATTGATATCCAAATGGTTCTACGCACGATTAGGCAATGTCTGGTTGCAGGTAAAGTGAGGGCAATTCAGCTCGTTGGCGATCGAGATTGCCTGGTCTATTCGAGACAAACGAAAGCCATACTAGAAGAGTTATATCAGATGGCTCCACTCATCGTTCACGCTGCATAGCGTTATAAACATTCAGAATCAGGATCGCTTCCTTCCTGATTCTGAACCAACATGCTTACTTATTATCCTTAACTAACAAATAGTTACACATATAAATCGACACACATCACACTGGCCTCTTGAACTAACCTGACACTTACGTTGTAATAAGGCCGCTAAACTTTGGTATGACATACGAAATAAAAAATAACCAAAGTTCAATAACTAAGCTGCTTCAAAACAAAAAATTACCGCAGCTATTCCAATTTCAGTGAGCATTTGCTCACGCTCGCTTGATGCCATCTTGTTCCACTCATTAGGACATTTGATGATGCGTCTTTGCAGTATTTTCACTGCGGTTCTTTTTTTACCGCTAACCTCACACGCCACCACTTATGGCTTAGCAGATATCAAGTCAAACACTAATGTTGCCTTTTGTAAAAACGGAACCATTCATGTAACGGGTTCTACTTACGATTGCACTACAAATATTGTTCTCCCGAAAGGCGATCAAATTATAAATAGTAGTCAAAGCTCATCGTCTTTAACCGCTCATGGTTCCATAACACTCCGTGGGCAGAATGTCATAGGCTCAAAGGAAAGCCCTATAAACATCAAAGCTAAAGGAACTTGGTTAAAAATTAATGGTAATAGCTACGTACTAGGTAATGTCTCTGCTTTAGGTTCTATAAAAATAACTGATAGTGAAATCGAAGGAGATATAGAAACCAATGGTGTTGGTGGAAATGGCCGTTCTGTCGAGTTTTACGGAGAGCACAACGTCCTTAATGGCAACATCATTGCTCAAAGTGACGTGTACATCGAATCTGGTATGTTCTGCGGTGATATCAAATCAAAAGGAACAAAAGTAGAAATTAATCAACTGGAATCGTCGCTTTCTAATACACCAATAGTTGTGGGCAACATTAATGCTCTATCGGGGATAAATCTTAATAATACGACAGTTTTTGGTTCTTTGACATCTCAGGGACATACTGTAGATACAGGTTTTGGCACGACCAAAATATATGCGAATAAGCAAGCTATTTCGGCAATGCATTTTTCAATTAATAACTCCAATACTTCTATTTGTGGTAGTGTGACAGCCACCCTAGAATCAAGTTCAAATTTCAACCACTATTGTGGCATTGATGAACCCAATTGTAGTTACGCAAATCAAACACCAACAACTTGCCCTATTCCTTCTTATATCCCTGAATGTAAAATTACGCCTCCATCAGAGAACGACTTCGACCTCAGCGTCACACCATCGGACGACATGGCACTGATGTGCGGCGACGATCTTCCGCAATTTACAGCAATGACAACCAATAATGGAGAAGTTGTAAGCGCAGAAGTCAGTGCAGCCCTATCACACCCTGACTTGTTCACTTTAGAGGTGATCAAAGGTCAGCAGACATTAAAAGCAAACCAATTTATGTCTGACGACAATGGTGAGCTCGTTGTTCGAGTGGTCCCGAACGATATTGATACCATCGCGTTAGGTACTAACTACACGCTGACTTTCACTATGGCAGAAGACACCAGCAAGCATCAAACGGTTAGCTTTATGTTTACGCCATTTATGTTTGAGGCCTACTCAAAGACGAAAAGCGCCACTTTAAATGAAATACGCGTTATTGCAGGTAAACCAGAAAACGTGCATACGCGATTGCTTGCTTGTGCTTCCACCGGCGAACCTGTAGTCGCAAGCAACTACAATGGTACTCCTAAGGTTTTTCATCCATTGGTTCAACCATTAGGAGGAAGTGAAGGAAACTTTAGCTATTCAGCGGAATTTAAAGACGGCTTGTCTGAACATGGTCTTGTCACGAACGAGTCCGGCATATTTGAAGTGACATTGTCCGATCATTTTGAATGTGAGGGATTTGAAGAGTGCCCTGAAGAAGGCAAAGTGGAAGTGAAAGGGACATTTAATGTGCACTCGCGACCATGGACATTCGCTATCTGTGACAACCAACGTGCTTTGCCTTCTGGCACCTCTGAACAAGGAGATGGGTTTATTGCCGCCGGAGAACTTTTCTCTCTAACAGTGAAGCCGATCATTTGGCAAACTGACGGCTCTGTAAGTGGTTCTGTTGAATCAGCACGTTATTGTGATGCCTCTATCACCCGTAATTTTATGCTTGATGACGCTCCAGCAGCATCGGTTGTCTTGTCGAGTGAGCAACATACTCCATCAGAGACAGCGAACCAAACCTCAAAATTGCTAAAAAGTAGTGACTCACTGGCTCAGGTGCATAATTCAGCCAAGAATGATCAATTCGTCTTTAATGGATTATATTGGGAAGAAGTCGGGAGCTTGAGAGTAAAAGCAAACCTAGAAAGTAAATATCTAGGTATGACTGTGAACGAAAGCTATCGTTACATCGGTCGTTTTTACCCAAAATATTTTCAAGTGCAAGACCAAGAATGGCACTACCCACATGGCCAAACTTTTGCTTACATGAATCAACCTTTTGAGAAAGTCACTTACGATGTTGTCGCACTCAATGCGAATAAGGAAAACGTGAAGAACTACGTCCACTTTTCATCTAACCTTCAACAACATTTCGACTTAGGCGAGCTAAGCTCATACTCCGATCGGTTTTTGCCGCCTAAGCCTAAGAAGGTAGACTGGAAACTACTGGGTAGCGCGAGTGTTGGAACGTTTGTGATCGAGAAGCCCTCGACCAATGCGACTTGTAACAATAGCCCATGTTGGAAAAAGAACACGACAGATAAACAATACCCTGATGGCCCATTTAATAAAGGGACTAACAGTGACAGCAGCCAAATAGGTTTAGTCACGACTAAAGCCGTTGATGAGGTAAACTTCTTCGACGATAGCGAAGTGCTCACAAAACAACCAGACATTCGATTCGGTCGTTTGAACTTTCAAGATGTAGGTGGCAACCAAGGCATGGTGATCAAAGTGCCACTTGATGTGGAAATTTGGCAAAACGGTCGATTTACGACTAACTTCGATGACAGCTCAACAACGGCGAGTGGTGAATATTACTTCAGCACGCCAATTTGGTCTCATGCGCTAGCAAACAACGCCCTGCTTTCTGGCGTTGGAACGATGAGTATTGGCAGAATGACCGATATCGTTGCAAGCCAAATTGACTCAGCACGCGAGCAAATACAATTCCACCTGGATTTAGACGGCTCAGGTAATCGCATCCCTTGGCTGAAATACGATTGGGATAACACGACAAGTGAAGAGGAAAATCCACCTGTTACAGTTACGTTTGGTATTCACCGAGGAAACGATCGCATTATTTATCGTGGTGAGCCAAATATGCTTGGCCTAAATTAACGCGAAACGACAAAACAAAAAAAGCCCCTATATTGAGGGGCTCTTTTCATCTAAAACGGATGTAATTTACTTTGCGCCACGACGCGCTTTCAGGCGCTTCACCATAGCAAGACGACGCTCTGCCGACCCTTGGTCTGTTGCCGACTGGTTCGGGTTATTACGACGACCTTGACGATTCTTAAACGCTGGTTTTGAGTGCAGCTTTTCAATGTAAGATTCACGCTGTTTTGGTTCATAGCCTGCAAGCTCAATACGGCGAATTCGCTGCTGGATTAGATTTTCAACCTGAACAACCGTGAGCTCTTCATCTCGGTTTACAAATGAAACAGCATGGCCTTGTTTACCTGCACGGCCTGTACGACCAATTCGGTGAACGTAATCTTCCGCTAGGAAAGGCATGTCATAGTTCACAACGTGAGGTAAATCTTCAATATCTAGACCTCGAGCAGCGACATCGGTAGCCACCATGACACGTGCTTTACCGGACTTGAACTCTTCTAACGCACGACGACGAGCACTTTGAGCACGGTCACCATGACAAACCACCGCTTTGATACCATCAAGTTTCAGCTCTTTTACAACGTCGTTTGCGGTCTCTTTGTAGTTCACAAATACCAACACTTGTTTCCAGTTCTTACGACCAATCAGCTCCGAAAGCAGTTCCGTTTTTCGCTCTTGATCAACTGGATATAACACGTGAGCAACTGTCTGTGCTGTCGTATTCGCTCGCTCAACTTCAATACGCTTAGGCTTACGCAGGATATCTTTTGCTAACAGATTTAGTTGGCTCGAAGTCGTTGCTGAAAACATCATAATTTGCGGATCAGTATCCACATCTAGCATGATCTTACGTACTGCGTGAATAAAGCCCATGTCCAAGATACGGTCTGCTTCATCAAACACTAAAAACTCTAAGTGTGCGACCGAGACATTACCTTGTTCAATGTGCTCTTCCAATCGACCTGGTGTAGCCACTAGGATATCGACACCGTTTTCTAATGCCGTTACTTGAGAAGACATTTTACGGCCACCGAAAATCGCAGCCACCGACAGGTTCGTGTACTTCGTGTAAGCTTTGATGTTGTCAGCAATTTGTTCAGCAAGCTCACGAGTTGGAGCCAAGATAAGTGCGCGAGCAGTCTTACGAGAAGCGCTACGGTTACTGTCTAGCAGCTGCTGAATCATAGGCAGAGAAAACGCAGCCGTTTTACCAGTACCTGTTTGTGCTGTAGCGAAAATATCATGGCCTTTGCGAGCCATTGGAATCGCCTTCTGTTGAATTGGCGTTAACTTTTCATAACCGCATTCTGCCAGTGCTTTAACCACTTCTGGCGCAAAACCTTGAGATGAAAATGACATTGAGCGTATTCCTTAAACAAACCACTAAAAATAGCTTTAAAAATTTAGCCGTGCACTATACCCGAATTTGAGTGATTTATCTCACTTTTCTCATTGAAATCCTACAAAAGAAAAAACGGTGAGCACAGATATATCAGTGGTTCACCGTTTTCGTTTAACCTTTGCGCAATTTAATGTTTGATGCCAGATAACTGAAGGAGAATTCGCTCAAGCTCATCCCATGGCAACAGCTGAGAATCTATCACTTCTAATCGTGATTCAAAGCCTTCTAAGCTGATTTCATTCACCGACACGACTCGGTTGGCAACATTAAACGCGTAACAACCTTGATCCGTATTGACCACTGCTTTAACACGCTCTGCGGTCAAGTCCGAAAGCATAGAGAAAAGCTTTTCAAAATCAAACTTATACTCTGCCCCAAACAACCACCCACAACTAAAATAACCCTGCCCTTTGTTCTCTTTGCGCACAAAGGCTTCACCAGGCGCCAACTGGAATTGAGGCTCTTGATGAGCGTGGTCATGATGATGTGACTCGATATGGGAAGAAGCGCTGCCGTAAACCCGTTCAATATCCAAGACTTCTATCGGCAACTCACCGTCATGAATAAGCTTACTGAATACTTTTGAAGGGGATTGGTCCGTCACCCAGTCATTAAACACATCAAGGTCGTGGCTGGAACATAGGTCAACCTTACTACCAATAACCACATCTGCACTGTCTAACTGGTCCACGAAGTTTTGGTTAGAAAGATACTTTTCATCACTTAAGTTACGCGGATCAACCAAGGCAATCGTCGCTTTAAGATCAACGTAAGGTTCATACTGCTGTGAGGTAAGCGTCGCGATAACCTGTTTTGGATGACCAAGGCCTGTCGGCTCAATCAATAAACGGTCCGGTTTTTGACGCAATAATGCGGTGATACCTACCGACATCGGCACACCCGCAGTGCAGCACATACAACCACCCGGCACTTCTTTAATCAGCGCTCCTTGGTCGGTCATCAATGCACCGTCGATGCCAATCTCACCAAATTCATTGACCAAAACCGCCCAGTTTTCTTTTTCCGGTTTGTTCTTCAGTAGATTTAAAATCGTGGTCGTTTTACCGACACCCAAAAATCCGGTCAGTATGTTGGTTGGTACTCGATTTGACATGCTTATCTCCGACACGTTAGTGCATTAATGCTCCAGCAAAGTATACGGAGAATGTGACTCGCTTCAACGCTTTTTATCGCACTCATCAAGCTCATTGCGTGATGCGTTGGCACACATTTTTCGAGCTTGTTTGGGTTGACTTATCAACTCTGAACGCTTCATATCGGACAAGTACCTACCGGTATAAATAACGCAAGTAAAAAACGCGATAATAGCGACTACGATGGGAAGAACTCCGAGCGTGTTTTCGAATTTAAGCGCAGCAATAGCCAACGCGAAAACAACGACAGAGATAAGTGCGATTGACTTACTTTTGTTGCTTTTCATAATAACTCGCCTTTCGTAAAGTTAGCCCCTAACACCTCCTGTACTAGAGGAATGCCAGTTTGAACAACATCCAACCTGACTATTCAATGCTACTCCTTTCGCTACTTGTGAAATTTGACAAAGCTAACATTTACTACAACATCAAACGACGAGCTTATTATTATCTTTCAGACACTTACTGGATTTTAAAACACTTACTAGCAAATCGTTCCACCGCTTACCAGGATATCGCTATCATTGGCAATACAAACTTGCGCCACCAGCCTTAGCCCTTCGACTATCATCTCCAGAGACATGGAAGGCTGACTGCCATCTACTGCTTGTTCTGGCAATAATGGGATATGAACAAACCCATGACGAATAGGTTTGTCTTTTAGATAATGTTGGATCCCATAAAAAAGGTGGTTACATACAAATGTTCCGGCACTGTTGGAAATCTGGCTAGGTATCCCCTGCTTTTGCAGCGTTTGAACAATACGCTTTATCGGCAGCGTCGAGAAGTAAGCATCAGGACCATCGGCCACCACGGGTTCATCAATCGGCTGATGACCAGCGTTATCTGGAATACGAAAATCATCGACATTAATTGCGACACGCTCTGGGGTTATCGCGCTACGCCCGGCCGCTTGCCCTACAGTAATCACACAGTCTGGCTGGTGCGCTTCTATTGCTTCAATAACGACTTTCACCGAGTCATATCGAACTACGGGGACTGGGCAAGTAACTATCACACCGCCTTTTATGGCCGCAGCCTCTAATTGCTTGACCGCTTCTAAGGCGGGGTTAATGGCGTCACCACCAAAAGGTTCAAAACCGGTAATCAGGACTTTCTTCATAACAGCCTTTAGGAAAAGAGTTTTACAAATTATTGCACTCCCCTTTACCCCATCCAATAGCAAAAGTATTGATGAGATAAACCAGACAACATTATGTGACTCATGTCTAACCAGAGAGTGTTTTCTGCCTCATTGAATCTAGGCAAGTTCCGGACTATCGAGACTAACTTATTGATGATTAGTGGCAGGGCAAGGTTCTCTCATTACATGACGCACGTAGAAGCTTGGTTTCCACGCTTAACTTAGGTAGAGTACGCGACCGCAATGCAATTCGAAGAGATTGAATACAATGAATATTGATAACCATGTAATCGAAACGATTGAAGAGTTAGAGGCATTTCTGCATTTAGTAGAAAGCGGCGCTCTTGGCCTTGAAGGTGTCACTGGCGTTGCGCTAGCCACCTCTAATACCGATGGTCGTCCATTTGTTGCCGTATTAGGAGAAAAGCACCAATTGCTCCTCGGTCGCTGGGTTTCGCAGCACGTATATGACAATGGTAAAGACATCGTTCGTAACGGCCCAACCAGAAAACACTAAGCGCTCGACGCCACCTATAACATCACGCCGTCTTATACACCAAGCGTATGCTTTGAAAGCAATGCGCTTGGTGTACTCAAAAAATAAAAAAGAAAAGGCTAGCCTTTATTAATTTTGTCGGTATACTGCACATCAGCTCTTACGGAAAGAGCTATTAATGTAATTAAAGATCAAAGTTTCTCTCAGTTCCACATCGAATTCCTCGTTTACGTTCCTGCGACAAAATAGTTATCTCTAAAATCATATAGTAGCACTTGATATTAGCTAAAAATTCAATATTTAAAACAATCAAATATAGAGGTATCTATGTCTAATAAATTAACTGGTTCAGTAAAATGGTTCAACGAAACTAAAGGTTTTGGTTTTATTTCTCAAGACAATGGCGGTGATGACGTATTCGTTCACTTCCGTTCTATTGTTTCTGAAGGCTTCAAAACTCTTACTGAAGGCCAAAAAGTATCGTTCGTTGTTGAACAAGGTAACAAAGGTTTACAAGCAGCTGAAGTAACTGCTCTGTAATTCTTTGTGTGGCATCAATGTTGTTGGTGCCACAATCCCCTTCCACTTATTACTGCCCTTACTATTCTCTATCTAAGTTTATATACCCAAATCACTTACCTCTCCCACACCATCATTAATCACTTTCAATAAAGTCACTTTGGTATACATCTTTAGGTAATCACACAACCTACCTTGCAATTCCAGTTTGGAATTAAATTAATCTCATTCATATCTGAATCACTTCGCCTCATGCTTTGCTCATAAAAATAAAGTTTATAAAATAAAAGCGATTGGCGAATATAAGAGAAAAAATGAAATTAAATATATCTGCTCAATCAATAAATTCTAATAACTACGAGCACATAATCCCTAGCTGAGAGGTTGAGTCAGCACTGAAATGTCATTACACGAAGCCATTTATCGGACAACACTTCATAGGGACAGCGTGTGGAGTCACACACTTCGGGGTATTTGTTGAGTTAGAGGAACCGAACCGAAGGTCTCATTCCTTTATCAAGTTTCCAAAATGGTGAGTTCGAATTTGATGCAGTCAAACAAAAAATTTCCAGCCAGAGCGCCACGTTTACTTTAGGAGCTAAAGTGCACGTGTTGGTTAAAGACGCCGATTCGAGACAAAGAAAGATCATGTCCAACTTAAAAGACGCGGAACACGCGGTAGGTTAGCCTGTTTTAGGTTACTTTCTAATCCATTAATCAAAAATAAAAAATAAGCTTTTAATACCGCAATTAACTTGTGACATTTCGCTGACATCGACTCATTCTAAAACCCTAATATCTGACAAAGGAAACGAATCTAATTTTTGTTTCCAGACACCATCGCAGAGTGTATTTCCAGCATTCTGTTTGCCTCGAGAGGTTCTTATGACAGCCTAGGATCTCTCGAGGCTTTTTTGCATCTATTCAAACCACCTGATTCTACATCACAACTATTGTCCCCTACACAAGTTGTACTTTTTAACTAGTGCACTAGATCGCGAACTCTGATTTAAGCAACTGATCACACAACCACTTCTAAATTTTGGGTATAAAAGTATCAATACTTTCGTTAACTAGGATGTAAATAATGAAAAACTCGTTTGATCTCACTATGCCCAACGAAGAAGGATACTTTGGTGAATACGGTGGTAGCTTTGTTCCACCTGAGCTTGAACAAATCATGCATGACATCAACGCAGCTTATGAGGAATGCAGCAAAGATCCTGAATTTAAAGCGGAACTCGCTCGCCTGTATAAGCACTTTGTTGGACGACCTAGCCCAATCTTCCATGCGGAAAACTTGTCTAAAAAATACGGAGCAGACATCTACCTAAAGCGCGAAGACTTAAACCATACAGGCGCACATAAAATTAACCACTGCTTAGGGGAAGCCATTCTCGCTAAAAAGATGGGTAAGAAGAAACTAATTGCAGAAACTGGCGCAGGGCAACACGGTGTTGCGCTTGCTACAGCCGCGGCATTGGTTGGCTTGAAATGCGACATTTACATGGGTGAAGTTGATATCGCCAAAGAACATCCGAATGTCGTCCGCATGAGAATCCTTGGTGCTAATGTCATTCCTGCCACTCATGGGCGCAAAACCCTCAAAGAAGCGGTAGATTCTGCATTCGAAGCTTATCTGAAAGATCCTGATACACAACTTTATGCGATAGGCTCTGTCGTTGGCCCTCACCCATTCCCTAAAATGGTGAGAGATTTCCAATCAATTATCGGTAACGAAGCACGAGTTCAATTCAAAGAAATGACCGGCAAGTTACCCAATAATCTCGTCGCATGCGTTGGAGGTGGTTCTAACGCGATGGGGCTATTTACTGCTTTCTTAGAGGATGAACAAGTCGCCATTCACGGCGTTGAACCTGCGGGCCGCTCTTTGCAAAAGGTTGGCGAGCATGCTGCAACACTCACACTCGGTGAGCCAGGTATCATGCACGGATTTAAGTCTTACATGCTTAAAGATGCGCAAGGCGAACCTCAGGAAGTGTACTCTGTAGCAAGTGGCTTGGATTACCCATCGGTTGGGCCTCAGCATAGTTACTTAAAAGACATTGGCCGTGTCAATTACGGCTCAATCAGTGATGACGAAGCGATTGATGCCTTCTTTGAGCTGTCTCGTGAAGAGGGAATAATCCCTGCTATTGAATCCTCACACGCTGTCGCTTACGCAATTAAACTCGCACAGCAAGGAGAAACCGGCTCGATTTTGATCAACTTATCAGGCCGTGGTGACAAAGACATTGATTTTGTCGTTGAACACTACGGCGCAAAATACGGCATTGAATCACTCATATAGCCTAACTCCGTAGCCTAACCCTACATGCAAAAAGCTACCTGGTACTAGGTAGCTTTTTGTTTTTGTCTACTATTTTAAGAAGCAAGTCCCTTTACTCACTGCTCTCACTATACCTTTAGAGCATAATTCGATTAACCGATAAGAGCTGGAATGCCTGGAAGCTGACCAACAATAGCAAGGGAGCCTGCACATACGATAAACGCAGTGCCAGGAATCAGATATTTATCTTTGCGCGATAGTTCGTTAGCACGCTCATGGTCGCCGATAAGCCCGAGGTTATCCAACAGCATCGTGATTGCCCAACCGAAGACTGGATTAACGAATGCACAGGCAAAAATACAGATACCTGCACTGAGTGAATCTTTATGCTTATGGATCATCTGCATACCCGCTTCAAGGAGTGGTAAGAATACACCCACAATCAAAGCAACGCGCAGAACAGGTTCCCACATTGCTAGATCCATTGGGTAGCCAATTACCGCCGCCGCAATACACATGAAACCCGTCAACAGAGCGCCACCTGGAATAGGACGCTTGGCAATTGCGGCAGGAATCATGTACGTTCCCCAAGAAGAAGCTAGGTTTCCGCCCCCTAAGAGTGAACCAACCCCCTGACGAACAGATGCTCCGACCATCGTGTCGTCGACATCCATGAGTACACCTTTCGCTTCTTTTGGGTAGTTAAGTTCTTGAAACACACGATGGCCGAGATAATCAGGGGACCACATAGCGACTGCCAGTAGAGCAAATGGAGTCACGGCAATAAAGTGCTCTAGGGTTGGCCAGCCTAGCTGCCAGCCTGTATCTTCCCCCCACCAGTAGAATGGACTGAAATTAGGTAGGCCCGGTTCTGTGGTAAAAGCAAACTCAGCGCCCATCAAATAAGCAACAATACCCGCGAGTGCAGAGCACAATGGGATAGCGAGCCAACGTTTATTGATCTTGGCTAAGTAAGCGTAAACCATAACGGTTAGGCCTATGACCACAAACGAAATGTAACCTTGGTCCGTACTTGCAGCCCACGCTTCCGTCTTATTAATTTGCCCGAGCAACCCAACGGCACCAAGGTAGATCAACAACCCTCCTCGAACCCCGATACCAGTAAGAGTCATGAGTTTAGAGCCACCTTTGGTTAAGGCGAGAATTAACCCAAAAACACACACCATCAAACCTAGCGCGAGAGGGTGCCCTCCTGCAGCTGCAATCGTAGGAATCAGCGGTATCATTGGTCCATGGGTTCCCGCTAAGTTTGCATTCGGGTTTAGGATGGCAGAAAACAGGATGACGAACAGGGCTCCAGCGATAAGTAATTCGTAACGCACGTTTTCTGCAATGAATTCCGGAGATAAACCAAACTGAGCAGCAAAAGCGGAAACCATGGCAGTGACCATAACCACTTTACCAATGGTTGCTGCTAATGCCGGTACCCAGTCTTCGATTTCAATACTGTAATCACGTGAAGGCAAATGAATTCCCCAGCGACGGAAACTCATGACGGTTAAATCATGATTTAGAAAGTCTTCTCGGCTTTCAAATTCATGCGGTTTTTTGCGCACATCCCTGTAAAAAGTCTTACTTTTGTCAGACATTGAGTCATCCTTTTATGTTTCAACGTTGAACTACGTCAACTAGAGTTTCGCTTGGTAGACAGGCCTTCGACCAATACGAGACAACACCCACATCAAACTTCTAGGCCATACTAAGAAAGCGGCATGAACCAATTTTGATTTTGAGCTTATTAAGCATGTGTTGCTATGGGTAGGAATATTAGACATTAGTAAAAGAACAACAAAAATCTCACTTATTACACAATAATTTAACATCGAGCTGGGACGCTTGAACTTTTAAGAGTCATTTTTGAGCAGAGAGCCAAGTAGAGCGGCCAATTCCGATTTATACTTTCAAGGTAGAGAGCACTGTGCTCGCATCCATCGCAAAGTAACTATAGATATCTCTACATTGTATACTTTGTTAAACTCCGCCCTTTAATGAGTAAGGCCCTTAAAAATGATGACTGACGAAGAGAGAATCGAGCTGCAACAGAACAATCCACTGCACGGATTAAAGCTAGAGACTATGTTGCAAGAGTTAGTGGATTTTTACGGCTGGGACATTCTAGATACAGCAATGCGTTTTAATTGCTTTAACACTAAGCCTTCGATTGCAAGTAGCGTGAAGTATTTAAAGAAAACCGAATGGGCGAGAGAAAAATTAGAAAACTTTTACCTTTATCGCTTTAAGCGCATGCCACGCGCGAGCGAAGAAGAATACAACTTACCACCAAGAGCTCGTACCTTCCCTCATGGCCTTGAACCTAAAGAGCCAATGCCGCTAACCGTTGACTCTATTCTTAAGTCACAAGCCAAAGCAGCGTCTGCATTTAAAAAGCGTTCACCTCGCGGACGCCCTGCTCGTCGCCAATAACACTATCTTGAAAAGCAATAGAGCCCTACTGGTAGCTCCAGCAGGGCTCTATTGTTCTTTAAAGGAATGGCTAGAAGCGAAGACTCAAGCTAGTGAGCATTCCTTTTCTCTAACAACTCCCGTAAGTAAACTCACATGTAGTTTACGTTTTCTATTGATTACGCTTTTTCTTCTTTTTACCCGTACCTGCCGGCTTCGCTCGCGGCTTCATTGGTAAAAAGTAGGCTTCACTCTGATCGTCTTCCACTTCAAAACCGACTACCTGCTCGCGTTCAAGTTGAAACTTATTTTTCTTTTCTATCACTTTGAAATGGTGGTAGTCGTCGTAATCGATAAGAGATAACCCTAAACCTACTTCACCAGCACGACCACTACGACCGATTCGATGCATATAATCAGCAGGGCTACGCGGAAGATCGAAGTTAATCACCACTGGAAGTTTTTCTATATCAAGGCCGCGTGCTGCGATATCGGTGGCAATAAGAACTTGAATCTCGCCAGACTTAAAACCGTCAAGGACACGAGTACGAGCGCCCTGCCCTTTATCACCATGGAAAACTTCAGCGGTAATACCGCGTTTTGACAACTTTTGAGCTAAATGATTACAGGCATTCTTAGCATTCACAAAAATCAGAGTCTGTCGCCACTGATGCTGTTTGATTAAGTGCGCGAGTACCGCCGTCTTCTCACCTTTATTTACACTAAACACGCGCTGCACCAAAGTGCTGGCTTCTGCGCTCTGCAACTGAACTTCAACAGGGTCGCGGAGCAACTGCTGAGCCAACGTCGTCACTTTATCAGGGAAAGTTGCAGAAAATAACAGCGTCTGTTTCTTCTCTGGGAGTAACGCAAGAATCTTATTCAGTTCTTCGGTAAATCCGAGGCTCAACATACGGTCGGCTTCGTCAAGAACAAGCGTTTTTACTTGGTCCAACTTAATCGCGTTACTGGATACCAGATCAAGTAATCGACCCGGCGTTGCAACAATGATGTCACAGCCACCACGAAGCGCCAGCATTTGTGGGTTCACCGATACACCACCAAATACGGCAACCGTTTTGATCTTATCTCTGAGATGGTATGAGTAAGATTTGACGTTATATGCCACCTGTGATGCCAACTCACGAGTTGGTACTAAAATCAGGTGGGAAACGAAGTTGCCACGGCGATTGTTTGATTCGTCTTGCTGAACAATTTTTTGCAAGATTGGCAGCGAAAAAGCAGCGGTTTTACCAGACCCCGTATTGGCACCACCAATAATATCTTTCCCTTCAAGGATATCAGGAATAGAACGGGATTGAATGGGCGTCGGTTGGCTGTATTCCAACGCTTCTAGTCGCTCGACTAATGTTGGAATCAGGCCAAGATCGGCAAATGTCGCTTGCTGTGTTTTATCTGTCATTACAAAGAGTGGCTCAGTGCTAGTAAAGGCCGTGTATCTTATGCTATTTCGCGTCTGGATGTTAGAGATAATGGCCCAAACAGAAGATTGGTGAAAGAAGCACTATAGGGTTCAGGAACTTCCTTTCACTAACATGAGTTAATGGTTTCGATAACCAATACTCTACGACCAAGATGGTAGCGTTCGCGACGAATCTATTATCCACTTCGAAATTGATTTCAGCTCATTCGGGCAGAAAGAAGCTAGAAGCACTTGCTTATGTTGCGTGAGTAAATGAATGTAAACCTCAGTACATAAAAACGAACCTAATTTAGGTAAGCTCTTGGCAACTATATGCCACGACTCGAAAAGTAACGCGTGGGTGAATCGCCATAGACCCGACGAAACATCGCAATAAAGTTACTGGGCGTCGAATAACCTAA